>NZ_JBTTDI010000001.1:0-378755 GCF_055796185.1 Bartonella sp. P12B | reverse complement strand
GGGTACAAAACCCCATCTTTTAAGATTGGCCTATAACATAAGCCGCCCATTTATTCATATAAACACGGCGCTGTTCTATAAACACGGCGCTGTTCTAAATAATCAGTACGACGGTAAGCACGCTCTACTTTACCCCCGACCGTATGACCTAGAATGGTTTCAGCGACTTCAAAAGGAGCATCGGTTGTTTCTGCTAACCAATCTCTTAAACTAGACCGAAAACCATGCGGGCAGGCATTAAGTCCAGTTTTTTGCATGTAGTTTGCCATACAATTATCAGCAAGGGGACCCCGACCAGTTGCAGAGAAAAAGAAATCATTGCGAGATAGCAGGCGCGCTTGTTTTAAAATTTCCAATGCTTCTGTTGATAGAGGCACACGAAATTCTGTTGTAGCATCACGCCTTCCTTTCATATTCTCAGCAGGGATGGTCCATATATCATCTTCAACTTGATCCTTATGAATATGACATAAGGAATATGTGCGAACCCCTGTAAGGATAAGCAAACGCAAAGCCAATTGTGTTATGGTTGTTTTTTGACAAAGCATTTTATAAAAAGCCGGTATCTCTTTCCAATCCATTGCTGGTCTATTTTGCGCTTTATGGCGTTGTTTGCCTAACAAAGCCTTTGCTTTTTCTGTTGCTTGTAAATCAACATCCAAACCCAAGGCAGCAGCATGTTTAAGGCAAAGATTAAGGCGAATTAGTGCTCTCTCTGCTGTTTTAGCTTTTGTATGCCAGATAGGGGCAAGTGTATTGCGTATATCTATTTGAGTAATTTCTGAAACCGGCATACAACCTAATTTAGGGAGAATATGAAGTTTTAAAGGTGAAAACCAATCTCCAGCCTTACCATCTCCTTTTAATTCAGCTTTACGACTTTCAAAAGTATCTAAAGCGATATCTTTTAAATAATGGAGATTACGCATTGCCTCACGCTTTTGTTTTTCACGTTCTTTAATGGGGTCACGACCTTCTTGTAAAACAGAACGCCATTGGGTTGCTAATTCACGAGCTTTTTTTAAAGAGACATTTCTTAAAGCACCCAATCCCATTTCACGACGACGACCGTGGATGGTATAGCGTAAAAGCCATTGAGCACCCCCATCTTTACGCTTATGAAGTAACAAGCCGGCACCATCATTATATTTGCCAGCCCCCAATGTTGCGACAGCCCTTGCATTAAGACGATTCATAAGAGGCATTTTTGTTCCTTTCTAAACGGTTTTCTACCCACACGATAACCCCGCTTATGACGTGCAAATAAGTGACTTTAATTGATTGAACATAAGGTGATTTGAATTGAGAGAATCTTACAATATTCGGGGGTCTCATTCAATATGCAAAACAGTAAATTATCATTATAAATCAATGGGTTGTTGGTCGCCTACGCAACGATCAATAGGGACTTGAAAACCCGAAACTCAAACATAAAAATGAGCCCACTTTGTGGGTATCCCGGAATTCCGGGAGATTTTGCTATGTCCAGGTGCTGTCAAGCACTAAAAGCAAAATGCTGATTTGAGTTCAGTGTTTTCAAGCTCCCGGAATACCAATGCGAGGGCGCTCGCAACCGGTGGGGGGCATGAAATGCAAACCAAAAACCTTTTTCACGACATTTTTATCGGCAAAAAAATTCGCTTTAAGCGGAAAATATTGAAAATGTCTCAGAAAGAACTAGGAAACCACTTAGGGATAAGCGCGCAACAAATCCAAAAATATGAAACGGGACTCAATCGTGTAAGCGCCGGACGCTTAAAAGAAATTGCTGAGAAGCTCAATGTGCCCCTGTCCTTTTTTTATGCAGATCTCTTAACAAAACAAGAGCCCCCATACCATCATGATGAAATCATCTCGAGCAAAGAAGAATATCTGCTTTTAAAAAGCTTCAGAGTGCTGAACTCTGTAAAGCAAAAAGCAATTTTACAGCTCCTCTCTGATCAGAAATAAAATCTTGAAGAAGCAAGATCAACACGCAAAAGTGCCACTGCTTTTCTCATCCTCTTCGCTTTGATAAACAGCGCAGTACCTCTCTCTTGAGAAGTCGCTCTCATGACACAACTCTACAGGACAGAAACTTTTTCATTTCTATTGCAATCCCCTAAAATTACTTTATTATTTGGAAGGTGTTTTGGTCATCTACGCAACGACCAATAGGGCCTTGAAAACCCGAAAGCTTAATACATTAAAATCGATACTCCTTTGTGAGTATCTCCCGGATTCCGGGAGTTTTTGCTATGTCCAGGTGCTGTCAAGCACTAAAAGCAAAAAGGCTGATTAAGCTCAGTATTTTCAAGCTCCCGGAATACCAATGCGAGGGCGCTCGCACCCGGTGGGGGAAGTAAAATGCAAGGCAAAGACCTTCTTAACGACATTTTTATCGGCAAAAAAATCCGTTTTAGGCGAAAAATGTTAAAAATATCTCAGAAAAAACTAGGAAATCACTTAGGGTTAAGCGCACAACAAATTCAAAAATATGAAACGGGCCTCAATCGTGTAAGCGCTGGGCGTTTGAAGGAAATTGCTGAGAAACTCAATGTGCCCCTGTCCTTTTTTTATGCAGATCTCTTAACAAAGCAAGAGCCCCCATACCATCATGATGAAATCATCTCGAGCAAAGAGGAATACTTGCTTTTAAAAAGCTTCAGAGTGCTGAACTCCGTAAAGCAAAGAGCAATTTTACAACTCATCTCTGATCAAAAGGAAAGTTTTTAACATTATAACGTCATAATCCATAACATCTTGAGCATTTTTCCCTATTCTCTAAAAGAGTATCAACAGCAATATTTTTAATTATCTTATTCGAAATCGAAATAATCAGAAGCATCGTTCATTTCTTCAAATAAAACTTTAATAAGTGTTTTTATTTTCTCATTATATTCGGGTACGTAATTGTCTCTATTTGTTGTGTATACAATACAGTGTAATCTATTTATGGTAGCTGAAAGAATGTCTACTTCTGTTGCAAAACCCCGAAACTCTACATCAAGGTCCCCTACCTCAGACTCTCCGATGGTCAAAGTTATGAGCATATAAATAATATGCCATAACAGATCCCTGTTCTATTAACCAATTTCTAAAGCTATTGTAACCAAGATGTTTTGTAGCCTCTAAAAAATTGATGTGATATTTTTTACTAACATTTTGTCTATTAACCTGTGCCCATGTTGTGGTTTTTTCTTTTTGATAAGTTTTTTTAAAAGAAAGCGTTATTCCACTACAATTTTTCTTAACAGGCTTATCTAAAGTGTCATATTTTATATAGAGATCTGCTTTTTTATGTAATGCCTTTTTAGCATATCTTTAACAATTCTATTTTGTGCTTTATGAAATTTTTCAGTAATAATTGGGAAGATGTTACCATTTTTAAAAACGAGAGATCTTTTTAATTTTGTATAATATTTATTAAAGTTTTCTAATTGTTTTTCGTTTTGAGGAGTCACATTAAAATGATGTGCTTGCTTGGGGAGAGATTAGTTAAATTTAACTAATTTTACTGTAAAATTTTCTTTTTTCGCTTACCATTTTTTTTAATTCTTTGCTAATCTTCCTAACATTCTTAGTATTAACTGGTTCACTTAGCACAAAAATTTCCATTGTTTCAGTAGCTTATGCTGTGTTGAGATGATCGTTAGCATGATTTATCCATGCTAATGATTTTTTATACATTCTCCAATTGTGTAATAGATTAAACTAAACTGAAAAAAGACCCTTCTTCTGAAGGGTCTTTGTTCATTATTATACTGTCATATTGTTTTGTTGTGGTGCAGGCGGTACATAGTCATTACCGGTACCTAATATTTTTACTTTATACCATGATATATCCCCATTGTTTTTAAGAATAAAAGAAAGGACGAGTCCATTATTTTTGCTTGGTGTCCCAAAAGTTTTTATAATGTTAAAAAATTTTTTTAATGCTGTTTTAGCCGTCATATAAATAACAGTATCATTATCTAAATAAAGATAAACAACTGTTTGCAGGAATATTTTATTTTTATCGTTTTCTTTTGTAAACTTATTTTCTGAAACAATATAACCCATTATTTTACAAGTAAATTCTTCATTAGATCTTGTTGCTTTAAATTGTTTTATAGCGCTTGAAAGAGTTATAGCTTCTAATTCTCTTTTGTTATAGATTTCATATTTATTCATATTTACAGCAGAAAGATCATTTATTGGAAGCCCTTTAAACAACCTTTCAAAAATTCGATTATCTATAACATCTAGGGTTTCATATATTGCTATTTTATTGGTTATAATTTACTCCTTTGTCAAATCTTCCACATTTAAATTTAAATGAGATAAAATTTTATTGAATTCTAAAACAGGTAATGTACATGTATTTAGTTTGACTGTTATATATGAAGAAATTTTATTAAAAATTTTTCGTGACAATTTATAAGCAGCTATAGTGCTATCTTTCAAATATTTTTTTATCATATCAGTTGATATTTTCATCTAAAAAAATATCATTCATAAATTGTTACCTCTTTATCAAGACCATTCTCAATATTAATTATCGTCAAAAAAAATATTTAGAAATTATTAATTTCTTGTGATATAATGCGAATCGCCGGTTTCTATGAGTGTTGTTTGTTCATAAAAGAGGGGAGCACCCTGATACGGTCCTCTTTTAGTACCTAGCTCCCGGTAACAAACAACATTCGTAGATGATTGGCACTTTCTTTTAGAAAAATACGACTAATAATGATGCTATAAAAGAAGCCTCATTAAGAAGTATAAATTAATATTCCTAAAGGCTATACGTGAAAAATTGAAAAAATACTGGTATAGCACTTAGCACATTATCTAACGATGTATCTCATTATTTAACAGTAAATCCATTGAGGACCATCTTCAGCCTCAAGCCAACACTATCACACTCTTTACCAATTCCCAATGTTGCGACAGCCCTTACCTTAAGGCAATGCAGAACAAATATTTACCTCTCAAATCATGAGAAGCCCCCCTTTTCTGTTCATAAGCATTCCATGAAAAAATGAGTACATTAAATGGAGCAGCCAAATAATCCCAAACAAGACTTGATCAAAACTTGACCACAAAAACAAAGCTTTTTTGAAAAATGATAAAAAGCCTTTCATCTTTTTCAGTGGTTAAAACCATCCGTCCTTTTCAGTAGATTTTGAATTTATGGCAAAAATACCTATATATGCTGGTAAAAACCACCTCCACACCCGCAATGCGTACAGGGTGAGCAGAAAGAATGGAAAACCCAGCATTTTTCAAGCAAGAAGTGATTTTACCAAGCAGAAAACCATTTCACTAAGCGCAAAGCAAACTTACAACTTTCAACCAACGATTAAACAACCTATAAATTTATCGCCATTATTGATCGCCATTGCAGATATCCCCTTTACCCACAAGAATCCTTTGACAACACTTGATAAGATGAAAAAAAAATGTAAAAACTTTTCTCTATTGCTGGAGAGAGCATTAATGATAAAGCAAGGCATAATAAAAAGAAGCGCTACGCTGTCCATTCTGAGTGTGATGTGCTTTGCAACCATTGTTGAAAGTTCCGCTGTCATTGCTGAAGAATCCTCAGAGCTTGAACGTTCTTTCAATACCATTCAAGAAGCGACAAACAAAGACCAAGCTTTCCAACCCTTACAAGCAGGACAATATGATCAAGCCTACGACTATTACGTTCAAGGCTATTATTTAAAAGCTTTTCGTGAAGCATTAAGACGTGCAGAAAAAAATGATCCTTTTGCCCAAACACTTCTTGCCCGAATTTATATGGAAGGATGTGCCATTCCTGTTGATGGAGCGCGTGCTGCTTTGTGGTTTGGACGTGCCGCAAAACAAGGCGAACCACAAGCGCAATTACGCTACGGCCTTATGTTATTTGATGGCAATTTCACTACACAAAATCAAGAGCTTGGAGAAAAATTCATTAAAAAAGCTGTAGAGGCCGGTGTAAAAGAAGCCTATTATTATTATGGGCAATTGCTTCTTTACAAAGCCTCGCGTGAAAAGCAGGTTCTTGCAGGTGTCTCTTCACAAAGCCGCGAAGATGAAGCAAATGAGCAAGCATTAAAATGGTTTTTAAAAGGTGCCGCCCTTGGTGATGCTGAAGCTGCCTTTGCGGCAGCAAAAATTCTTGCCTCTGGAACGTTAACACGGCCAAGGGATGATCGCAATGCACGCAAACTCATGGAAACAGCGGCTCAAAACAAACACACACCAGCACAGCTTCTGTTAGCCAAATGGCTTATAGAAGGGCGTGGAGGAGAAACAGACTTTCAACGCGCTTTTCAATTACTTCTAAGCAATGCCAACAATATGGTCCCATCAGCACAAATTTCCCTTGCCAGACTCTACCGAGATGGGATGGGCACAAAAGGCGATATGATAATGGCGGCGGCATGGTATATGGTTGCAAAACAAGCGAAAATGCAAGCACCTGATCTTGAAATAATGCTTGAAGGAATGAACGATGCACAATTGGAAAAAGCACACAAAGAAGCCATAAAGCTCCTGCCCATTTTTTAAAAAACACTTGAAAACAATGCTCTTCTTTCCTTCAAAAAGAGAGAGAATGCGGCAAAAATTTCCTCAAATCTCTAAGAATTTGTATCAAAATCCCCAAAAAATTTTGTGCAATTTTTTAAAGGACTTGCGTCTGAGCACTTTTTATGGTCTTGCAAAGAGCTGGAAAGCAAGAATTCATAAAGGTCTTTTTGGTACGCTCTCAGCTTTTCTTTCTATAAAGATCATGCAAAAGCCTACCGCGAGAGCAATGAAAGAGTGTACCACAAAGACTTTCAGAGAACCTACCGCAAGGACAAAAGGGGATCTTATCACAAAAACGACAAAAGAGCTCACTGTCAAAACAACAAGAAGCATTGGTTTAAAGACAAAAAGAGAGCTCTAAGCAAGAGAATTGGATAGAAACAATGAAAATTAATGGCAACGAAATTCGCCCTGGCAATGTAATTGAGCATCAAGGAAGCTTATGGGTCGCTGTTAAATGCAATGCTGTAAAACCAGGAAAAGGTGGTGCATTTAATCAAGTTGAAATGAAAAATTTGATCGATGGCACAAAACTCAATGAACGCTTTCGTGCCGCCGAAACGGTTGAACGGGTACGTCTTGAACAAAAGGATTTTACTTTTCTTTATGAACAAGGGGATGCTTTGGTTTTTATGGATTCCCAATCTTACGAACAACTTGAACTGCAAAAAGATTTTGTTGGCGAGCGCGCCGCTTTTCTACAAGATGGCATGACTGTCACCGTTGAGCTTTATCAAGAAAAGCCTATTGGCATATCGCTTCCTGATCAAGTCACCGTGACAATAGCAGAAGCAGATCCAGCCATTAAAGGGCAAACAGTCACCTCCTCTTATAAGCCTGCTGTTCTTGAAAATGGTATGCGGATTCTTGTGCCACCTTTTATTAATGCCGGCGAACGTATCATTGTTGACACCAATGAATTGATTTATTTGCGTCGTGCAAATGAAAAATAAGCAATAAAGGAAGAAAAGATGGCCCATTCTGCAGTCATGAATGTCATGGTGCAAGCCGCAATGAAAGCTGGACGCTCATTGGTGCGTGATTATGGTGAAGTACAAAATTTACAAGTGTCTTTGAAAGGACCAGCAGATTACGTAAGCCAAGCCGATCGTAAAGCTGAAAAAATTATTTTCAATGAATTGAGCAAAGCACGGCCAACCTTTGGCTTCCTGATGGAAGAATCTGAAGAAATCATTGGCGAAGATTCACAACACCGTTTCATTATTGACCCCTTAGATGGCACGACAAATTTTCTCCACGGTATTCCTTTTTTTGCTGTTTCCATTGCCTTAGAAAGTCAAGGAAAAATCGTTGCTGGTGTTATTTACAATCCTGTCAGTGATGAACTTTTCACCGCTGAACGCGGGAGTGGTGCTTTTTTTAACGACCGGCGCTGTCGCGTTTCAGCACGCAAAAAATTAGAAGATTGCGTTATTGCCACAGGCATGCCCCATTTGGGTCGTTCCGATCATGGAGCCTATCTGATTGAATTGCGCAATGTAATGGCAGAAGTTGCGGGACTTCGTCGTTTTGGAGCCGCAGCTCTTGATTTAGCGTATGTTGCTGCTGGAAGAACCGATGGATTTTGGGAAGACAATCTACAAATTTGGGATATGGCCGCTGGAATACTAATGGTGCGTGAAGCCGGTGGTTTTGTCACCGACAAAGAAGGGGGCGACGCTATCTTTCGCAAAAAAAATATCATCGCCGGCAATGAACGCATCCGCACCAAATTAGAAGAAACGCTTAAAAAAGGCATTTAAACCGCAAAACAATATTCTTAAAAGCCCCCTTTAAGAGCATCACCCTCAACCAAAACCCGCAAGAATAAACTGCTCTCACTCTTTGAGCATTTATAAAACCATCACCACAAACAATAAATGCATTGCTATTCAATGAAAAAAACACCTTCAAAAAAGCATTTCTCTTTCAGCTATTGGAGCCCTCTATCCTATACTTTCCATAATAATATTTTCCCCCTTTCAATCCCAACAGTTTGACACAATAGATTTAAAAGAATTTCATCCTCCCAGCTGATAAAACTGCGCTTGAGGCAACGAAGCACTCTCAGTGCATCCTCTTACGACATAGAACACCCTCTTGTAATAGAAAACCCCGCCATGCACATTTTACAACTTCACTGACATTTTCCTCTCAGTGCTACTCACGATTTCTTATAAAAACACGTTACAAACGCCCCAACAACCTTATAGAGCCCTTCCCCACAACAGTATCATTGAAGATATCCTATCAAATATTCAAGGGATTTGTAATAATGAAAATCTTTATTTTCAAAAATCGCTGCATTCATTTTACTGGTCAACTTTTCTTGCTCTTTTTCGATAGCCTCTTCCAGTGCCTTTACCTTCTCATCACCGAAAATGATTTGTAGCCTTTTTCTCAAATTTTCTATTCTTACGAGCCTAGACCAAAAGACTAACGGATGACCACATTTCTCACTTGCATCCCTCATCCATTCCATGACGCCTAATTTGTAAGCTTCTTCAAATGTTGGAGTTTTCTGATCAATGCAAAGGCGTCTTATCTTATCTTTATCTTTCTCCTTATATTCATTCATTTTAATTGTAATCTCTGAATAAGAATACCCATAATTTTCAGAAAAAGAAACATAGCCCTCTTTTACTGTCTTAATAAGTTCCTTATAATAGATAAAAGTTTCTCTTGCTGCTGTATAACTACCGGAAATGTCATACAATAATGGTACAAGCTCTATTTTACAATTGCATATTCTTTTGTACTGATGAGGCATAGAACAATAGCTTTGCAATATTTCTTTTACCGTTTCATATTCTGTATCTTCAGGTCTATATGTAAAATAGACACCCATAGAGGCTAAATGATCATAGAGCCCTGAATCCTCCTCTTGTGAATCCTCTTCGCACATCACGGTAATCATACCATCAACCATATATAACCACCAATGCAACAACAGGATCGTAGGCTTAGGTTGTTTTGTTTCCGTAAAGAGATCTATCAATTTTTCAACAATTATGCCATTCTCCTTCATCCATGGCACAACTTCACAATAAATTTCTTCAAAAGTTGAAATTAATTCATTTATTCTTTCCATGTGCTCAGAAGTGAATTCTGTTTTCAGCGCCCGCTCATAAAGAAAAAATGTATCCGCATATCCTTGCGCGCAAATCTCCTTTATCAGGGAAGGTTGCTGTCTACTCGCTTTTGCAATATGCCTAGGATTTTTTATCTCAAGAACATCCCTTTCCCACTGTTTTGCTTCCTCATCCCATTGTTCAATCCATATTTGCGGTATTTTTCGAGTTTTTTCATAAAGCCTTTCTTCACATTGTGCAATAATCGCTCGATAAACAGTACACTCTCGATTTTTCAGAGATTCATTTAATTGTCCTTTATGATCATTTGCGAATATGGACGTTAAATTCTCTATACAAAATGCTATAATCAGTAGACTTAACGGTATCTTCATAAAAACGTCATAATACCAAAGCATACTGCTAATAATAATGCATAAAATTATACTTTTGAATTCTGTATTCCAAATTCTCTTCACGTTCTCAAAAATGGAATAGACTATGCCCACTATTGAAAATAGTCCGAATACGAATAAGAATATTCCTACAACAAGTATGACAGCATCGCTCATTGTTTTTGTCTGCTTTTTCGTGAGTCAATCATGAGTAGAACTGTTTAATTGATTTCTTACTATTTTATCAATATGTATTATTTAGAGTTTCAAAAATCTAAATATTCCATTTAATAAATTAATTATTACAAAATATAGATTTCCACACAAGTATTATTACAACAAATTGTATTTAACAATACCGCTAGATAAGCTGGACACATCTCAAGAAGACATTCTGAGCTTCTCAAATCCGGAAAAGGCATGTTTTATTACCGAACGATGGATTTTCCCAACAACAGCCCCCTCCTCAAGCCGCAAGAGAACAGCAGCAGTAAAACGATAAAAGCTGATCTTAATAAGAAAACTTATTCGTGTGCAAATTGCAGTTTCGCTAGGTGCGCATAGACCCCATTTTTTGCAACAAGTTGTGTATGTGTCCCTTCTTCAACGATCACACCCTTATCCATCACCAAGATGCGATCTGCTTTCAAAATCGTTGCTAAGCGGTGTGCAATGACCAAGGTTGTACGATTTTGCATCAATCCCTCTAAAGCTTCTTGTACCAATTTTTCACTATTGGCATCTAAAGCTGAAGTTGCTTCATCTAGCAGCAACAGGGGTGCGTTTCTTAAAATCGCCCGAGCAATACCAATACGTTGTTTTTGCCCACCAGAAAGCATAATACCGCGCTCTCCCACTTGGGTATCAAAACCTTTTTGTAACGCTTCAATAAACTCGAGTGCATTGGCAGCTTTAGCAGCAGCAATAATTTGCTCTTCATGGATATTTTCAGTACCAAAAGCAATATTATCGCGCAATGTGCCGTCAAAAATAGCAACCTCCTGCGGAACATAAGAAATTGAGCTTCGTAAATCTTGAAGAGAAAGGCGGTTTATGTCCACACCATCAAAGCGGATTTTTCCGTTTATTGGATCATAAAAACGAAGGATTAAAGAAAAAAGTGTGCTTTTACCCGCCCCAGAAGCACCAACAAAAGCAACCGTTTCTCCCGCTTTGATAGAAAAGGAAAGAGAGCGCAAAATCTTTTCCTGTGGTCTAGAAAAATAACTAAAATCCACTTGATCAAAAACAACTGCTCCTTGCACAGGCTGTGCCAATGGTAGCGGAACTTTTGGCGTTGCAATGGTGGGCTGTTCTGCTAACAATTCAGCAAGCCGTTCAGCAGCCCCTGCCGCTTGTATGAGTTCTGCGCCCAATTCCGATAATTGTGCAAAAGTAGTCGCTCCAAAAACGGCATAGAGAACAAATTGACCTAAAGTTCCTGCCGTCATGACACCATTCAAAACATCTCGTGAGCCAATCCATAAAACAGCAACCACACTACTAAAAACCAGAAAAATCGCAAAACCAGTAAAAAAGGAACGCAAGATTACAGAAGCCCGTGCTGTCTGAAAAGCACGTTCAATCAACTTTGAAAAACGTGTCGCAACGAGTTTCTCAGCAGTAAAGGACTGTACAGTACGAATAGCACTGATCTGTTCCGTTGCCAAAGCATTAGCATCAGCGACACGATCTTGCGCCGCACGTGTGCGTGTACGAACTTTGCGCCCAAAAACAACCAATGGAATAGCAACAAAGGGAATAGCAAGTAGCACCAGCGCCGATAATTTAGCATTGGTGATCACCATCATCACGATTGCGCCGATTATCACAATCAGATGGCGTAAAGCGGTAGAAGCAGTTGAGCCAACGGCTAATTTTATTTGCGTTGTATCGGTAAGCAGCCTTGAAACAAGTTCACCAGAATGAGATTGATCAAAAAAATCAGAGGAAAGTTTCATAATATGGACAAAAACATCACGCCGTAAATCGGCAACAATGCGTTCTCCCAAGGTGATGACACAATAATAGCGGCAAGCAGAAGCAAGTGCCAGAATCAAAGCTAAGACAAATAAAATAAAAAAATAAAAATTGATATGACCATGGCTTGAAGTAGAAAAACCATGATCAAACATTTTTCCGATAGAAACAGGCAAGGCTAATGTGACAAGAGCAGCAACCGTCAAAGCAAGAAAAGCAAAGATAAACAACCAACGATAGCGCACAAAATAAGGACTAAACGTTGCAAGCGAAGACAATGAAGGCTTCGATGTGGAGGGTTTTACAGATTTTTCTGAATGATTGAAAAAATTCATAGGATTTCGCTCACTTAATAACGTTATCTATAACACTTGATGCAATGGATGTATCTTGAACACTTGTTTTTTGATGCGTGCTCAGTTATAGGAGAAGTACTTAATCAACTTATCAAAAAGAAAATAGAAACGCACTTAAAAAGTGAAAAAGTGCCATTTCATTTTATAAACGTAAAAGGTTTGCCCCATGAAAACGAACATTCATCCAGACTATCACAGGATTACCGTTGTTATGACGGATGGCACCCAATATACGACACGCTCCACTTGGGGAAAAGAAGGTGATGTCCTTAATCTCGATATTGATCCAAGAACCCATCCCGCTTGGACAGGTGGATCTCAAACCCTCGTAGACCGCGGTGGTCGTGTCTCTAAATTCAAAAATCGTTTCGGCAGTCTTGGCTTATAAAAGCCTTCGTTTGATTGTGAACGATTCAAAAACTTTCTTAGGGTGCTTGGTTCTTTAAAGGGTTAAGTCTGTTATAAACTTCGAGAAGAATGTATTTCTAGAACTTTTACAGTTAACAGTTTATTAAAAGCTCTCTCAAGAGACAAAAAGCTAATGAGAGTAGTATAAACCGCAACGATGCGAAAAGCAAAAAGCCCCCTCAAAATATGAGAGAACAATGCACCCACAAAAAGATCTCAACCCCTCAGAGATCGCGGTGGGTGGCTCTCTCCAGCCAAAAATCGTTTAGGTTTCTTAGCATATATTGGTATTGACCCTGTAAATATTTTCTTTTCATTAAAAGACCCCAAAACGCGCAGAGAACAATTGCTCATAGCAAGAAGCCAGTCCATTTTTAACCATGAAAAGAATGTTAAAAAAGAAAGATTGTTTTATACAATCTTCCAAAGGGGAAAAGCAATGATATCAATCACCTTTTCTCTTGATAGCCATAAGAACTTTTCATGCCCTTTTAAATGGGTACAAGATATTAATTTATAACGATAATTCATCATTTTACCTGTTGAACGAGACCCCCGAATATTGTAAGATTCTCTCATCTCAAATCATTTCATTTTATATCAATTAAAGTCACTTACTTGCACACCATAAGCGGGGTATCGTGTGGGTAAAAAACTCTAAAGAAAGAAGTAAAAATGCCTCTTATGAAT
Organism: Bartonella sp. P12B; assembly: GCF_055796185.1. Lineage (NCBI taxonomy): Bacteria > Pseudomonadati > Pseudomonadota > Alphaproteobacteria > Hyphomicrobiales > Bartonellaceae > Bartonella > Bartonella sp. P12B. The sequence goes on along the minus strand of NZ_JBTTDI010000001.1, from coordinate 365,318 downwards.
CGTCGCAAAGGCTGTCGCAACATTGGGGGCTAGTAAAGAATATGATGGGGCTCGGCTTGTACCTTTACAAGTGTAAAGATGGTGGTGCTCTATGGCTTTTACGCTATACCGTTCACGGGCGCTGTCGTGAAATGGGTTTGGCGGCTTTAAGAGATATCTCTTTAAAAAGCCCATGAATGTGCAACACAAGGGTATTCTGTTTTGCATGAGGGTCGTGACTCTATTAAAGAACGTGACAAACAAAAGTGTGAGGCAATGCGTAATCTCCATTATCTAAAAGATATCGCTTTAGATACTTTTGAAATTCGTAAATCTGAACTAAAAGGAGATGGTAAAGATGGTAACCGAAACTTTTTAGAAACATGTGACATCCCCCTCCTATAATACCCCATAGTATAATGAAAAAACAAAAATCCTTTAATATCTTTTAGCTTCTTACAGCTTTTGTGTACCTTACGAACGACATAATTTTATAATGAACCAGCTAAAAACATCCGCAAACAATGATCATACATTCTGTACAAATTTCCCTTTACACTCATTAACCAACAGCCTTCAAGATCAGCTTTTAACGGATAAAATTAAAGGGACCGGTCATTCAAAACCATTGAGTGATAGAGCGACATCAAGAGCCCCCTCCATTGTAGTTTTTAAACAGAGAGGATTTAAACTCCTTTTATCATCTCAGCCTTGTAAAAGGCTTTGCCCTTTATCTTTAATCCTATCATTATAATTGTTTCTATTGCATATCATTACACGATAGAATGAAACTTTATTCCCTATAGAGAAAAATCAGATATTTTTTCTCTATAACGCATTCTCAAAGAGCCCTTGAGAAACCACGATCATCCCCTTTATAGCATGATTTCGCAACCCCATAAAAAGGGGATAAGCCGTTTTCTTCTGAAGCAAGGAGGGTACCGCACTGTAAGGGGTTCTTCAATCTTCAAAACCATAGCCTATTAATCACTTCATAAAGCATCGATCTGAGAGCATCACTTTAGTGAACATTCATAAACTTTTGAAAAGCAAAAAGCCTTTCATTTTTAATAAAGCCACGTGCAAACGAAAGTAAGCTCCTCAATTTAGTCAAAGAGTTTAAGCTCATATCCAGGCGGTACTAAACGGAGTAAGAGAGCGTCATACCCCCAACTCGCATACATGCAGAAAACAGACATAACGCCTTCGCCAATCGCTGTTATTAATGTAAGCGATATACCGGCATGATCTGCTGTTGCGTCACGGCGTTCTAAGTAATATCCAAAAATAAAAAATAAGCACGTCAAAAAAAAACCACCCGCAAAGAAATTTAGTGCAGCATGAATTGGTCCACGAAATAATAACATGATAAAAAAAATGATAAAAAGCAGTTGTCTTAAGAGAAAAGCTAATATTCTCCGTATTATTTTAAATATCCACACTAATATTATACGCATTATCTTGAGCGTTTTTCGCATTATTTTTAAAAAAAGGCTCTGTTTTGCGTCTGGATTTTTTTCTTCGCTGTTTATCTTCTCAGCAGATATACCGTTCACAGCCCCCCCATTTTCAAGATACAACCCTATAAAATGAGTTATTGATAATAATAGCACCACAAAAGGCAAGAAAACTTTATAAATTTTCACTAAAAAACTGTAATCGAATGACTCGTTCTGATGATCAACAATGGTAGCATAAAGAAGAAAAAGACCATAAGAGCAAATTTTTCAAGATGATAATAACTTCTAGATCTCCCCTTAAAAAGCAATAACGCGCCTCACGGAACAATCCCCCACCGATGCAACAGCTCTCACTATTCAGACGTTTCATAAGAAACATTTTTACTCTTTTCTTTAGAGTTTTTTATCCACACGGAAACCCCACTTGTAACGGACAAGGGAAGAATTTGCTTTGATTCATCATAAATAGGATTGAAATGAGAGAATCTTAGGGTCTTCAGGATTCTAATTCAATAGGAATAACGATATATCATTATAAATCAATACATTGCCATGATGCCGCTCATTGATAAATTGACTTTAAAGAAAACTCTTCCCTTCCCCAATCATATCTCTCGACAGCCCCCATAACGACATTAAAAATGCCTAGAAAAATTCTCTGAGAAAACTTTCAAAATCAACACGTCCCCCATCATTTTTATCATGATGAGGGTCTCATAAATCACGCCCAAATATACAAAGTCCCCCCGCATTCAAGCACAGAACTTATTCTTCAAGCACAAGAGTGCTCATGCTCTTTTGTCCATTGCCCCAAAGCAGCCAAATGGTTCATTCGCGCCCGATGATAAAAGGCTTTTTGTGCAGCAGCAAGATTTTCAACTTTTCCACCCCATGCCTTTAGGGCAGCAGCTTGCAAAGCCCGTCCATAAGAAAAGGTCAATTTCCAAGGCAACACACCCAAAGCATTCATAGCCGACAAATGCGCCGTTGCTTCCTGATCAGACTGCCCTCCAGAGAGAAAAGCAATTCCTGGAACAGCAGCAGGAACAGTTTGTTTAAGAACCTGCACCGTTTTTTCCGCTACTTCTTCAATAGAAGCATGGCGTGCCTCTTTTCCATCAATCACCATATTGGGTTTTAAAATCATACCCTCCAAGACAACCCGTGCCTCAAACAATTCTTTAAACACCGCCTGTAAGACAGCATGTGTTACCTCAAAGCAGCGCGCAATAGAATGCTGACATGAGACCCCATCCATCAGTACTTCCGGTTCAACGATCGGCACAAGTCCGGCTTCCTGACACAAAGCAGCATAGCGCGCGAGAGCTTGTGCATTTTGCCTTATTGCCCCTCTTGTTGGCAGTGTATGTGCATCAATTGCAATGACCGCCCGCCATTTAGCAAAACGTGCTCCTAAGGCATAATAGTCTTTTAAACGCTCACGCAGACCATCCAATCCTTCTGTAATTGTTTCGTGAGGAAAAGCTGCCAAGGGTTTCGCCCCACTATCAACCTTAATACCGGGTAGAGCACCTGCCTCACAAATAAGATCTGTCAACATTTGCCCAGACGATGCTTTTTGACGAATGGTTTCATCAAATAAGATAACACCAGAGATCGCGCTTTCCATGGCTTCTTTTGCGCTAAAAAGCATCTCACGATAAGCACGACGATTATCCTCATTGGATTCAACACCAATGCTTGCAAAACGCTTTCCAATTGTTGCCGTACTTTCATCGGCAGCCAAAATCCCCTTACCCGTACTCACCAGAGCAAGTGCGATATCTTCAAGACGTTCCTTCATAAAACATTCCTCATTCTTCTCTCTTCATTTTCAAAACTGAGCAGCATGACCACTGCTCCTAACCGATATACAATTTAAATTTTTCGTTCACACAACCCCTTTAAGCCTGCATAAGGGCAAGGATACCAGGAAGGATTTTCCCTTCCATCCACTCTAAAAAAGCACCTCCAGCTGTCGAAAGATAAGTAAAATCATCCGCAACACCAGCATGATTGAGTGCAAAAACCGTATCTCCTCCTCCAGCAATGGAAACCAATTTCCCTGCCACACTCCGTTGTGCTGCATGACGTGCAACGGCAATCGTGCCTTGATCAAAGGGGGGCATTTCAAAAACCCCAAGCGGTCCATTCCACACCAAGGTAGCCGCTTCATCAATCACAGCATTGATATGCGCAATGGAACGTGTCCCAATATCGAGAATCATGCCCTCCTCAGGGATATCACTAAGATCATAAAGACGATGTGGCGCATTTTTTTCAAAGCGAAATCCAACGATTGCATCCACGGGAAGTAGAATTGTGCATTGGCATTGTTGTGCTTTTTCAACAATTTTTTTAACCGTTTCCATGAGGGCATGTTCACACAGTGATTTTCCAACATGCACGCCTTGTGCTGCTAAAAAACTGTTGGCCATACCACCACCAATCACCAAATGATTGACCTTTTCCACCAAATGATTAAGGACAAAAAGCTTACTAGAAACCTTTGCGCCTCCAACAAGTGCAACCACTGGACGGGCTGGATGACCAAGGCCTTTTTCTAAAGCCTGCAATTCACTTTGCAAAGAACGTCCTGCATAGGAAGGTAATAAATGCGTTATTCCCTCCACCGAAGCATGGGCACGATGAGAGACTGAAAAAGCATCATTCACATAGAGATCACCATGCTGTGCTAAAGCTTCAGCGAACGAACAATCGTTTTTTTCTTCTCCTGAATAAAAGCGTACATTTTCAAGGAGCAAAATCCCACCATCTTGCAAGGACTCAATTGCCATCTGCGCTGATGGACCAAGACAATCTGAAGCAAAAGCGACCGGCTGACCAATTATTTTCTCCAGCGCTTCGACAACAGGGTATAGAGAGAATTCTGGTTCCACCTTTCCCTTGGGGCGCCCACAATGGGAAAGAAGAATAATCTTAGCACCACGTCTTTGCAATTCAACCAGTGTCTCTTTATGTCGTTTGAGACGTGTCTGATCACAAACCTTCCCCTTAGCCATAGGTACGTTAAAATCGACCCGCACAAGAACGCGTTTCCCAGCGACATCAACATCATCAAGTGTACGAAAATCCATCACAGCTTCCTCTTCACTTATCGTTGTTTCAACCAAAAACGCACCGGCTTAACTTTCTCTTCATCCACTTTATTTTATACAAAGGGATTAGCATCTTTTATTTTCTCAAGCTCTACCGCATTCAAGTCTTAACTCTTGCAACCCCTGCTCTTTCATGCAGTTTAAAAAATTACCCATCGCGTGAAAAGATACCACCCTCATCACCTCAGACAACATTTTTTTAACGCACAAAGAATAATCTTTAACGAGGGATAATCTCTCCTGTTTTTTCAAAAAGACTATGCTTCAAGACTCTTATAAAATTTTCCTTTTATAAAAAAAGAGGATCTAAAGATCCTCTTATATTGTTTTAGCAAAAGCGACGGCTGTATCACTCATGCGGTTTGAAAACCCCCATTCGTTATCGTACCAAACCAGCACACGACAAAGCTGACCATCAATCACCTTCGTTTGATCATTGTGGAAAATAGCTGAATGTGGATTATGATTAAAATCACAGCTGACAAGCTTTTCCTCTGTCGTGTCTAAAATTCCCTTGAGGGAACCTTGTGCAGCAATGGCAATAGCCGTATTAATTTCTTCAACGGTTGTGGAACGCTTAGCGGTAAATGTCAAATCAACCACGGAAACATTAGGGGTTGGCACACGAATTGACACCCCATCAAGCAACCCTTTTAATTCTGGTAAAACCAGCCCCACAGCTTTGGCAGCCCCTGTTGAGGTAGGGATCATCGAAAGAGCTGCCGCACGGGCACGATAAAGATCACGATGCATTGTATCCAACACAGGTTGATCACCTGTATAAGAATGAATTGTCGTCATAAAGCCCTTTTCAATCCCCACCGTGTTGTGCAAAACTTGCGCAACAGGCGCCAAGCAATTGGTTGTACAAGAAGCATTGGAAACAACGAGGTGCTCTTTCTTCAAAGACTGGTGATTAACGCCATAGACCACGGTAAGATCTGCTCCTTCAGAAGGAGCAGAAACAAGAACACGCTTTGCCCCAGCTTCTAAGTGCGCACTTGCTTTGTCACGTGCGGTAAAAAGCCCTGTACATTCCAAAGCGATATCGATCCCCAGAGCTTTCCAAGGCAATTGTGCTGGATCACGCTCTGCCAACACCTTTATCACACGACCTTCAACATCAAGAGCATCACCAACAACCTTAACGCAACCAGGGAAACGTCCATGCACTGAATCATAGCGCAACAAATGGGCATTGGTTTCCACCGATCCCAAATCATTAATAGCCACAACTTCAATATCTTTTCGGCCACTTTCCACAATGGCACGCAAGATATTACGCCCAATACGACCAAACCCATTAATTGCTACACGAACAGTCATTCCACATTTTCCTTATCGATCTTTTAGTGCAACAAATGGGCATTCTTTCCAATAATCCCAAATGATGAGCAGCCACACCTTCAACATCTTGATCAATCACAAAATCCACAAAAATGAGTGTAATATTTTGCACTCACTCTCATCAACCCCATCCATTGCCCTGTGAATCATCCTTTCACATTTTCCTTATCGATCTTTTCAAGCTCTTTTTCAACAGTAGCAACCACATTCTCACAAGTGATATTGAAATGTGCATAAAGCGCATCAATTGTTCCGCTTGCGCCAAAGCCCTCCATACCGATAAACACCCCATCACATCCAATAAAACGGTCCCATCCTTGGCGAACAGCAGCTTCAATGGCAATTTTAACTGGTGCCTCTCCAATAAGAGCATTCTGATAGGAGAGAGATTGCTGAGCAAAGAGTTCAAAACAAGGCACGGAAACAACACGCGTTGGGATTCCTTTTTCTTCTAAGAGAGCATGGGCTTTTACAGCAATTTGTAATTCTGATCCGGAAGCAAACAATGTTACTTTCGCATCATCACTTGCAGTCAACAATTCATAAGCACCAAGCATACAAAGATTTTCTTCTTCATACTCTTGACGCAAGAGGGGTAAATTTTGTCGGCTCAAAGCCAAAGTAGAAGGTGTTTTTCGTGCTTTCAAAGCCAATTGCCAGCATTCCACTGTTTCCATAGCATCAGCAGGGCGGAAAACAAGATGATTAGGCATTGCCCGCAAGGAAGCCAAATGCTCCACGGGTTGATGGGTTGGACCATCCTCACCAAGACCAATGGAATCATGGGTCATGACATAAATGACCCGCAATCCCATCAAAGATGAGAGTCGCATAGCAGGGCGCATATAATCAGAAAAGCATAAAAAGCTTCCACCATAAGGAATAAAGCCCCCATGAAGAGCAAGACCATTCATCACAGCACCCATGGCATGTTCACGAATTCCATAATGGAGATAACGCCCTGAAAAATCTTCAGCAGAAATGCTTTCCATCTGACTTGTCTTTGTATTATTGGACCCTGTTAAATCAGCCGAACCACCAATAGTCTCAGTAACAACCTCATTAATAACTTCAAGAGCCATCTCTGAAGCTTTACGGGTAGCAACAACAGGACGCTCTTCAACGAGTTGCTGTTTATAAGCATCAATAGCCCCATCGAATCCGCTTAACAGATCGCCCCGCATCAACCTTTCAAATTCGAGCCGTTCTTCGACAGGAAGATCGGCAAATTTTTCTTCCCACCTTTGCCGCCTTTTAGCAGCATTAAGACCAGCCAAGCGCCAATTATCGAGAATATCGGCTGGAATAACGAAAGGCTCTGCCTCCCATCCCAAAGCGATACGGGTTTCAGCAATTTCTCGTGCCCCCAACGGAGAACCATGAACTTTACTGGTCCCTGCTTTAGTTGGTGCTCCAAAACCAATGGTTGTTTTACAAGCAATTAAGGTTGGTTTATCAGAATCGCGTGCGGCTTCAAGAGCCCGCGCAATTGCTGCTTGATCATGTCCATCAACTTTGTGTACATTCCACCCAGAAGCTTTAAAACGTGCCATCTGATCTGTACTCTCAGCAAGAGAAATTGCTCCATCGATGGAAATATTATTATCGTCCCACAACACGATAAGCTTATTAAGTTTTAAATGGCCGGCAAGGGAAAGTGCTTCTTGAGAAATCCCTTCCATGAGGCACCCATCACCAACCAACGCATAAGTATAATGGTTGATAAGATCGCCAAAACGTGCATTTTGCAAACGCTCACCAAGTGCCATTCCCACGGCATTTGCCAATCCCTGTCCAAGAGGCCCCGTCGTTGTTTCAACTCCAGCCGCATGCCCATATTCTGGATGCCCAGCAAGCTTTGACCCTAGTTGGCGAAAGTTTTTCAGATCTTCAAGGCAGATATCTTCATAACCAGAAAGATACAGCAAAGCATAAAGTAACATAGAGCCATGGCCAGCAGACAACACGAAACGATCACGGTTTGGCCAATGAGGGTTTTTAGGATCATGAGCAAAGAACTTGGTATAAAGAACGGTAGCAATATCAGCCGCCCCCATTGGCAAACCAGGATGACCAGAATTTGCTTTTTCAATCGCGTCAATTGCAAGAAAACGGATAGCATTGGCCATCTGATTTTGTTGTTCGGTATTTGTCATGAATAATAGACCATTTCCTTAAATAGGTTATATTTTTGCTCTTTTAATTCTCTTAAATTTTTGAGAAAAACTCTTTCTTCTCATCACCAGCTTGAGATTTCTTTACCACTTCAGTGACACGCATAACATTTCTCTCACGCCTCTTGATACCCATACCATTTATGCCAATACTCTCAAAAAATCCAGCTTTTAATTAACAGAACTTCCCTGCTTTGCTTGCTAAAATGTCCTACATATTTAAAAATGAAATTCACGCAAGAGAAGAAAACGAGTGATTCGTTTTTTATAAAAACTATAAGGGATCCAATTACCCAAAGGATGAAAGCATCATGAACCAAGAAACTACGGTTCTACCCTACGCTTTAGAGAGATTAGAAAAAGCACTAAGAACCTTAGAGATCACCATTATAAACCGCAATGCTGTTATTGATAAAACCAACGAATGGGAAGAGGAAATTCAGCGCATGAATGCTGATCGTAGTCATCTTGCCCAAGCGCTTGATAAAGCCGAAGCCCAAGTTGAACGACTAGAGGCGGTCAATAAAGAAGTTTCTAAACGTTTAATTAAAGCGATGGAAACGATTCGTGTTGTCATTGATAGATAAAGGTTTGAACGTATGGAAACAGTTTCCGTTACCATTGATGGTAAAGTTTATCGCATGGCTTGCGATAAAGGACAAGAACAACATCTCATTGAGCTTGCAGCTCGATTAGATCAATATATCACCCATCTGAAGACCAATTTTGGTGAAATCGGTGACCACCGTTTATCGGTTATGGCTGGTATTATGATACTTGATGAAATGGAGGAAATAAAACGAGAAAATAGAAAACTACAAGAAGATTATGAAGCTCTTTTACGCCTCCATAATGAAAGAGATCGCACTATGGGAAAAATTATGCGAGATACAACGGAGCGCATTGAAAAACTTACCAATCAATTGCTTCAAGATGACCAAAACACTCTTGGTGTTCAAGAACAAGAAAATTCATAAAAGCCCATCAGTTCTTAAAGTGACCAGAGACATGAGTGGAAAAGAATCGTGCAAATTGCAACAGCAATAAGCAGATAAAGCCATAGTATTGCTTCCAGCATAAAACACTAAAAGCACATCAAAGAGCTTATCCCATAGAGGATCTCCTCCAAGGAGCGCAGAGCATTGTGCACAAACATTTAAACAACTTTTTTCCATCATAAAAGACAGAAAACAGCACGCAAGAGATTTGTAGCACGGGGAGCACCAAGGGGAAAAGCTGCTATCACAAGACCCCGATCTCTCACGAACCATCGCATCATTTTCATAAGAGAAAAGATATTATGAGCAAGCATACTTCATCAGACTCTTCAGTTTTTCTTATTTCCAATTTTGGAAGGTTTTTAACAATTTTCATTGTTTCTCAATTCACAATAAAAACCCTTTGAAACCGTTCCAATGGAGAAGCAAGTTTGCCACTCATTTCAACAACAGAGCAATGGGCATCATGAACCATTCCACTCTTTTTATCGGTCTTTACCCATTCACATTCCATAACCCATTCAAGAACGAATCTCCTCCTTGGCAAAAGCCTTCTTGAAAAGCAAGGGCGGCCGCACGTTCAACCCTCTCTTCCAAATCTCGTGCATCTTGCGCAACTACACGAAGAGAAGCCCCCAAATTAAAGCCAAGCGCCGCGCTGTTGCCACAATGGGCGATAAGGCAATAATGGGGGGGTATTTGGACGCTCATAAAAAAGCATCACGCTAACAAGTTCTCGTTAAACCGCCTTTGTCCCATCTTCACAGACAGAAGCAATCCGCAAGAGGTTTGTAGCACCCGGTGTGCCAAGGGGAACACCGGCTGTCACAAGAAACCGATCCCCTCCTTGGCAAAAGCCTTCTTGAAAAGCAAGGGCGGCCGCACGATCAACCATATCTTCCAAATCTCGTGCATCTTGCGCAACCACACAATGAAGCCCCCAAATTAAAGCCAAGCGCCGCGCTGTCTCCACGATGGGCGATAAGGCAATAATGGGGGTATTTGGACGCTCACGAGATGCCCGCACACCCGTTGTGCCGGATGCAGTATAAGCAACAATGGCTGTTAATTGGAGTGTTTCGGCAATCTGACGCGCCGCAAGAGAAATCGCATCCGTTCCTGTTGACTGAGGAACAGGATGCTGAGCACCCATCTGCGCCTCATAAGTAGGATCTTGTTCGATTTGTCGGGCAATTCTGTCCATCATAAGCACAGCTTCTTCAGGATAAAGACCAGAAGCTGATTCCGCTGATAACATTACAGCATCGCTTCCCGCATAAACGGCTGTAGCAACATCAGAGACCTCTGCCCGCGTTGGAACAGAAGAGGTAATCATTGATTCAAGCATTTGTGTTGCCACCACAACAGGTTTTCCCACTAAACGGCAAGCTTTTATGAGTTCCATCTGCAATGCAGGAACCCTTTCTAGGGGCATTTCCACACCGAGATCACCCCGTGCAATCATAATCCCATCGGAAACATCAATAATTTTTTCTATGTGCTCCAAAGCTTGAGGTTTTTCGATTTTAGCCATCAAAGACACTTTGCCTTTTGTCAATCGGCGCACTTCTAGAATATCTTCTGGACGCTGGATAAAAGAAAGGGCGACCCAATCTACAGGCTGTTGCAAAACAGCTTGGAGATCAGCCATATCTTTTGGCGTTATGGAACCAAAAGGCAAAACCGTATCAGGAAAACTAACCCCTTTTCGATCAGAAATACGGGTTCCAGCAACCACACGGCAGACAAGTGAATGACCATCACACACTTGTGCACACAGTTCCAGCTTTCCATCATCAATCAACAGCCGATCCCCTGGTTTAACAGCGGCAAAGACCTCCTTGTGTGGGAAAAAGACACGGTGCGCATCACCAAGGACATCACGACTCTCTAATGTAAAGCTTTGCCCCACGTGCAAATCCTCTTGCCCCTTAGCAAAACAGCCAATACGCAATTTTGGTCCCTGTAAATCCACTAAAATACCAATGGGGCGCCGAACGATTTGTTCGACCTCTCGTATTCGCTTCACCACCTCTCCCATTGTTTCAGGGTCGGTATGACTCATATTCAGACGAAAAACATCCGCTCCTGCTCTAAAGAGCTTTTCAATCATGGTACGAGAAAAAGAAGAAGGCCCAAGAGTTGCAATAATTTTCACTTTACGTGCACGCTTCACGGTGGAGAATCTCCTGAAAGAGGGGGGGAATTTACAACCGAATCATTGAACAAAGCCTCTTCGGTTAACTGCACCATCCAACTGGTTTGATTGCCTGTATCAATTTCCTTAAATTCAGCCTTTTGATAGCCTCTAGGGAAACAATCATGAACCCCTTGAATGGTAAATTGGCTATCTTGCACACACATCGTTACAGAGCCAGACCAACTTCCTTTTTTCTGAGCTCCCTCCGCATAAAAATAATAAAAGCGTGAAGACAAAGGTCCCTCAATTAAAGTTTTACACTCTGTCACTGGGACCGTCCACCACCCTTCGCTCACCCATCCTTTAAGTGTCCGATAACCAAGAGCAACACCAACAGACTGCTGAGTCGTATTACAAACTCTAAAGTCAGCTTTTGCAAAAAAAACAAGGGAAAAGGAGAGCAGAATGCTCAAAAGAAAAACCCTCAATCCTCTCTGAAATATCCACTGCTGTTTTTGAGAAATCACAAAACCACTCATATGACGTAAGCTCTTCAAACAAAACATACAGTCCTTTTCTGCTCTTTTTCAAGCACCTTTTAAGTGTGTACAGAGATATTTTTATTCTTTTGTACCTTTTATAGCCTTTTTATCCCTGTAAAGATCTTAAACTTTTACAAAATGTTTAAAGTCAACTTGTAAGAAAGTGTACAGCTTGAGTCACGTTTTGTTTTTCAAGCTTTTCCAAACAAATTTATCGTCGAAAAAACAACTTAAAACAAAGACTCCGGAGAAAAATGCAATGAATAATACAGTGACTGATCAAACCCACGCTATATCCGTAAACCAATTACGTGCTTTTATCGAACGAATTGAACGGCTAGAAGAAGAGAAAAAAACCATTTCTGATGATATTAAAGAGGTTTATGCTGAACTTAAAGGCTCTGGTTTTGATAGTAAAGCTGTTCGAAGCATTATAAGATTGCGTAAAAAAGAAGAGCATGAACGAATGGAAGAAGAAGCAGTCATCCAGCTTTATAAAAATGCGCTGGGCATGAATTAACGTAATAGCGTTTCTTTACCCAGAAAAGTTTAAGTTCCAACCGTTCTTCTTCTTTTCGTTCACAAGAATTTTTCTTTTTCTTAACAGCACTGTCACGAGTTTCGTGAACGAGAAGCCCATGAACGAATGGAAAAAGAGGGCTTCCGATTGTCTGGTGGAGTAATAAACACCGTTGAGGACATGAAATATTTTCTCAAAATGAAGAGAGAATGAAAAATGCCAAAAATCGATAATGAACAGGAATTTCTACCAGAAATGTTAGCAATTTGCGCAACTTATGAAGAAAATATCGATAGTCCACCAGACAATTTAACCATAAATCTTTAAGAAAGGATCGAGAATCGAGAGTATAGAAAACCGTATAATGTCCCTTACACCCAGAAGGATTCTTCTCTTTCGATCAGTCATTGAGAAAGGATATTTAAGAAAACAGATGGGTGTCAAGACATTGATCACCAGTATTGGTCCAAATTAAAAGGCGAAACACAGCACCAACATTTTGCACATTACAATCGATGCATTACAAGTTGACACGCATTGGCAACCCTTGAACGCTCCCATTCGTATAACATTCTCGTAAACGAGCAAATCGGGCATAAAAGGAAGTCCTCTAAGCCGTAACAGAACGCCACCCAGTTGCACATTCACGGTCTTTTTTAAAGAGATATTTCTTAAAGCCCTCAAGCCCATTTCACGACACCGCCCGTGGAGGGTATAGCGGTAAAGCCATTGAGCACCACCATCTTTATACTTATGAAGGTGCAAGCCAGCACCATCATACTCTTTACCAGCCCCCAATGTTGCGACAGCCCTTGCTATTCAGACGATTCATAAGAGGCATTTTTGTTCCTTTCTAAACGGTTTTCTACCCACACAATAACCCCGCTTATGGCGTGCAAGTAAGTGACTTTAATTGATACAAAATGAAATGATTTGAAATGAGATGAGATGAGAAAATCTTACAATATTTGGGGTTATGATACAAGTTGAAAAACGATGAATTATCGTTATAAATCAATATATTGCAGCCAAAGAAAAAGAGTGTTCCATAAAAGAACCTCTTCATTAACGCAAATGAGAAAAAAGAAGACCATGGCAATCAAAACAAAACGAACAATTTCCACATTAATCAATGGTGAAGATGCTAATGAACTGTCTTCCTATTATTTGCGTAATGCAGACTTTCTTCGTCCACTCGAACCACTAAAATCTGATGATTATAACACCCTAACAGCTTGGAAGACGCGAGCAAATACATTTGCTTGTGAGAGTGCACAAGGGCGAGCATACCGATATGCCGTACGATTGAAAAATGAAAGGGCAATCATCGGTGTCGTTAATTTTACAAATATTGTGCGTGGTGTTTTTCAAGCCTATCATCTTGGCTTTTCTCTAGATGAAAAGCACCAAGGCAAAGGCTTCATGTTCGAAGCTTTATCTGCTTTGATCCTTCATATCTTTGATGTTATTCACCTCCATAGAGTGATGGCAAACACTCTACCGGAAAACACCAGAAGTAGAATTTTGTTGGAACATCTTGGTTTTGAGAAAGAAAGCTATCGAAAGATTATCTGATGATTTCTGATCAATGGAGGAATCACATTCTCACCTCACGAATTAATGATGCGTATAAAGCCGCCAAGAAAGCAGAATAAAGCATATTAAGGTATTTTTACCGGATGTTGAAAGATGATACCATGCAAGTTTTATAAAACTCAACAAGACTTGTCTTTTTCACTATCTTTGCATATTCAGTCTCTTTCTACGACCCTCGCATAAAAAACCAAACGCCAGCCACTCTTTTTCTCTTTTGCGCACAAACTTCTTCTCCACTCCACGCCCCTCCCTCACAAAGAACAAAGCAAAAAACAAATTTACAGTGAAAGAGATCCCCCCACCTAAATCTATTACAATCTTCTTGAAATAACGCTATAGCGTTTATAACTTCACACATTCTATGTCTTCGCGCAATAGTTCCAATTCCAACCATTCTTCTTCTTTTTGCGCACAAGCCTTTTTCTTCTCTTCCAGTGTTGTTGACAAGCGTTCAAAGCGCTCTTTATCATTGCAATAGAGTGCTGGATCAGAGAGTTCTTGTTCAATTTTTTTGATTTCGTCCTGCAAAGCAGCGATTTGTTCAGGCAACTTTTCCAGCGCATAAACCTGCTTATAAGACAATTTACGTGGTTTTATTTTCTCCCGCTCCACAAGACAATGATTTGATGATGAGAGGGATGTTGCCTGCTCCTGCGAACGAAGATTTGCTAGCACTTTAGAGTGTGAGAATTCTTTCTCTTTGCGCCCTAGCAGTGCAGCTTGCTTATTTTGTGCGATCATATCACTATAACCGCCAGCATATAAGATCCACTGACCATCCCCTTGTGGCGCCAACATGTGCGTTACAGTTCGATCTAAGAAATCTCTGTCATGACTAACCAGCAACACTGTTCCAGTAAAATCGGCAATAAACTCTTGCAACAAATCCAATGTTTCCATATCCAAATCATTGGTCGGTTCATCGAGAATTAAAAAGTTTGCGGGACGTGAAAGAAGACGAGCAAGAATGATGCGCGCTCTTTCTCCCCCTGAAAATTCTTTGAGTGGAGTGCGTGCTTGTTCGGGTAAAAACAAAAAGTCTTTCATATAAGAAACAACATGGCGTTCTTTCCCATTGATCACAAGCGTCTCGCCCCTCCCATCGGTTAGATAATGCGCTAACGTTTCTTCTTCATTTAAAGTCCGCTGTTGATCAAGTAGCGCCATGGAAAGATTATATCCATGCTTTACCATACCACTATCGACCGGCTCCTTACCGATCAAAGTAGAAAGCAATGTTGTCTTTCCAATACCATTTGGACCAATCAAACCGATACGATCCCCGCGCTGAATCCGCAAAGAGAAATCTTTTACAATAACACGATCGCCATAAGATTTTGTAATTCGCTTTGCTTCGAGCACCAATTGACCAGAATCATGGCTTTTAGAAGCTGTCAAAAGTGCATTTCCCGGTTGCCCTTTATAGGTTTGATGCCTCTGTCGCAGCTCTTTTAATTCTCCCAAACGGCGTACATTGCGTTTACGCCGTGCCGTCACCCCATAACGCAACCATTGTTCCTCACGTATAATTTGTCGTGCCAATTTATGGTGATCTCGCGCTTCTTCTTCAAGCGCCTTATCGCGCCAATTTTCAAACTGCGAAAAACGCATTTCCAGTCTTTTGGTCATACCACGATCAAGCCACACGATTGACCGTGTCACATTTTCTAAAAATCGCCGATCATGGGAAATCACCACAATTGCTGAAGGCAGAGCATAGAGAGCGCCTTCAAGCCATTCAATCGTTGGAAGATCAAGATGGTTGGTTGGCTCATCTAAGAGAAGAATATCTGGTTTTGCCGCAAGAGCTCGTAATAAAGACACGCGCCGTTTTTCACCCCCAGAAAGCGTTGTCAACTTTTCTGTTCCTGAAAAACCAAGATTGGTGCGTAAGGTATTGACCCATTGTCTATCAGGTGCATTGTCCAGACCATCTTCCACAAAGGCATGAACATCTTCAAAACCTAAACAATCAGGATTTTGCGAAACATAACGCACAGTGACCCGCGGGTGGCGAAAAATCTCACCCCCACTAGGCTCTCTCACACCAGCGGCAATTTTTAACAGCGTTGATTTTCCACAACCATTACGACCTACCAACGCAATACGCGCCCCTTGCTCAACCGACAAGCAAGCTTGGTCAAGCAAGGGATTCATCCCAAAAGTTAGGAAAATGCGGTCAAGCCGCAACAGCGGCACCGACATTAATGAGCGTGACGATGATGACAAGGTGCCTTATACATCACCCCTCTTGCATCATGGTAAACGCACAATTTTGGCGTACGTTTTGTCTGTGGTGCCCGTATTCTCTGAGCACAAGGTGCTTGGTAAATCTGACCTCTCTGATTGCGATATGTGCACATTGATGACTGCTGAACCACAACCTGTCTTTGTTGTTTTTGCTGATTTACAGCAGCCCCCGTTACTGTTCCGGCAAGAGCACCAAATGCTGCACCGGTTAACGCTGCTCCAGGTGTACTTCCAGCAATTGCTGTTCCTGCCAAGGCGCCAATTGCAGCACCTCCCACGCCATAACCGGCAACACGTTGATCAGTCGTCGTACATGCCACTGTACTGAGACCAAGAGCTGAAACAACAGCTATTTTCAAAATCGATTTCAACATATAAAAACTCTCCTTCTCAAAATCAATATATTAAATATATCATTCATGCCGGTCCTTCATCACGATGCCCCCCTCTGCCTTATTCAAATATACCGGAAGAGCTTTATGAAAGAGGTACAGACGCCAATAATATAGCTTTTCCAAAACCTAAATCGCAAGAAAAGGTTCCACAAATACGGTTAGAAAGTGTCAAAGATGACCCAAAAGACACAGTTTTACCATAAATTGGCCATTTTACACCTGTAAGTGTTAATCCATGCAAGTCTGTAAAACCGATGATACTAAATAAGCAACCATTAGGCAAATCACATGAAAAAGGTTTTGGTAAAAGGGGCCACCCTTCTTCAAGACCACTGGTTAATAAGACTGAAATGCCTTTTTCTGCCATCACCAATGCTTGCATCATATGAGAAAGGCCATGGTCTGTTCTTTCTCCTTGCAAAGCCCCGCATAGGATAATTTGCGTAGCACCCTTTTGTAACGCTCTCTCACAAGCGAGAGCACTATCGGTCATATCTTTATCAGCGGGAAAGACCTCACAAGGAACATGACGATATTTGTCTCTTAAATCCTGATCAGAGGAATCGAAATCCCCCATCCACAACTCAGGCATGACATTCAAAACTGCTGCATGACGCATTCCACCATCAGCAGCAATCACACGACTGTTGCGAATTTGATTGCACAAACGATCAGTGACACAAACATCTCCATTTAACAATATTGTAAATGTTGTCATCCCATACTCTGCCTTTCGTAAGGTCTCTTTTTAGAGCAATTTTATAAATTTTTTATAAAAATGCCGTTTTTTATCAACACTAACCATGCTATAGGCGAAAAAATCCTCACCCTAAAAGCTCCTTTATTCTAAAAACACATACAAGAGACAAATGAAATTTGCCAAAAGACACTCAGAAAACAAAGTGCATAATAATTATAATTGTCAAAAGCACCCTCTTTTCTGGCACTCAATTTTTCAACGAAATTTTTCTTTTCACAGAAAAATGTCTAGAATCCTCATCAGCTTAACACTTCTCCTTTCCGCTTGTCATACGAACATTTCCCAAAACAAGATGCCTTATTCTTCAGATTCTTCTGGGACTAAATATGCCAGCAACCATAATATCTATGTCACATTAAGCACGATACAACACCCACGTATTTTACAAATCTATGGCGGTGCCTATCATGATGCAAAACTTGAGCGCCTGCTGGCAGATATTGTGCAGAAACTCACAACCGTATCCCGCAATTCTCACCAACGCTATTTTGTCACCATTTTAAACTCCGAAAGCGTCAACGCATTTGCATTACCAAGCGGTTTTATTTACATCACGCGTGGCATGCTGTCATTGGCCAATGATTCTTCAGAAGTTGCAGCAATTTTAGCCCATGAGATAGCGCATATTACTGCCCATCACGGTATTTTACGCCTTAAAAAGCAAGCCGAATTGAAGATGGCAAACCACCTGTCATCCCCCCTTCCTTCCCATGCCGCAAGAAAATCCTACAATCCCCTTGAAAATAAGCAGCAACTTGCGCAATTTTCACGCGATCAGGAATTACAAGCTGATTCGCTTGCATTAGAAATGCTCAAACAAGCAGGGTATGATCCATTTGCTTCTCCGCGTTTTCTTCAATCAATGGAAGCCTATAGTGATTTTCGTAAAATCTCAGGCACAAAAAATGCCTCATTAGACTTTCTAACAAGCCATCCAACCACACCACAACGGATTCATCTTGCCATGGAAAAAGCACGCAGAATCAGCGCCAAGAACAAGGGAAGAACGGATCGTGATTTTTTTCTCAAAAGCATTGATGGTATGATTTTTGGAGGGAGCTTTCAGACAGGTTTTGTAAGAGGAAACCAATTTATTCACCCGCAACTGCGCATAACTTTTTCCGTTCCAGACAATTTTACAATAGAAAATTCAGCACACATTGTTTGGGCCAGCAGTCCAGATAAAATTGCCATTCGCTTTGATGCTTTACCAAATCCTCTTGCACTGTCTGCGAGTGATTATTTAAAAAGTGGATGGATTGCAGGACTTGATGAATCGTCTGTTGAGCCAATTATGATTCGAGATCTTTCTGGAGCTCATGCCCGCGCAACCAATAAGCAATGGCAATTTGATATAACTGTCATTCTCCTCAACCATCACGTTTTTCGTTTTCTGACAGCAGCGCCCCATGATTCTGAAAATTTTGCAGCGGTTGCTCAAAAGGCGGTAGAAAGTTTTCAGCCCCTTTCATCCTTACAGTTAAAAAAACTGAAACCTTTAAGAATCCGTATTGTACGCGTTAAACAGGGCGAAAGCGTTGCAAGCCTTGCCAATCAGATGCTCTGTAGCACAGAGAAAGAAAAACTCTTTCGCATTCTCAATGGCCTCTCTCCAACCCAAATTTTACGGATAGGGTCAAAGGTCAAACTTGTCACGCAGTAGAAAGAGCCTTTTCCACCCTTTTGGGGACTTTTGATCCCCTCCTCTTCTCTTTCTAGCATCCGCATCCCTTGACCCTGTAAGACATTCCCCGCAACATTTTGAGTGCCCTTTAAAACCAGCCTCATCATGTTCTCCTTTTCCCGTAATGTCTCACTGCTCATCAAAACTCTCTCGAAAAAACCGTCAAATTTTTACACTTCATAAGCATCTGCTGAATTCGCTGTAAGCAAAGCAGAGCGTAATTTTTGCAAAGCCCGCGCCTCAATCTGGCGCACCCGCTCTTTCGAGATTCCCAACTTTTCGCCCAAAACTTCCAATGTCGCCCCCTCTTCATTAAGGCGACGAAAACGAATAATCTCAAGCTCCCTTTCATTGAGAATTTGCAATGCATCGTAGAGCCATTGTGTCCGCCGTTGGCCATCAATCACCTGTTCAATGAGAGCATCGGGAAGCGGACTATCATCGACAAGAGCATCCATTTTAGCAACAGGATTATCACTGTTTTCAGAAACAGAAACACTCAAGGAATTATCAGAACTAGAAAAACGAAAATCCATTGTTTCAACATCGCGCACTGAAACACCGAGTTTTTCAGCGATTGTGCGAAAGATATCTTGTTTTGAAAGAGCACTATCATCCTGCACCAATTTCGCACGCAAACGTCGAAGATTAAAGAAAAGCGCCTTTTGCGAAGAACTGGTTCCCCCTCGAACAATAGACCAATTTCGCAAGATATAATCTTGAATAGAAGCGCGTATCCACCATGTTGCATAAGTTGAAAAACGCACTTCCCGATCAGGCTCGAAACGAGCGGCAGCTTCCAAAAGCCCAACATATCCCTCTTGCACCAGATCCCCTAACGGCATTTTGAAATGTTTAAACCGGTTAGCAATTGCAATCACCAAACGCATATGAGCCGCTGCAATTTGATGCATAGCTTCATCATCGTGTTTATCTTTCCATCGCAGAGCCAAATCATGCTCTTTTTGTCGTTCAAGATAAGGCGCTTGCATAGCAGAACGCATCATATTACGTCCCAAGCTTTTGTCTGCATCGCTATAATTTTTGCTGCTTTTATACACAGCATTTGAAAGATGACCCATAATAACCCCTTGCGATTAAAATTATCAAAATTGATTTGGCAACGACACCATCGTTCTTTCGCAAAAAAGAACTCAAAAGTTGTTTTTTGTATGGCTGCTACTTTAGCGTGTATTTTTATAATCGCAATTGTTTTTTTCTTGTCATGGTAAAACTTCCCATAAAAAGCCAGCAATTTACCAACAAAATGGCGATAGGATACATCCTTATTTACCGACAAAAATTGTGTAAAAAATCTTATTTTCCCCTCATCATGACCAGAACAGAAAAAAGAAAATGGTTGCGTAGGATCAATCCTCTTTTGTTTAAACTTTGACTTATTTCTTTTTCATGAAAAATTTATTTTATTTTTCTAACTTCACAACACAACCAATAAGTGTAATAAATATATGATAAACCTGCAGAATGAATAAAAAAGAACCACTTAAAATTAAAGCATCAAAAAATGACAAGAATGATTGAAGCAAACGCGACAAACATGTTAAAGGATCAGGACAATGATGAGATTGTCGAGAATAAGCTTTTTACCAGTGGAATACTAAGAAAGAAAATGGTTATGGAGAGCAAGATTATTCAACGAAATGATATTTTCCTTGAAAAACATGGCAATGGTACGTTTGAAGGGTTACGTTTTTATGCCAACAAAAAGGAGTGCGATTCAACCACTGAAGCGCAAAACGCTCTCAATAATGACGATTTGATTCTTGCCTTTTCCAAACGAGCAGCACGCCTTTGTGCTGGTTCTAATGGAGATTTTAGCCTTAATTCTGATGGAATTGTACGCTGGATAGGCCAACCTGTAGGGCAACTTGTTACAACGGAAGATTTTTTTAAACCCAAACTGATTGTTTTGGCAGATACGCAATTAACAGGAGAAGCGCGGGATAACGTGACAAAACGATTGGAGCGTTTTGTTACTTTTCATTTTGAAACGGCTTTAAAACCCCTGTTTGATTTACGCAATGCTGAGAGCTTGACGGATTCAACACGCGACCTTGCTTCACAACTTGTCAATGCCTTAGGAAGATTACCACGACGAGAAGTTGCTACCATTGTCAAAAGCCTTGATCAAGAATCGCGTACTGTGTTGCGGCAACTCGGTGTGCGTTTTGGCGCTTTTCATATTTACGTTGCAGCAATGATTAAGCCCGCTCCAGTCCAAGCCCTTACGCTATTATGGATTCTTCAAAATGAGGGACAAAACCAAACAGGCATGGATGAAATTTGTGCCGCACTCTCAGCTGGACGCACTTCTTTGATTGTTGACCCCACCTATAACCGCAAATTTTATCAATTAGCTGGTTATCGAATCCTAGGACAACGAGCAGTACG
The DNA here is from genome assembly GCF_055796185.1 of Bartonella sp. P12B. Classification (NCBI taxonomy): domain Bacteria; kingdom Pseudomonadati; phylum Pseudomonadota; class Alphaproteobacteria; order Hyphomicrobiales; family Bartonellaceae; genus Bartonella; species Bartonella sp. P12B. The sequence continues at coordinate 343,942 of NZ_JBTTDI010000001.1, read as the reverse complement.
CATTGATATTTTAGAACGACTTGCCAACCTCATCCGCCCTGCTCTCCATTGGAGACAAGGAACTGAACCTAAACCTGATGGAGCCTATGATGGCAAAAGTTTTTTTGTCACATCAACCATGATGTCTATTCTTGGAGCCAATGGAACCGATATGGAAGAAATTCTTAAAGGACTTGGCTATCAATCTCATCCCATGAGCAAGACTGATCTTGAACAACATTGCCTTGCAGATCAAGCTTCTTCTCATGCATATCCCACAACACCAGCTGTTCCAGCGGCAGAATGTGTTGGTGATCAATGGCAAATTATGAAAACCTTAGCAACAAGAGAGGAAGCAAAAAGCACTTTGTCTTGTTGTCTTGAAACACACACCAATGCGATAAATTCCTTACCGGCTGCTGAACCTGTTGGTGATTTTGCCAAGCAAAAACCAAGTACAGCAGAAGAGAAAGTGGTTTTACTCTGGCGTTATCAACCTAAATCTCACCATCATACACATAAAAATCGTGAAAAATCCGGAAACAGGTGGTCAAATAAACCGAAAAAATCTTTTAAAACAAGGGCAAGCACAGATGAAAAAAGCTCTCAAGAAGCCATCTCACCCAAGAGACATTCTCACAAATCTAATATCCCTCACACTAAACATATGAAGCGTAAACCCTTTCAAAAAGAAAAACGCTCTCATTCTGATTCACCTTTTGCAAAATTAGCAGCGCTACGCGATCAACTCACAAATAACAAAAACACCCAGACACTTTCTTCCAAAGATCATTAAAATAAATTGGAGCTCGATCGTGGCTTATGTAGTAACCGACAACTGTATTCATTGTAAATATACGGATTGCGTTGAAGTGTGCCCTGTAGATTGTTTTTATGAAGGTGAGAATATGCTTGTTATTCACCCTGATGAATGTATCGATTGTGGTGTCTGCGAGCCAGAATGTCCAGCGGAAGCCATTAAACCTGATACGGAACCGGGGTTAGAAAAGTGGTTAGAGCTTAATCTTCATTATGCGAACAAATGGCCTAATTTAACCACTAGGAAAGATCCTCTTCCACAAGCAAAAGAAATGGATGGCGTTCCAAATAAATTAGAAAAGTATTTTTCAGAAAAACCAGGAAATGGTGAAGAATAACAATACTCTTTCATTCCCCTTTAAAGAGTCGAAACTATTCTTTTACAAAAATAAAAATTCTCAAGTGAAATGATTGATTCTTTTGAATTTTGATGTTAATGTTATTTTAACATGTTCATCTTTCTGAGTATTTTTATTGCTTTATTTGTTGTAAAGCAATGTGCTTTTGTTGAATTTAAAAGTACGCGGCTTTTATGTTCACTTAATTATTGTAATATACTTGGTTAAGAACTTCAGCATTCAGGTTTATAGCCTGTTTTCCGATACATTTGTTGGTTATAAAGGGAGTAAATTAAAATATGGCATCCCAACACGGAACACCCTCTAATGCTAAAGGATTTGCAACCTCTGAATATATCGTTTACCCTACCCATGGCGTAGGGCAAATTATAGCGATTGAAGATCAAGAAGTTGCAGGACATAAATTAAAACTTTTTGTTATTCATTTTGCGAAAGATAAAATGGATGTCAAAGTTCCCATTGCAAAAGCTCTTTCCGTTGGAATGCGCAAATTATCAGCGGGTGATTCTGTTGAACGCGCCTTAAAAGTTCTCTATGGAAAAGCACGGGTTAAGCGGACCATGTGGTCGCGCCGTGCTCAAGAGTATGATGCTAAAATCAATTCGGGAGATCTTATTTGTATTGCTGAAGTGGTGCGTGATCTTTTTCGTTCAAACCTACAACCCGAGCAATCTTATTCTGAACGTCAACTCTATACTGTTGCCCTTGAAAGAATGGCCCGTGAAATTGCTGTTATTAACAATCTTTCTGAAACAGAAGCTATCAATCTTATAGAGATGCATCTCTCGAGCAAGCCAAAGCGCGGATTTAAAACTGAGGAAGATAAAGTAAACGCAAATGATGAGGCTGTTTACGCTGCATAATTAATCTTGAAAATAAAGTAAAAAAAGTAAAATCAGCATTCTGCTGATTTTATTTTTGTCCTAAAAAAAATTCAGTGCGACAAGAACATTTTCGACTTGGCCAAGCGCTACCCTCTAATAGAGATTGGCGCAATTGGTGTATTATCTCTTTCTATCCACCATTTCTTAACAAGATTGCACTTCTCATCTTGCTTTTGTCACTCTAAAAGCACTTTCGTGATTGAGAAAACGAGTTTCCTCACCAATCTTATTTTCTCAAGAGCGATAGAGAATTCTTTCACCGCTCTCCTAAAACACACACCCTATTGCATGAGAATCTTCCGGTCATCTTTCAGATGGCAAAGAACCTCAGCTTTATTAACACCATAAGGGGGAAAGAACTCCTACGGTCCTCAAGACAAGGAATTTCAACAAAGTTCATGGAGTTTAACAAAGTGCATACGGAATGATTACCATGACCCCTTAAGAAAAAAGAGCTACAAGAACATCCACCGTACAACAGGAAGCTTTGCTTTTCACTTATCCCCATTGAAGAAGATAACTGAGAAGCAACCACCCGTGCACAGAAACCACCTGTGCATCAAATAAACCCTATCCCTTAAGAGAGAGGAGGATTTCAATCTTTCGCAGGCAAAACTGAACGTCCGCGATACATCCCGGTCTTCAAATCAATATGATGAGGGCGACGCAATTCACCAGAATTTTTATCCTCGATATAAGTTTGCGCCTTCAAGGCATCAGCCGAACGGCGCATACCCCGCTTCGAGGGAGAGGTTTTTCGTTTAGGTACAGCCATAAAGAGACACTCCAAATCCACTAAAAAGAAGAGGCAATGTCAAAATAACAGAGCCTGTATCAAAAATCATAAATTCGATATTTTCTGCCCTTATACACTGATCAGAAAGAAGAGGCAACGTCAAAAATAGCAATACTCTTACCAGAAACGACATTTTCACCCTTCACGAAAACCTTTTAATAAGATTTTTATTTCATTTTTCATTTGGCTTTAATACAATTCCGGCCTACAGTCTGTCTAAAAGATCAACAGAGAAATTGATTTCTTAGAAAAAAATCTTATGCAAATTACCTCAAATAAGAAAAAACGATAGCCTTTCTCTTTTTATCTTATTTTGCAAAAAAATAAAGGAAGCAAGAATGCACGAATTTACCACCCTTCTTGCGAAACATGGTCATGCCCTTGAAAAACGGCTTAGCATACTGTTAAATGATCACGTTCAAAATGGTGAAATTGCCCGTCCTGAAATTCTTCTCAAAGCGATGCGTTATGGCGTCTTGAATGGTGGAAAGCGCCTGCGTCCTTTTCTTGTTATGCAAAGTGCAGCACTTTTTGATATCCCTCCCGAACACGCACTTGATGTTGCCTGCGCCTTAGAATGTGTGCACTGTTACTCACTCATTCATGATGATCTTCCCGCCATGGATAACGACACACTCCGACGCGGACAACCGACTGTTCACAGAGCATTCGATGAAGCAACAGCGATTCTTGCAGGCAACGCCCTTTTAACCCTTGCTTTTGAAATCATTGCCGATAAAATTTCCGCCCTTCCTTTTGAAACGAGAATAAAGCTGATCACAGCTCTTGCACAAGCATCAGGGCTAGGCGGCATGATAGGGGGTCAAATGCTTGACATTGAAGCGGAAAAAAAAACTCAAGAGAGCACCAACATCACAACTCTCCAACACATGAAAACAGCTACCCTTATAAGCTTTGCGTGCCAAGCAGGAGCAATCATCGGCAACGCTTCAAAAGAATTAACAGAAAAACTTGCTGCTTTTGGAACATATCTTGGTTTAGCCTTTCAACTGACGGATGATCTTCTCGATGTAACAACGAGCAGCGAGGTTTTAGGCAAAACTGCCGGCAAAGATGAAACAGCGCATAAAGCCACTTTTGTTCGTCTTTATGGCATTGAAGAAACACAAAGAAAGCGAGACGCGCTCATTATGAAAGCAGAAGCACTTCTCCGCCCTTTTGGCATCAAAGCAAAACCACTCGAACAAGCAGCCCGCTTTAGTGCAACACGAAAAAATTAAAATTCACAAACCACAATACAGACAGAAGAGGATATAAAATAAAAGCGTTTTTTTCTCAACAGGGATGATCCATATATCATCTTGAATCTGATCTTTATGGATATGACGTCAAGGATATGCACGAACACCTGTCAGAATAAGCAACCGCAAAGCCAATTGTGGTATGGCTATTATTTCGCAAAGTGTTTTATAAAAAGCCAGTATATCTCTCCAATCCATTGCCGGTCTATTCGGAACTTTATGGCGTTGTTTGCCTAGCAAAGCTTTTGCTTTTTCTGTTGCTTGTAAATCAACATCCAAACCCAATGCAGCAGCATATTTGAAACAAAGATTAAGGCGTATCAATGCCGTTCGAGCAGTCCCAGCTTTTGTATGCCAAATGGAGGCAAGCGTATTGCGTATATCTGTTTGAGTGATTTCTGAAACCGGTAAACAACCTAATTTAGGGAGAATATGAAATTTTAAAGGTAAAAACCAATTCCCATCTTTACCATCATGTTTGAATTCAGCTTTACGGCTTTCAAAAGCATCGAGAGCAATATCTTTTAGATAATAGAGATTACGCATTGCCTCACGCTTTTGTTTTTCACGTTCTTTAATGGAATCACGCCCCTCATGCAAAACAAAACACCATTGAGTTGCCAATTCACGGGCTTTTTTAAAGAGATATCTCTTAAAGCCCCTAAACCCATTTCACGACACCGCCCGTGAATGGGATAGCGGTAAATCCATTGAGCACCACCATCCTTACACTTATGAAGGTACAAGCCGGCCCCATCATACTCTTTACCGTCCCCCAATGTTGCAACAGCCCTTGCGACGATTCATAAGAGGCATTTTTACTCCTTTCTTCTCTATTTTTTATCCACACGTTAATCTCAATTGTGATGTCCAAGGGAATAGTTTTGATTGATTCAACATAAACAGGATTTGAAATGAGAAAATCTTAGGATATTCGAGACGCTCATTCAACATGCAAAACGATAAATTATCGTTATAAATCAATATCTTGTCTATTTTAGAATCTCTTCAACGCTCTCTCAATCCTGCCCAAAGCGGGTATGAATATAATCACTTAAGAGAGATTCAAATTCTTCAGCAATATGACTGCCGCGCAAAGTTTTTACCTTTTGTCCCTCAATAAAAACAGGCGCTGCCGGACTTTCCCCAACCCCAGGCAAAGAGATTCCAATATCAGCATGTTTTGATTCCCCTGGTCCATTGACAATACATCCCATCACTGCCACCTTCAAACTTTCAACACCAGGATATTTTTCACGCCAGATAGGCATATTTTTATACAAATCGGCTTCAATTTTTTGTGCCAATTGCTGAAACACTGTCGAGGTTGTACGACCACAACCAGGACAAGCAGCAACAACAGGTAAAAATTGCCGAAACCCCATCACTTGTAAAAGTTCTTGTCCCACCTTCACTTCTCTTGTCCGATCTCCACCAGGTTCAGGAGTCAATGAAATACGGATGGTATCCCCTATTCCTTGCTGTAATAAAATTCCCAAAGCCACCGAAGAAGCAACGACACCCTTTGTTCCCATTCCTGCTTCTGTTAAACCCAAATGGAGCGCATAATCACAACGCCCCGCCAACATACAATAGACAGCGATAAGATCTTGGACATTACTCACTTTAGCAGAAAGAATAATTTTATCACGTCCCAACCCCAACTCTTCAGCGAAAGCAGCTGAAAGTAAAGCCGACTGAACGACAGTTTCCCGCATAACTTCAGCTACAGATAAGGGATTTTCTTGCAGTGCATTTTCATCCATAAGCCGTGTCAACAACGCATTATCAAGGGACCCCCAATTCACACCAATGCGAATAGATTTACGATACCGACAAGCAATCTCGATAATTTCGGCAAATTGCCGATCCTTTTTTGCCCCAAATCCTACATTTCCAGGATTAATGCGATATTTTGCCAGAGCCTCAGCACAAGCAGGATGTGCTGATAAAAGCTTATGACCAATATAATGAAAATCCCCCACCAAGGGCACAAAAAAGCCTAGCTTCTCCAATCGTTCTCGTATTTTTGGCACAGCAGCAGCAGCTTCATCACGATCAACGGTGATGCGAACCAATTGCGAACCAGCCTGCCAAAGAGCAGCAACTTGTGCAACGGTTGCATCAACATCAGCAGTATCGGTATTGGTCATCGACTGAACAACAATTGGGTTATTGCCACCAACCATCACATTGCCAACAGCAACAGCAACAGAGCGGCGACGCTCAAGAGGTTTCGATAAAGGATACGCTGTGCTCATCAAGCCCTCAAATTCAAAATTTAGCATTTCTTGATCATCATTTATGGCAAGGCTTACCAAGGTACAATTTTAAAAAAGAATGAAGAAATTCCGTCATTGAACTACAATTTTTGACTTTCATCCCACGTCAATAAGTAAAGCAATCAATGCAACCTTTCAATCTTTAAGCCGTTATACAAAAACTCCAAACACAATTTCAACAGTCATAAAACACTATAAAAGATGAAGGAGCCAACAGATGTGTTTCTTTTCAACCCATTCCAAAAATGCTAAAATGAAAAAACAGATTGAACAATTAAAAAATGAACGCACACCGACAAGCTCTTGGCATTCCAGTAACAGCAACTTTGAGATCATTTCCGATATGCTTAACACATGGAAACAAAAAGGGCATCATGCGCTTCGCTACCTCAATGAGTATACGACACAATTGAAGAAAAAAGCTAAAGAGCACCCAAAAACAACCCTTGCATTAATAGCAGGATCGATTTTAACAAGTCTTTGGTTGATCCGTAAAAATTCACAACACAACTAGTCTTATATCATGCCTACTTTGAATCGAGTCTTTGTAGCTTAAAAAGCACAACTTAAAAAACGCGACGACACATCATAACCATCCAAGTTCAAGGATCACCTCCCTCTAAAGGAGGAGTTTCCTGCGCACTGCCAATCCGATAACACGCTGATTTTTTGCTTAGATTCCAGATCCTCAGAGCTTATATGATTCCTTGATCAATTCACCAGAAAAGCTCTGCTCTAAAGCCTCTATTGAAATTTACACTTCAACACATAAATCTATGCAAAAGAAACCTATCATCAGAAAAAAACGACACGGAACCCTTAAGAGACGTGAATGTGTTTTCTCTAAAGATTTTGGGATGATATTTTATAACAGAGCGTAGAAAAACTTAAAGAGATGCATCATAACAAACCAAACGAAATCTTCTAGAGTAAATGCCCATTTGCTATAAACGAACGGAATAAAAATCAAACTCAACAAACCCAAAACCTTAACCTCCAGGAGCAGCGCGTTGTGAAGTATCTACATAGGTGACGACAGACATCCCTGGGATGAGTTTTTCAGCCCCATCCTGTCCAGGATCTAAAGCAATACGCACGGAAATACGTTGCGCAATTTTAATAAAATTGCCAATAGTTGTATCTGTTTTTAACAGTGAAAATTCTGAACCTGTTGCAGGTGCAAAACGGACCACACGCCCTGTTAATTTTTTATTGTCCAATGCATCAACAGAAAAAATAACGGGTTGCCCAACACGCATTTGAGAAAGTTGGGTTTCCTTATAATTGGCAATAACCCAAATATCATCAGAAATGACCGATACCAATTGCCTACCAGGTACAACATATTGTCCCACCCGTGCCCCCACCAAGCCAACAGATCCCGTTTTAGGGGATAAAATCTTCGTATGATCCAAATTGAGCTTCGCTAATTCAACGCCAACTTTTGCTTCTGCAACCTCTGACTCTAAATTTTTTCGTTCCAGATCTAACTGTTTTTGTAATTGCCGTTTTGTCTCAAGTGCTGCCAACAACTGCGAAAGAGGCCGAGAAACAGAATTTTCAGCATCGCCAAAACTTAACTTTTTGCTTTGAGGAAGACCATTAGAAAAAGCACGCGACCGCGCCAATTCTGCTTCTGCTGTATTAATTTCTCCTTGCAAAAGCTTATCCTGAAAAACAATGCTTTCAAGTTTTGCATTTTTTGCATCCAAAACAGCCTGTGCTCTTGCTAACTGTTGGCGAAAGAGAGCATCATCGAGTTCAAAAAGCAGCATTCCCTTTTCAACCCGTTGATAATCTTGAACATAAATCCGCGCAATCACCCCAGAGATCTGTGAACTAATGAGAGTAATATTCCCCTTAATGGAAGCATTATCAGTGACTTGGATCGTACTAACAAAAGGAGGGAGTTTCCAAGCCCATAGAATCAACAAAATACCCATAACACCTGAGAAGAATGCAATAAGCGTCGATCTCGACCGTAATGCTTTTATCATTTTTTGCATCCCTCTTCACGGATATTGTTCTGCTTTATCAATACATAGAAAGAACATGACTTTACGAATATTTTGACAAGAAAGACCACAAATACAACGATTGCAATATAAAAATAAAGCCGAAAAACATCATCATAAGCAAAAATATTTGCTGCTAATTTAAATTTCTCAATAAGCTGAGCCGCCGCTTGCCTATCTCCTAAAATATTGGCAAAGGAATCGCCATAAGAAGGCGAAAATAAGGCGCTCATTTCAACTGAAAGAGCTTGATCTGTTATAATAATATTTTGTGTTAAAAATTCAAAATTCTTATGGGCGAAAAAAAACTGTAGACTCCCAAAAAGAGCCGACCCCATCAATCCACCCGTCACCTGTGTCAGCAAAAAAAGTGTAATAAAACTTAAAACGTAACGCGGTCCTCGCCCACCAGCTATCACAAATCCCCTAGAAAGAGCAGCAGGTAAAAAAAGTGTATAACTAAAGCTAATCAACCCTTGGCTCAACATCATATCTTGCGGACGTGTGAATTGGTTCACATGGCTATCTAAATAAGTCCCGAGTGCTAAACATCCCAAAGAGACCAAATAAAAATAATCCTCACGCCCAGCACGTAAGAAAAAGACACAAATCCCTCCCCCCAACAGAGCACCAACTATAACGGCGAGATACATAGGCATCATTTCACGATTGAGCAAACCAAAAAGATTAAAAAATTCTGCTGCTAAAGTTGAGCGCTCTAATAAAAAAACATGAAAGACCAATAAAATGAGAACAGATTGCACCATTTCTTTACTGAAAAGCCAGCGTAAATCAATCAATGGTTTTTCTCTATTAAGCTCAATGATAATTGCAATCACTAAAGAAGACACAGCAAGCGCAAGCCCCCAACCAATCCACGGGGCTTCATACCACCAATACAATTTTCCAACAGACATAACCACCGCATTGAGACCAAGACCAAAGGCAATCAGACCATAACTCACCCAGTCTAACTTCTGAATGACTTTACTACGGACAACGGGAGTCAGTGGAAGCGAAAAAATACAGCCCAAACTAATAAGAACCAAACCCATTTCCAACGCTGAAAGACTAGAAAATCCACCATGTTCCAATAAATCTGGTGAAATCAAACGCGAGAGGGGAAGGGCTAAAGTCGCATTCATATAATTCAAACTAAGACCAACAGTAAACTTTTTTGCTGGAGCAAAAGCCTCCATCATATAAAGAAGCGCGAGTGAAGCCAAAGGCGCCGCAGCAATACCAGCAAAAAAGCGAATGATCAGAGCCGAACGCAAATCTGTCACAAAGAGCTGCAAAACACAAACCAAAACGAAGCCAAGAATTGATAATTCAGCAAAAGCGCGCAAGCCGAACTGGTAGCGAATTTTGATCAACATGATCGCAACACTAACATTTGGTGCCATATAAGCAGCAACCAACCATGTGGTTTCTATGAGAGTTGCATGGAAGTCACCGGTGAGATGGATAATGTTAGACTGAACAATATTTGCTCCTAAACCATAAGCCCATTGCAAAATGAAAGAAGCAAAAATATAAACGAAACATTTTGGTAACGGCCCCGCGAAAATACGGCCCGGACGTGGAAAAGGTTTTCCTCCTCTTTTAGCAGACACAACCGTACTCTTTTTTCCGCTCATGCCGCTTTTTCCCGTATAATCCTTTACGCCTCACTCACCCCAGCACCAACTGCCAATTGATGAAAGAATTCTTCCCTCTTACGGTTTGCCGTATCACTTTTCTCCCCTTCCAATGTTGCTCGAACTTGCAAAATCTGCTGTTCCAACGCATCAAAAGAAAGATGCTCAACAGCAACAACATGCTCAACCAAAAGAGAACATCCCGAAAAGGTAATATTAGCAACACCGCCACAAACGGCAAATAGCTTTTCCCCTGAAGAAGTACAAATACGAACACTGCCCAACACAATGCTTGCGACCAAAGGAGCATGATGCGCCATAACTGTCAAAGCACCGGACGCTGAAGGAAGAACAACCGATACCACTTGCTCTGAAAAGACAATCTTCTCAGGCGATACAAGCTCAAACAAAAAATGCTCTTCTTTATTATGTTCCACAAAAATCTCCACGAAGCTCGAAACAAGGAATTTTCATTCTCTTCACAACAAGCATCCCTTACAAATTACCTCTTATGAAGAAGCCTCTGCAATAAGACGCTTTCCTTTTTCAATGGCTTCATCAATTGAACCGACCATATAAAAAGCTGCTTCTGGCAAGTCATCATAATCACCAGCACAAAGACCTTTAAAGCCTTTAATTGTCTCTTCTAAAGGCACGAGTTTTCCAGGTGAACCTGTAAAGGCTTCAGCAACATGGAAAGGCTGCGAAAGGAAGCGTTCAATTTTACGTGCCCGCCCCACCAGCAACTTATCATCTTCAGAAAGTTCATCCATGCCAAGAATAGCAATAATATCCTGGAGCGCTCTATAGCGTTGCAAAATGGTTTGCACTTGACAAGCAACAGTATAATGCTCTTCCCCCACAATCAGAGGATCCAGCATACGTGAGAAAGAATCCAACGGATCAACGGCGGGATAAATTCCCTTTTCAGCGATCGAGCGTGAAAGAACTGTTGTTGCATCCAAATGGGCAAAAGACGTTGCGGGTGCTGGATCGGTCAAGTCATCTGCTGGAACATAGATAGCCTGCACAGAAGTAATAGACCCTGTTTTCGTACTGGTAATACGCTCTTGCAAAGCCCCCATATCGGTTGCCAAAGTTGGTTGATATCCAACAGCAGAAGGGATACGTCCCAAAAGAGCAGAAACTTCAGCACCAGCTTGCGTAAAGCGGAAAATATTATCCACGAAGAAAAGAACATCCTGCCCTTCATCACGGAAGCTTTCTGCTATCGTCAATCCGGAAAGAGCGACGCGTGCACGTGCACCTGGTGGTTCATTCATTTGCCCGTAAACAAGCGCACATTTTGACCCTTCCGTTGAACCATTATTCTCTTTTGGGTTCACATTCACACGACTTTCGATCATTTCATAATAGAGGTCATTTCCTTCACGTGTGCGCTCTCCCACACCAGCAAAGACAGAATACCCCCCATGGGCTTTTGCAATATTGTTGATCAACTCCATAATGAGAACGGTTTTTCCAACCCCAGCGCCCCCAAACAGACCGATCTTTCCCCCCTTAGAATAAGGCGCGAGCAAATCAACAACCTTAATACCGGTGACAAGAATTTCTGACACGGTTGATTGCTCGACATATTCAGGAGCATCTTGGTGAATAGAGCGCATTTTCGCCGCAGCAATTGGACCAACATTATCGACCGGTTCTCCAATCACATTCATAATACGACCAAGCGTTGCTTCTCCTACCGGCACACAGATCTGTGTTCCTGTATCAAAGACCTTTTGACCACGTGTCAACCCATCGGTGGTATCCATAGCAATTGTACGAACAGTATTTTCACCCAAATGCTGCGCAACTTCTAAAACCAACCGATTTCCTAAATTGTCTGTTTCCAATGCATTGAGAATATTTGGCAACGCACCTTCAAACTGCACATCAACGACAGCACCAATCACCTGTTTAATCTCACCAACAGCGCCCTTTTGACGAACATCTTTAGAACTTGTTCGCACATCTTTTTGAGAAGGTGCACGCTTAAGATCCGAAGAATCCTTAACGCTCGTTTGAGATTTTGAGGCGGCTTTTTTCACGCCTGAACGAGCAGCTGTTTTCTTTTTCTCAACTTTTACTGCTTCCTTGCTTGACGTCACTGCTTTTACCATCAATTCTTACCTTTTCCATTTAAAGCGCTTCAGCGCCCGCAATAATTTCGATCAATTCCGTCGTGATTTGTGCCTGACGCTGACGATTATAAGCCACCGTCAATTTATTAATCATTTCGCCCGCATTGCGTGATGCATTATCCATAGCCGTCATCTTCGCGCCCATTTCACCAGCAACATTTTCCAGCAAAGCCCTAAAGATTTGCACGGAAAGATTGCGTGGAACAAGCGCCTCTAAAAGAGAGGCCGCATCGGGCTCATAATCATAAACCATCGTCTGTAGATCTTGGCTCTTCTCTGTCTTTTTAACAGTCTCTCTTGTCTCAGCAGCTCCTTTGGCAGAAGTCATTGGAATCAAACCAAAAGCGGTAGGACGCTGATTAATCACTGAAACAAATTCAGAATAAAACAACGTACAGACATCAAAAGCGCCTTCATTGAACAAATCAATAATCCGCTGACTAATCATCGCTGCTTCAGTAAAACCAATCCGTTTGACAGAATGCAAATCAATGTGATCAACCATCAAAGCTTTATAGTCACGCGATAAAATATCTGCCCCCTTTTTACCCACGGTTAAAATTTTAACGATTTTACCAGCAGCAAGCAGTGTTTTAATCTGTTCGCGTGCACGCCTAGCAATCTGCACATTAAAAGCACCACACAATCCCCGCTCAGCGGTACACACCACCAAAAGATGCACATCATCTCGACCGGTACCGCGCATAAGGGGAGGCGCATCAATCGCATCAACATCAGCAGCAACATTCGCTAAAACAGCAGCCATGCGCTGTGCATAAGGGCGCGCGCACTGAGCTGCCTCTTGCGCACGGTGCAACCTCGCTGCCGCAACCATCTGCATGGCTTTGGTAATTTTCTGAGTTGCCTTAACCGAGGCGATACGGTCTCTAAGATCCTTCAACGATGCCATTCGAGCATTCCATCAATTTATCACGAAAAATTTTTCGCATAAGACTTAAGAACAATGAGCAACTTATCCTTAAGTTCATCGGTTAATTGTTTCTGATTAGCAATTGCTTGCAAAAGATCCTGGTGATCACTCCGCAGAAGGGTTAAAAGTCCCTGTTCGAATCGCGCAACATCGCAAACAGCCAAAGGATCAAGATAACCATTCACCCCAGCAAAGATGACAGCGACCTGCTCTTCTGTTTTCAGGGGAGAAAACTGCGGCTGTTTCAACAGTTCTGTCAAGCGCGCGCCACGATTTAAAAGACGTTGCGTGGAGGCATCCAAATCGGAACCAAATTGTGCAAAAGCAGCCATTTCCCGATATTGTGCCAATTCACCTTTAATCGAACCAGCAACCTGTTTCATCGCCTTAATCTGTGCAGCAGAACCAACACGCGAAACAGAAAGACCAACATTCACGGCAGGACGAATTCCCTGATAGAATAAATTAGTCTCCAAAAAAATCTGTCCATCGGTAATGGAAATCACATTGGTAGGAATATAAGCAGAAACGTCATTTGCTTGCGTCTCAATCACGGGCAAAGCAGTCAACGATCCCGAACCATTTTCAGCATTGAGCTTCGCAGCCCGTTCTAAAAGGCGTGAATGAAGATAGAAAACATCACCAGGATAAGCTTCACGCCCTGGTGGACGACGCAACAAAAGGGACATTTGGCGATAAGCAACGGCCTGTTTGGAAAGATCATCATAACCAATTAGGGCATGTTGACCATTGTCACGGAAATATTCACCCATCGCACACCCAGCAAGAGGCGCAATAAATTGCAGCGGAGCAGGATCAGAGGCGGTAGCCGCAACGATAATGGAATATTCAAGCGCCCCACGTTCTTCTAACACTTTAACAAATTGCGCAACCGTTGAACGCTTTTGCCCAATAGCCACATAAATACAATAGACCTTATCTTTGTTTTGCCCCGCATTTTTTTCATGAAATGGCTTTTGGTTTAAAAATGTATCGAGCAGAATCGCTGTTTTTCCAGTTTGACGATCACCAATCACCAATTCACGCTGTCCGCGCCCAATGGGAATGAGCGCATCAATAGCTTTCAATCCGGTCGACATTGGCTCATGCACAGACTGACGTGGAATAATTCCTGGAGCTTTCACATCAACACGACGGCGTTCTGTTGCTTTAATGGGCCCCTTACCATCGATAGGGTTTCCCAATGCATCAACAACACGTCCAAGGAGAGCAGGACCAACAGGAACATCAACAATAGTGCCCAACCGTTTAACGGTATCACCTTCACGAATATCGCGATCTGACCCGAAGATCACAACCCCGACATTATCGATTTCCAAATTCAGTGCCATACCACGCACACCATTTGAAAAGGACACCATTTCTCCTGCTTGGACATTATCCAAACCATAAACGCGGGCGATACCATCCCCCACCGAGAGAACCCAACCAATCTCTGAAACTTCAGCCTTTTGGTCAAAGTCCCTGATTTGCTCTTTGAGAATTTTTGAAATTTCAGATGGTCTAATATCCATCAACTAACCTCTTTTTTCAATGCAAGCTTAAGCGAAGATAATTTTGTTGCAAGAGACGTATCAATCTGAGACGCCCCCACACGAATGACCAATCCACCAAGAATTGTTGGATCTACAAAGGTGTTTAGCAAAATTTTTCCCCCAACGACACTTTCCAAAGCCACCCGCACCTCTTGTTCCTGATGAGAATTTAACGGATAAGCAGAAACAACCTGCGCCGAAATTTCCCTACGAGAGAGAGCAACACGACGTTGAAAAGCATGTAAAATACCAGACAAGGCACCAAGCCGACGATTTACCACAATAACGCGTAAAAAATTACCAACAATCTGACCAGCACTCTCATCATCAAATTTGAGTGATTGAACAACAGAACGCATCGCTTTCACTTGTTCTTTTACTGAAAAAAAGGGACTTCGCACAAAGCGTTTTAAGTCCTCATTTTGATCCAAGACAAGTAAAAAAGATGCCACTGCCTTTTCAACTTTTTCAACAGCCCCTGCTTCTTGAACGAAATCAAAAAACGCTTGTGCATAGCGTTGATCTACCAATGGCAGCGGTATAAGAGAAAATGAATCCGACACGAAATACCGCCTCTTTCCCTTGAGCGACTCTCTGATAACTATCAGATGAAATAAATTAGACACTCTAAATTTTAAGAACTCACTCCTTAAAACCTAGAATAAAAAACTTTTGGGTTTCTAGCACAGACATAATCGACTCGCAACACTCCAAATTGATGCTTTCTAAAAATTTTAATAAAATATTCAAAATATTTTTGAAAACAATTTCTTAGAATATGCAGGTTAACACCACAGTTTTTCTTCGTATTTTCTTTTGACACCTTCTGAGAGATTTTTCAAGCCTCTTTCTTTGCTTCACAAACATTCTAACAGCAAAAACAAAAGAAACTTCTCTAATGTTAGACTTTCTTTCAGAAAAACAGCTCCCACTACGCCAAAAATGTATCCTGTCAAACTTATAAGCACCCCCCTCAATTGCCTTACAAAAAGGGAAAACAGAATCTTTTATACTCTCTCCTTAAGGCATCTCACAAAGAAGTCTCCCCACGCTATGATCATCTTACCGTACTTTTAGAGAAAGCTTTGTGGATCAATATCAATTTGAACCCGAACAGAAGAAGGCATTTTAGGTGCATTTGCAAGCATTGTACGAATAAAGCCTTGGATATCAAAGGAACGCTGTCCCTGAAGTAAAAGCCGAAAACGATAACGCCCCCGAATCAGAGCTAATGGTGCTTCTGCTGGCCCCATGAGCGAGATATTTTTCTCCCGTGGTGCCACTTGGCGCAAGACACGGGCATAATGCTCTGCAGCTTGACGTTGTTCTGAAGAGACAATCAAAGAGGCAAGTCGTCCATAAGGTGGAAGATGATGCTGCTGACGCAGTGCAATCTCATGCGTATAAAAATCCTCACATTGTTGAGAAAGCAAAGCCTGTATGACGGGATGCTCTGGTTGATAGGTTTGCAACAATCCTAGACTTTCCAACCCCATCCGCCCTGCTCTTCCTGTAACCTGAGACAAGAGTTGAAAGGTACGCTCTGCGGCGCGTAAATCACCATTGGCAAGCCCAAGATCAGCATCAATTACCCCAACCAGAGACAACCCAGGAAAATGGTGTCCCTTAGCGACAAGCTGCGTTCCGATAATAACATCCACTTCACCATTAGCAATTGTTTCCAATTCGCGCCGCAACTGACCAATTCCACCTTTGAGATCCGTTGAGAGGATTAACAACCGCGCCTGTGGAAAAAGTTTTCGTGTCTCCTCAGCAATTCTCTCCACCCCCGGACCACAAGCGACCAAATGATCTAGCGTCCCACATTCAGGACATGCCTCTGGAATGGGTTGATGATATCCGCAATGATGACACTTCAATTGCCCTTGTAAACGATGCTCTACCAACCAACTTGAACAATCATTACAATGAAACCGATGTCCACAAATTCGGCACAAAGTTAAAGGTGCATAACCACGGCGATTAAGAAAAAGCAGTGCCTGCTCACCCTTCTCGAGGGTTTGTGTCAAAGCGTCTTCAAGAGGAGAAGAAATAAAACGCCCCTTTTGCACACCGCCTTGACGCATATCAACCACCCGCAACTTTGGAAGTGCAGCGGCTTTAAAACGCGAAGGCAAATGCACCTTTTGATAACGCCCTGACAAAACATTTGCTTGGCTTTCAATCGACGGTGTCGCTGAAGATAAAACAACAGGAAAATGCTCGAAAGATCCCCGAGCCACCGCCATATCACGCGCGTGATAGAAAACGCGCTCTTCTTGTTTATAAGCACCATCATGCTCCTCATCAACGACAATTAAACCAAGCTCTGAAAAGGGAAGGAAAAGCGCTGAACGCGCTCCAGCCACAACCCGCACCCGCCCTTCTGCAACTTGCCGCCACACACGTTCACGCCGCCGCGGCGCCAAATCGGAATGCCACTCAGCAGCAGCAGCTCCAAAACGTGCATGAAAACGATCTAAAAATTGTTGGGTTAAAGCAATTTCCGGCAAGAGAATTAAAACCTGCTTACCCCCCATAAGTGCCTGCGCCACAGCTTCAAAATAGACTTCTGTCTTTCCTGACCCCGTCACCCCATCAAGCAGAAACACTTGAAACCGAGAAGACAAAACAGCTTCTCGCAAAAGGCGTGCAACCTCCTTTTGTGCTCCTTCCAACTGAGGGGGACAAAAATCAGCATCAGGCTTGCCCACAAGAGCAGGCGGCGGCACCATAACCTCTTCAAAAATTCCCAGCGCTTTTAATCCCTCAACAACAGAAACAGAAGTTCCCGCCGCATGCGCAAGACCAGAACGTGTCCAAATCCCACCACCGCGCACCAACTCCAAAACCCGTAATCGCGCTGGTGTGAGACGCTCCACATCTCCTCCACAATATCGCAAGCCCGGCATTTGCGCTTCTGGTTCTAAAGCAGCCGGCACACACAAAACAAATCGTGCAACAAGTCCAATAGGAGTCATCGTATAGCGACCAACAAAACGCAAGAATGTTAACATCTCCGCCTTTAAAGGCGGACAATCAAAAACATGAAGGAGAGAACGGAGTTTTCGACCATTCACTCCAGCGCCTTGCCCCTCTTTGACTGTCTCCTCTTCAACATCCACTACCACACCACAAACTTGGCGCCCCATCACCGGAACACGAACAAAACAGCCAATTCCAGCCTCCATAGAAGATGGCACCTCATAACTATAAGCCTGATCAACAGGAAGAGGCACCAATACCGAAACGATCTTCCTCTCCCGCACATCTTCTGTCACATTTGACTTCATCTTTTGTCTCAAATTTTACACAAATCTCTTCCACAAAGCGCATCTGGCTTCTTTTCCAACTTCCATTGATGAAGCATCCCCAGCAGGACATTCCATTCCAACCCTCCAACAACACCTCATCCATACACCAACCATCATGAAACCACAAAATTCTCTCTTCTCCATAGCAGATAAAAGCCAAGAACGATAAGCATCCACAACAAAAAAACACCAAAAGAGAAACTCTTCTGCTATTACAGATTCCATCATTTTTTCTCGAAACGTCACACGCGTTCTTTTCTACAATCACCATGCCAGCCTGCGCACAGAGTGTCTTCACACCACTCGTTTTCTTGAGAGCATTGCAGAAAATCATTTCTCTGATTTATGATCCTCTCCTCATCAACAACCCTAATTGATAACGATCATTGATCATTTTCTCTGTTGAATAAGACCCGCAATATGTCAGATTTTCTCACCTTAAAATCTTTCATTTTGAATCAAGTAAAATCATGTTCCCACATGTCACAAACAAAACTTGCGGATGAATAAAAATGAGAAGAAAGGAGCAAAGTATCTTTTATAAGTCATCTTAATGCAAGGGCTATTACAACGCTGGAGGCTAGCAAAGAGAATGATAGTGCAGACTTTTCTTTACAAACATAAAGATGGTGATCCTTCAAGGACTTTAACGCTATACCTCTCGCAAGCACCGTCGTGAAATGCGCTGGAGTGCTTTAAGAAAGGTTTCTTAAAAAAGCCCGTAAATGGGCAAACCAATGACGCTGTTTTACGAAAGCATCTTTTCCACAAGAAGCGTCTTCACATCCCCCCATAAAAAACAAACAAAAATGCATCCTCCCCTTCATAAAAATGGAGTTTTATCCATTTCAGCATGAATAAGAATGCTAAGCTCACAAGACAAACAACTCCCTCCCCAATTTTGTTCTTTTAGCAAATTTATGTGATGACATAGAAAATCTGCGCATAAACCTTCAAAACTCCTGTTGGCTTTAATAGCATCATGTGGAATAAGAACATAAAGAAGAATTCTTCCTCTTGCTTTTGCGCCAAACAAGAGCGCATAACGAAAAACAGAATAAAAAATGAGCGTCCATGAAGGAACAAGCCCCCAAACGAGGAGATTTGAGATGAAATTTTTTGTCGATAGTGCTGATATTGAAGAGATCCGAGAATTACAAAATTTAGGCCTCGTGGATGGTGTCACCACCAATCCCTCTCTCATTCTCAAATCGGGACGCAATATTCTCGAGGTTATAAAAGAAATTTGTCATCTCATTGATGGGCCTGTTTCTGCTGAAGTGACAGCAACACAATTTGAAAGCATGATGAAAGAAGCCGCTGTTTTAGCAAAAATTGCTGAGAATATTTGCATAAAGCTTCCCTTAACGCTCGAGGGATTGAAAGCCTGTAAAGCCCTGACCACACAGGGATTAAAAACAAATCTTACCCTTTGTTTTTCAGCCAATCAAGCTCTCCTAGCTGCCAAAGCAGGGGCAACATTTATCTCACCTTTCATCGGCAGACTCGATGATTGTTCCATAGATGGTACGCAATTGCTTCATGAGATTCGTGCAATCTACGATAACTACAGTTTTACAACACAAATTTTAGCAGCCTCAATCCGCACCGTTAACCACGTCAAAGAAGCGGCACTAAGCGGTGCAGATGTTGCCACTGTCCCACCAGCAATCTTAAAAGCGCTGGCTAAACATCCTTTAACCGATAAAGGCTTACAAATCTTCCTAGAAGATTGGAAAAAAACCGGACAAAATATTGCCTAACGACTTGAAAGATCTTTTGAAAGCATCAGGAGAATCTCTTCAGCCAATTCTTCCGCCACACGCTTTTGTGCATCTTCTTCTGCTTGCAAAGTTGCATATTCTTGGCGGAGTCGTTCAAAAGACGCGCTCATGCTTACCGTACTTTCAGCAAGCAAAACACCTTTCATATCTTGCAAAACATAGGAAACTTTACCCATCACGGTTCCAACAGAAGGACGCCCCTCTCTTTTTCTCTCGCGATCCATCTCGATCTGTACAGAATTGCGTGTAAAGGTCGATGTTTTCAATGCCAATTGATAAGCTGGTGTAGAAGGTGTCTGCCCATTTCCATACAGAAGAAACAGCAAATGATTGCGGACCATTTGACCAAAACGATCGGATGGTTCTGCAACAACAATGGAGGCTAATTTTTGGGAAAGACTCAAAGGTTTTTGTTTCGCAGATGAATCCTCAAAAACAGAATCGACAGATCTTATTGTTGTCGAAATCTGTGATCCCTGCTGATAAAGCGGTTCAATTCTACATCCACACAAAAGCGTAAGAAAACCCGCTAAGCCGACAAAAATAAATTTCCTAAATAACGACATTGACAATCCTTTTTGGAACAATAACCATTTTCTTGACCGATTTTTCAACAAGATGCGCCTGTACAAAATCAAGAGCTAATACAGCTTCTTCAATCATTGCTTCACTCGCTGTTGCTGCCACCCGCACCTCACCACGTTTTTTACCATTAATCTGTACCGGTAAAGTATAGCATTCTTCAACAGTTAATGCGGGGTCATAAACAGGCCACGCAAGTTCAGAAATCAAGGATTTTCCACCTAAAGCAGCATGACATTCCTCTGCCAAATGAGGCATAATAGGCGCAATCAGCGCAAGAAAAAAATCCATCGCTTGACGCAAAGCTGCCTTCATTTCATCTTCAACACTTTCTACCTTATTTAACAACGGAGCCATAATATTCAAGAACTCATAAAGGCGTGCAATGGCACGATTAAAGGCAAATTTTTCCAAATCATCTTCCACAGCACAAAGGGTACGATGAGCGACCTTTGAGAGCTCCAAAGCTTCCCCTTGATGCCCCGCACATGGTGCGACGTCCTTTAACACTGAAGCACTCACAGCCACACAACGCCAAACACGTTGAACAAAGCGGTGCGCTCCCTCCACACCAGATTCCGTCCAGATAACATCGCGTTCAGGAGGAGAATCTGACAACACAAACCAGCGCACAGTATCGGCTCCATAGGATGCGATAATATCATCAGGATCTACGACATTCTTTTTTGATTTTGACATTTTTTCAATCAAACCAATTGTCACTTCACTTTTATCAGACAATTTATAAGCTTGCCGTTTTCCATCCCTTTCAACAATCGCAATTTCTTCTGGTGAAACCCACCCTTTCTCATCGCGATAGGTTTCATGAACCACCATTCCTTGGGTAAAAAGGCCCTTAAACGGCTCATCAACGCTCACATACCCCACACTTTTCATGGCTCGCATAAAAAAGCGCGCATAAAGAAGGTGTAAAATTGCGTGTTCAATTCCGCCAATATATTGTTGCACAGGCAACCATTCCGTTGTTGCTTTTTTATCAACGGGTTCTTGTGCAAAAGGCGCAGTAAAACGCGCATAATACCAAGAAGAATCGACAAATGTGTCCATAGTATCGGTTTCACGTCGTGCCTGCTGCCCACAAACAGGGCAAGCAACATTTTGCCATGTTTGATGGCGATCAAGAGGATTGCCCGGCTGATCAAAAGTCACATCATCCGGCAACACCACCGGCAAATCAGCGCGAGGCACCGGAACCACCCCACAAGACGTACAATGGATCATTGGAATCGGACATCCCCAATAACGTTGACGCGAAATTCCCCAATCCCGCAATCGAAACTGCACGGTTTTTTGCCCTTGGGGCTTCCCATGAAGCATTTGCCCCTCAAGCCTTTTCGCTGCTTCTTCAAAAGCTTGTTGTGGTGTCAAGCCATCCAAAAAGCGTGAATTGATCATCACACCATCACCGGTATAAGCGGTTTCCCCAATCACAAAATCTTCTCTCTCAACCCCTTTCGGCAAAACCACCGGCTGTACGGGAAGATCATATTTACGGGCAAAATCCAAATCTCTCTGATCATGGGCAGGACAACCAAAAACAGCCCCTGTTCCATAGTCCATCAGCACAAAATTGGCGATATAAACGGGAACATGCACCGTTGGCTCAAAGGGATGAACAGCCAAAAGCGATGTACGAAACCCTTGTTTTTCAGCGGTTTCAAGAGCCACCGTTGTTGTTCCACCACACCGACACTCTTCAATAAAAGCCGCCAATTCTTTGTTTTTTTGCGCAAGAGCTTTAGCAACAGGATGATCAATAGATAGCGCCAAAAAAGCAGCACCAAAGAGCGTGTCAGGACGTGTTGAATAACAAACGACTTCGTTCAATGCCTCACAAACTTCATCATCAGGATCTGTTGACTTTAAAGCCCAACGAATGAGTAAGCCTTGTGACTTACCGATCCAATTTTTTTGCATCGTGCGCACTTTTTCCGGCCACTGTTCAAGCTTTTCAAGACCAGCCAAAAGCTCTTCACTAAAATCACTAATTTTAAAAAACCACTGGGTCAATTCACGCTGTTCCACCAACGCACCAGAACGCCATCCTCGACCATCAATCACCTGCTCATTTGCCAACACAGTGTGATCAACCGGATCCCAATTGACCTTGGCCACTTTGCGTGCCACCAAACCCTTTTGATAGAAATCAAGAAACAACATTTGTTGGCGATGATAATAATCCACATCACACGTTGCAAACTCACGTGACCAATCTAGAGAGAGCCCTAATTGTTTTAATTGCCCACGCATTACAGCAATATTTTGATAGGTCCAAGTTTTGGGATGCACTTTATTTTGCATAGCAGCGTTTTCAGCTGGCATCCCAAAAGCATCCCACCCCATGGGATGCAGCACATTAAACCCCTTTGCACGTTTATAGCGCGCAACAACATCCCCCATGGCATAATTACGCACATGCCCCATGTGAATGCGCCCAGAAGGATAAGGAAACATCTCTAAAACATAATATTTTTCACGGCAATCTTCTTGAACGGTCTGAAAAATCTTTTTTTCATCCCAAATTGCTTGCCACCTTTGTTCGTGGGCACGTGGATTATAGCGTTCACCTAAATTAGAACGTTCAATTGTCATTGTCATTATACTCTTTAATAAAATTGAACTAAAAACTTGTTTTTATGCTTGACCATGGATTAACTCCATCGTCAATATTTTCAATCAATATTTTATTAAGTATCTTACAAAGCCCTTATAAGCAATCGCTATCAACAATTGTTCAATCCTTTAATAAAAACAGAAAGAAGACACTTATGAACAGAGAAAATAATCCTTCCCCTCATCCTTCCATTGAGGCATGGAAAAACCTTCAAAAAGACATTGCTACAACATGCCAAAGCTATAATCGCCCCTTAGAAGAAGTCCAACTTATCGCTGTTTCAAAAACTGTCCAAGCCGATAATATACGCCCCATTTTGCAAGCAGGACAGCGCCTTTTCGCCGAAAACCGTGTGCAAGAAGCTGCTGAAAAATGGCCCCACCTGCGTCAACAATTTGAAAAGGTCGAACTTCACCTCATCGGACCTTTACAATCCAATAAAACAGCAGAAGCTGTTAAAATTTTTGATGTCATTCAAACCATTGACCGTGAAAAAATAGCCAAGAGCTTAGCAGACGAAATGCAAAAACAGAACAAACACCTCCCCTGCTATATTCAAGTCAATATTGGCTTAGAACCGCAAAAAAGTGGTATTCCACCAGAAGAAGTCGTCCCTTTTGTGACCCAGTGCAAAAATCATTACGGACTTAACATCATCGGCCTTATGGCAATCCCCCCAGTACAAGAAAACCCCGGACCCTATTTCGCCCTATTAGCAAAATTAGCAAAAAAAGCTGATCTTGCAAAACTTTCAATGGGCATGTCCAATGACTTTAAAACAGCCCTACAATTTGGCTCTAACGTCCTTCGCATTGGCTCTACTCTATTTGGACAGCGCCCTCTCTCAACACATCTGCATTAAAATCTGCAAAAAAGAACCCCTTTGTCATGATAGGATGATAAAAATGCACTACACACGAAGGAGAAAGGACATCACGCGATAAACAATGGCAAAAAATATTACGTACAATTATTGCCAAGATTCTCGTTTAAAAAACCGCTAATTGCTTCAACCGCTCTAATCCACAAAAGCAGCTCACTCCTTTGCCAAATATGCAAAGCAAGCAGAAAAAGTCTTAAAACGTATCTACAAGACAACATATTGATTTATAAAGATAAATTATCATTTTCAACTTGTATCATACCCCCAAATCTTGTAAGTGTGTCTTATCTTAAAACATTTCATTTTGCATCAACTGAATCCCTTGCCGACACATCACAAACGGAGCTGGCATGTAGGTAAAAAACTCTAAAGAAAGGACTAAAAATATCTCTTATGAATCGTCTAAAGACCAAGGGCTGTCGCAACATTGAGGCTGACAAAGAGCATGATGGCGCCACCTTTACCTTCATAAGCGTAAAGATGGTGGTGCTCAATGGCTTTTACGCTCTATCATCCACGAGCAGCGTCGTAAAATGGGCTTGGGTGTTTTAGACGACACCAATTCTTATGCAAACCCATTGGTTAGCCTTTAAAATACCCCATTAAACACCAAAAGCCATATTAATACCCTAACAACAATCCATAAAAACAACAAAAAGAAAGAGAAACTTTCCATACATGACAGAATAAAAGGCGATTGATAATCACTCAAAAAACAAAACAATTGCCCCACACATACACACAAAACAAGAGCAACAAGACTGCGCTCGATATGCACATCCCTTTCTTTGCGCTCTTTTGAACAGCTTCACCAAGAATATCAATTTTTCAAAATGTTCTATTTGCTTTTATTAATTTATAAAAAGAATATTACATTAATATATCAAATATTATAAATAAAAAATATCATTTATTATATAATGAATATTTATATAGATACAAAAATATATTTAATTATTTATATATTTTGTTATATCTATAATTAAATTATATTTAACAACTTAAAAATTAAAATGATAAGCATTTGCATGTATCATAATGATACGTTGATTCCAAAATAATTAAGGAGGATTTATATGCGTAATTTTGGTTCAGGTTTAGTTTATACTTTAAATGATTCAACACCTGTTTATGCAAGAGCATGTAGCCCTAATGATTTCATGTCTCACATGAATAAACAGGGTTTTGAGCTTGGATTTGCAGGAGGGATAACCGGAATGGCAGCGGGTTCTATAACTGGTCCAGGTGCACTTATGGGTGGCGTTATAGGCGCCACGACTGGTTTCTTAGGAGGTTTTGGTTTGGGTTTAGCACAGAAAACTTGGGAGTGTTTTTTCTAATTTAGAGAAAATAAATACAAAGATATCTCTGAAGTTAGTGATTTTGTAATTGTTTTCAAAAAAATATCTAAGTTATATTGTCTACAATTATAGTTGAGATAGACTTCAGAGATATTTATAATCTCATATATTATAATTTGGATTTAGTAATGTCAGATTTTAATCATAAAATTATTGAATATTTCATTGTAACAGTTTTTTTTGGCTTAATACATCTTTTTTATTATAAATTTTTTTCTTACAGTTGGAAAGATTCTATAAGAAATTCATTATTAACAAGCTTTATATTTTTTATTGTTATTCTTTTATTGAACTATATTGGTTTATATAAATTTTTAGATAATTTTTTATAATGGATATTTATCATAAATTATTGGAAGCATTATTTCAAACAATTTTAGTTGGACTAATATTTATAATTGTGCTGAAATTGAAAGGATATAATCTTAAAAAGCGTATAATGTACTTATTAGTTATGTTAACAACAGTTTTTGCTCTTATATTTCTATATAAATGCATTAAATAAATAAAAGTATTCTATGTATTAATTATATATTTCTATTTTTATTATTTTTCAGTAAACATTTATTTTATAACTAGAAATTACCTATTACATTGTTTTTATTACTAGTTATTCTATGAATTATTATTATAATTTTGCATAGATATTTTATTTTATATTAATATCTACTTAATAAATTAACACAAAGAGGCTTGAAATAGTTTTCAGAGATATCTATGCGATATCATACACTACAATCAGGATTTTATTATAATGAATATCCGTTATGAAATCGCAAATTTGTTTTTCGCAATGATTATATTTCCCTCTGTTTTTTTTATTTTTTATAGAAAAATTTTAGATTACAATCGGAAGTCAGCTATCAGAGCTTCTTTATTTTTAAGTGTTATATGCTTTAGTATTGATTTTTTACGGAGATATTTCAATTTATATTAAGTCTTAATAAAATTTTCTTTTACAAAACGACAGAACAACACAAAGAACATGCAAATCAATACATTATCCAGCATATCTCTTTTTGCGTTAAAGAGGATATTTTAGGGTGCGCATCATTGAAGAGTTCATTTGATTTTTTTGTCGTAAAAAACAAAAAAGATGTTAATGCTCTATTTTCAATGCATTGCTCACTTATAGAGATCTTTAAGAAACATCTCTCTTTGTCCCCATCTCCCAACATCACCCCCTAAAATTATTCGTAAACACTATAACACAAAGCACTAAAGAGCACACTCTGTACATTTACGCAAAGAACAAATCTCTATCATCGCAATAGTTGCGTTTTGTAAATAATTTTACAAAGGATGTCGATAATCTATGCATTATCCGCACCTTATCGATGTTAATGCTTTATATGAAATTTTTCTAAACGTTCATTTCTTAATGCGCTTATAAAAAACTATCGATATTAATATACTGTTATGCATTTTTTTACAATATTATAATGTGCTTTGCTGCACTTGAGCCCCGTAAAACAGCATAAAAATAGTCTCTCTTTAAGACATCTCTTTAAATATAAATACTTCAGATTTTAAAATTGACTATACCAATTTTTGTAATTTAGTCTAATCTCCTCATGAGGATTTTCATTTAAGAAAAGACTTTTGGAAAAATTCTGCCAAAAATATAAAACTACAACAGCTGATTTTTCCAAATATAAAGTATAAAGAGAGGGAACTTATGTCTGAAAAAATCCATCCAATACCAGAGAATATAAAAAAAAATGCTTTCATCAATGAAGAGACCTATCAACAATGGTATCGGGAAAGTATCAATGATCCAGAAAGTTTCTGGGCAAAACATGGTCAACGCATTGCATGGTTTAAACCTTATACAAAAGTCAAAAATACTTCCTTTAACGCAGATGTCCCCATTCGATGGTATGAAGATGGAATAACAAATGTCGCCTATAATTGTATTGACCGCCATTTAAAAACCCATGGCGAGGAAATCGCACTGATTTGGGAAGGAGATAATCCTTACCATGATAAAAAAATAACCTATAATGCGCTTTATGAACATGTTTGTCGCTTTGCCAATATTTTAAAGAACCATGGTATCAAAAAAGGCGACAGAGTTACCATTTACTTACCGATGATTCCAGAAGCAGCCTATGCCATGCTCGCCTGTGCCCGCATTGGTGCCATTCATTCAGTTATTTTTGCTGGTTTTTCTGCTGAAGCAATAGCAGGACGGATTGTTGATTGCCAATCGACCTTCATCATTACCGCTGATCAAGGCTTACGGGGAGGAAAACAGATTAACTTAAAAGACAATGTTGATCATGCCATTGAGATTGCAGCACGCCAACATGTCGATGTGGATCAAGTGATGGTCATACGGCGCACCAGTAAAGCAATTCATTGGGTAGAGGGGCGTGATTTTTGGTATCATGAAGAAGTTTCCGATGCCAAAACGGATTGCCCAGCAGAACCAATGAACGCTGAAGATCCACTCTTTATTCTCTACACTTCGGGTTCAACAGGCAAACCGAAAGGCGTGTTGCATACAACAGCAGGGTATCTTGTCTATGTATCGATGACACATCAATATGTTTTTGATTATCATCCTGGAGAAATTTACTGGAGCACTGCTGATATTGGCTGGATCACCGGTCATTCTTACTTGATTTATGGCCCTCTATGCAATGGTGCGACCACCTTGATGTTTGAAGGAACACCAACTTTTCCTGACAAAGGCAGGTTTTGGGAAATTGTTGATAAACATAAAGTAAACACGCTCTATACCGCACCAACAGCTATCCGTGCCTTAATGGGTGCGGGCAATTCCTTTGTCGAACACTCGAAAAGAACATCCTTGCGGCTTTTAGGCACAGTAGGTGAGCCAATTAATCCAGAAGCATGGGAATGGTTTTATCACACCGTTGGAGATGATCGCTGTCCCATCCTTGATACATGGTGGCAAACAGAAACAGGAGGGCATATGATCACCCCCCTTCCTGGTGCAACACCACTCAAAGCAGGCTCAGCAACACGTCCGTTTTTCGGTGTTCAGCTCCAAATTGTTGACGAGCAAGGAAATGTTTTAGAAGGCGAAGCAGAAGGGAATCTTTGCATCATTGACTCATGGCCAGGTCAAATGCGAACCCTCTACAATGATCATGAGCGCTTCATTGAAACCTATTTTTCCACATATAAAGGCAAATATTTCACAGGCGATGGCTGTAGGCGCGATAGTGATGATTATTATTGGATTACAGGACGCGTTGATGACATTCTCAATGTCTCTGGACATAGACTAGGAACAGCCGAAATTGAATCCGCACTTGTTTCTCATCCCGCCATTTCAGAAGCAGCGATTGTTGGTTATCCTCACCCCATTAAAGGACAAGGAATTTACAGTTTTATCACCTTAATGGAAGGGACATCCCCAAGTGAAGAGTTACACAAAGACCTTATTCGCCATGTCAGAAAAGAAATTGGCTCCATTGCCATCTTGGACAAAATTCAATTTGCCCCTCAATTGCCAAAAACACGGTCAGGAAAAATTATGCGGCGTATTTTACGAAAAATTGCCGAAAATAATTTTGATAGTTTAGGCGATATCTCGACCCTTGCTGAACCACAAGTGGTAGAAGATCTGATTGCCAATCGGCAAAATAGAGAATCCGCAGCTTAAACACCAAACAACAACGGTGACTTTAGCTTTCCTTCTAAAATTCTCTTAGCATTCTTGCTAAAGTCACCAATAAAGGGAAAAACAACACAATGGAACCATTCAACCGCTCTCAAAACAGACATTCTTTCTCAAGTCCAACAAGAACGGATTGAAAAAATATTCTAAAGAGTATGAATTTCAGCGAGAATCTAAAAAAGAAAAGCTACTGTTACCAACCTCCAAAGATAAACATCTTCTGTCAAAAACAGGCCTGTTGACTTTTACGTTTCTGCTAGAAACACTTTAAAATTCCTGCTAAAATCATAAATAAAGGCAAAATTAAGGAAAGGGAGTAACTGATCATATTCTTACAGACAGTATTTCTCAATAACAAACTGGAAATGGTGGAAGAAAATATTAAAAAGAACCAAGAGCCTATAGCAATGAAAGCAAAAATCCTTAGGATGATGCACTATAACAACGAAGTGGTAACGAAAAGTGATTCATTTTGAAAATGTTGGTTTGCGCTATGGCATGGGCCCAGAAGTTCTTCGTGATATCAGTTTTCATATTCCTCCGGGATCCTTTCAATTTCTCACCGGCGCTTCTGGAGCAGGAAAGACATCACTGATGCGTCTGATGTTTTTGGCACTCAAGCCAACACGCGGTCATATTGATCTGTTTGGCCACGATACGGCATTACTCAAACGACAAGAGCTTCCGGCACTCCGGCAACGTATCGGCGTCGTCTTTCAAGACTTTCGTCTGCTTGATCACATGACCACTTATGAAAATGTCTCTTTACCTTTACGCATTAAGGGACAAGAAGAAGCAACTTATCGCAGTGAAGTAGAAGATCTTCTTTGTTGGGTAGGTCTTGGAGATCATATTCATGTTTTACCTCCCGTTCTTTCCGGTGGAGAAAAACAAAGGGTAGCGATTGCCCGTGCACTCATTGACCAACCTGAAATTCTTTTGGCGGATGAACCAACAGGAAATGTTGATCCCCCTTTGGCAAAACGCCTGCTCCGCTTGTTTATTGAATTAAATCGTTTTGGAACAGCCGTCATTATTGCCACCCATGATATTGCGCTGATGGAACAAGTTGCAGCACGACGAATGCTTCTCCATAATGGACGGATGACAATTCATGAATAAGTTTTTCCCCATTTTTACAAGCAATAAAAACAACACAACTGCGATTATTCCCAGCGACAACATTTCAGGCCGAGCACTGATTGCAGTGATTGCTATTATGACCTTTCTCTCCAGCCTCACATTGATCGGGGTTGATCTCGTCCAGCGAGCGGCTCATAGCTGGAGTAATCAAATTAGCTATGAAGCAACCATACAAATACGTCCAACTGAAAATATTAATATCGAAAAAGCCCTTCATGAAGCGGTTAAGTTGGTTAAAACATTTCATGGTGTAGACGATGCCACCATTGTTGACCAAACAGCCACTGAAAAATTGCTCGAACCATGGCTTGGCACGGGTTTAAGCTTAAATGAATTGCCTCTTCCTCGTCTTATCATCGTAACACTAAACGAGAAAGAAGAAATTGACTTTCATGCCATTAGTCATGCCATTAAAACACAAGTTCCAGGAGGTCAATTTGATGATCACCGTGTTTGGGTGAAGCGTTTTACAACAATGGCACATACAACTGTTTTCATTGGTTTTTCAATTTTAATATTGGTTTTAGGCTCATTGATCCTCACGGTTATCTTTGCCACACGCAATGCTTTGGCAGAAAATGCGCATATTATTAATGTCTTATATTTCCTAGGAACTGAAACCCTTTTCATTGCACGACAATTTGATTGGCATTTTTTTAAAACTGCACTGCGCGGTGCATTATATGGTGGTATCACAAGCACATTGCTGTTTGCTGCTTTCAGCTTTTGGACAAATTATAACATAGGGAAAGTGGAAGCTAGCCAAGTCACCGCTTTGTTTGGACATTTTTACATAAGTTCCATTCCTTATGGAAAAATCATTGGTCTTATTTTTTTTGTTTCTTTGCTTACCATGCTTACAAACCGCATAACTATTTTAGCACAACTTAAAAAAATTGATCAATGTGAAAACGGCTTATTTTAATTTTATGACCTACAACTCATATGATCCCAAATCATTGATGCAAGATGAACAAGAGCATTCTCTGAAAAAACATACCAACGGCAATTTATGCTCTCTACGCTGTTTGTTTCGTTATTTTCCACCGACAACATTTTCTCTTTTAATCATCACTCTGCTTTTTTGTGTTAGTTTCATTATCTTTGCCGAAAAAACTGAGCGGCTTCAACCGCCAAATCCCTTACCAAAAGCAGATGCAATCATCGTCCTAACGGGGGGAGAGAACCGAATAGAAGCAGGGTTAAGCCTGCTCCAAAAGAGGCTTGGTTCGCGACTTTTGATCAGTGGAGTAAACACCGTAACCAATCTCCAAAGACTGAAGCACAGCACACATATTACTCCACAACTCTTTACCTGTTGCGTTGACATCGGCCATAAAGCAACGAACACAAAAGGGAATGCTGAAGAAAGCACAGCTTGGATTAAAAAGCACCACTACCAAACAGTTTATATTGTCACTCATGACTACCACATGTGGCGCTCTTTGCGCGAACTTAAAACCTTAATGCCTGAGGCCAATTTCATAGCCTATCCCGTTAAAAAGAGCGGCAATGAAAGTACGATACAGCAGATCAATCAAGTACGCATTCTTATTTTTCAATATATCAAAACAATCGAGGTATACATCAGAACCATGTTTTAATCTTTACCCTGCTCATATTCTGAAAATTTGCCACAAGCAGCACCATCGTTCTTTTCTGCTCTAGCTGTTACAACAGCCCCTCGAAAACATTCATAAAAAGCGTTTTAACGCCTTTTCTCTCTAGTTTTACCCACACATCAGCCCCACTAATGACATGCAAGTCCGTGATTTTACTTGTTTCAATATGAGAAGGTTTGAAATAAGAAAATTTTACGATATTCGGAGAGCTAATGCAATATGAAAAACAATAAATTATCTTTATAAATCAATGCATAGCCAGCAAACGATGCTCTTATAGGGTTGTTAATAGAAAATTTATTAACATCAAAGACATTTCAAAGGAAATCCAATCTACAATTGCAAATTACTTCTTTTTCCATTTCAAATTACAATACACCGCTTGCAAAGCAAGAACTTGCAAAAAATATGAATTGACAAATAAAAATTTCACTTTTGATAGGATTACTTTACACCACATTCAGAATTTTGGTAAGGTTCCAGAGAGTTTGAGAGGCTGCCCGCCTCTCATGATAAAGCAAAAAGCTGTTTTAATTTTTGTTGCCAATTTTCTGAAATTGCTTTATTAGTACAAGTGTTTTGATCGTCTACGCAACGATCAATGGGATGCCAAAAAAACCTAGTTCGAGAATATAAAACAGCCCATCATTTGGGAATCCTAGGATTCTGGAAGTTTTTGTTATGTCCAGGTGCAATAGCACTAAAAGCAGAAAACTGACTCGAACTCAGTACTTTTTGGATGTTTATTTGCTGCTTCATCTATAATAGTGTTCTCATTAACTCCTCCTTGAACATCTATGTTTAGAGGGTAATTAGGACTAGCATTTTTCCACCATTCATCGGCAATGGATTGATTGGGATCGGTATCTATTATTTTAACTTTTGAACCCTGTTGAGCTAAAACCTGCGAAAGAACAAGGGCTGAGTTGATTTTCCAACTCCCCCTTTTGTGAAGCAAAAGACAATTGTTGGCGTGTATTAAAAACCTTACTTATTATACATATGCCATATGTATATACTACATACACTTAACATATATAGGATGTATACACTACATATGTGAGGCATATGTTTAGCGTATGTTTTACATATATTATATTTATAATTATTTTTATGATGGTCTGTAGTAATATAATACTTAAAAAATGGACTTATCAATAAGGAAGAGCTGCCATTGGGTGTCCTTGCCAAGAAGGTAAAATGATATCTTTCGTTACCATAACACTGAAATTATAACTAGGACGTATGATGATTGTTGGTTGGATATTCAGATTTTTATAAATCATTTCAATCTCTACTCTCCCTGAGCTTAAAAAACTAGTAAAATACTTATTTAGTTGATGAACAAATTATTCAGAACTAACAATCGAAAAAGAACTGTTCACCAATATTCTGATACCAAATAAACAGAACAATCCAATCACCCCAGAAAGAAGGAACAACAGCCCAGACGAAGTGTGATCTAAAACAAATGCTCCAATAAACGGAGCTACTAACATAGCTAAATTTTGTATAGACTGCACCAATCCAGAAGCCAATCCAATCTGTTCATTGAAATTGGTTACAAGATAAACGTTAGAAGATATGAAAAAGCGAGCACTAATCATTCCAATTAGGAAAAAACATAATAACAAAGTCTTAATGAGTAATAAATCCAAGTAAAAAAAACACACTGAAAGCATCACAAAACAAACCATTGTTGATATTGCGGGCTTTAACAATTCCGATATTTTGCCCTTAAGTGGTTTATGCTTTGATTGTTTTACACTCCAAAACCCATATAGAAAATTACCAATCGCCGAAGCTGATACCAGCATGCCAAGAACCTCTTTATTCATTTGCAGTGTATTGAGGATAACCGGTAACTGATTATTTACCATAAAGATCATTGCAAAATAAACGAACACCACACCAGCATATGCATACCAAGTTGTACCATAAAGCCCATGCTGTGATTTCATGGTATTAGTTTTTTTTATCATTGGCAACAAGATAGATGGTGCGCAAATGCAACAAAACACTATAAAGCCTAGCAATGTAAGAAATCCAGAAAACAATAAAGTATATGTATCTGAAAAAAATGCAGAGAGAGCACTACCCAAAGCAGGTCCTATCATCTTTGCCGCGCTATTGATCATGTTAAATATAGAATAGTAACGGGTACGTTCATGTTCAGGCACAGAATTTGCACTGAGAACGGAAAGTGCTGGAATGGCTACACTATTGAATGTTGATCGAATGACTGCCAGTATAATAAATCCTTGCAGACTAGTGGACAACAATAAAAAGACAGTACATAGCGCACGTAATAGCAATGATACCCGCAACCAATGTATCATATACTTACTACTCACTAGAATTCCAATTGGCTTAGACAGAAGTATTCCCGGCAATAATGTTACCACTCCAATCAAAGCTACATCATATTGATCAGCTTTCCAGAAAAACACGGATATAGTCAAAATCACGATGTAATCAATCCAGCCGCCAAATGACACTATGCCATTACCCAGTAAAAGCATCAGTAAGTGACTTTTTGTTGTCACGTTCACTTGCGCCAAAATATGACTCCTGCTTTTTCATCAACAATGCTGATTGGATTGTCAATCTTTTCTTTCTCTCTAAAAGAATCAACAGCCTTCTTGCAACCAAGCAATTTATAATCATCAATGATAACAAAACCTCCAGCAGTAAATTTTGGATATGTATGTATTAAAACATCCATCGTTGATTGATACCAATCTGCATCTATGCGAATTACACTAAACCGGCAATTAGGAGGCAACTGAGGTAACGACTCAGCAAACCATCCTTTGAGAAACACAACATTTTCTTTAAGTAATCCATAACGCCGAAAATTTTCCTGTACATCATCAAGCGACGCCAAACAATCAAGACTATACTTGGGCAATTCTTTAATAAAACGGTGCCAAAACTGATTGACAAACACTCCATCTTGCAAACTCGGTACTGGTAAGCCAGTAAAAGAATCTGCCACAAATACACATCGCGATGAAGATAAATACTGTAAAACACCGGCCATATAGATAGCGGTTCCTCCTCTAAAAACACCGCAATCAATCAGATCTCCTTCAATATCTTCTTTATGCACTGTCATCACGGCATGACGTATATTCTTTAACGCTAATCCACTTACATAGGTATGAACATTTCGCGATCGCTTGGTATATTGCAACCTGTCTGCCAGAACTTCTGCTGATACACCTAAATCAATGTTTTCTGCTATAAGTTTATCAAGAACTATACGAATTTCTTCAATATCTTCAGCTGTTTTAATAGGAATGTCTGGCTCATAAATTGTGTTAACTAATATTTTTTCAAGAAGATTAAGATACATTTCTCCCACATTGAATCATACCAAAGAAACAATTCCAAAATTTACCAATTCACTACAAAGCGTCACTTTTGATTCATCATTCAATTTTCCTGCTAAAGAAGCAGGAGTAAACACTTCATATTTTTTTGCACAAATCGATTCAATTTCACCTCGACAAAAGGCAGGCAATGATAAACTTGAAGGAGCAGAAATTAGAGGTTTACCAGGATGGATTGTTGAACTAAAATAAACAGATATATGTTGCCCATCTTCATTCTCCCGAATACACAAATTTGCTCCTAAGCGTACCTGTAAATGTGTCTGGCTATTAATGTTATGCATATTGATTAGAGATACCAATCGTTTGTCTGATATTTCATGTTTTGTAGCGTTGTAAGCAATTTCAAAATCAGATAACATGTTATCAAATGACACTACTGCTATTCGTTTTAATAAGTCCTTCGTTAATGTTTCTAATGTATCCTTCTCACTAAATGGAAAAACATTTCTGCGTAAGCCATCAATATGTTCGGACATTAAGCGAATAAAACCTTCCAACACTTCAAAAATCTTAGTCGGTTGTAATCCAAAGGCCATGTGCAGAGAATGACCATCTAAGCACTTAACAACATGAGGAGTACCAGCCGGAATATAAAGAATATCCCCTTGCTCAAGAACAACTTCAATTTCAGGTACTGATAGTTCATCTTCAGCGAGAGATCGTTGCATAGGCAAAGTAGGATTTGCAATTAGCTTTTCCCAAACTTTCCAAGATTTTCTACCTTCGAGTTGCACAACAAAAACTTCTGTTGTATCAAAATGAACTGGTAACCCATTGAAATTAGCACCGGTTAAAAATGGTTTTGCAAATGCATATCCACCAAAAATCTGTTCTAATTGTTTGCATAAAATAGAAATTTCTGGATGTCTTGAATCAAGTTCTTCTAACTTAAACGTTGCTCCTGCCTTAAACTGTTGAAGAACAAATTCTCGTTGTGTGATAGCTTGACCATTATAAGTTGGAATATTTATAGTAGCGCCATTCTTAGAAATTCGCACAAAATTATGCAGTGAACCTTCCCCTGCGATTAGATAACGATCAAAATCACGCGTCGAGAACAGAGAATGCAACTTACTAACAGATTTTTGTATTAACGGTTTTTTTTCGAAATAATTATCCAAAAAAGCTTGCTGCCCAATTGGACCTATAATCTGATCAATCATAGATATATATCTCCTCCCCAAAAAGATAATGGCACCATAAGGTGCCATTATCTTTTTGGGAAAATCCTTAAAACAGAACGTGCTGCGCACGAAATAAGGCTGCTGATTGTACAAATTTGATATCTTCTTTATTAAGAGACATATTCATTACTCCTCTAAACAATTAATATACTTGATTAATCATTTATCTTATACGATTATCAAGCTAAAATTTATAACATATCTAAAATAAATTTACAGTCTATACTTTCTACAAAAGCTGAATTATGATATAAGTCTCTTTTAAGGAAGAGGTTGTTAGCATGAAGTTTTCGCAAAATATCCATAATTCAGCTCCTTTCTTTATTTTTAAAATCACAAAAATTTTATTTTTTTAAGAATCTGCCATTTTGGCTAAGCATATTTGTTAGCATTTTTAGGTATTTCCCACTTTTTGAGAATTTCATTTAATTCTGCTTTAAACAAGGACATTTTTTCTTCATTTTGTTTGATTTTGTTATTTTCGGCTATAGAAAAATCATGAAGTTTTCCTTTAAATTCTTCATCCAACAAAGCATAGAAAGAACGCTCTAAGTAGAGTTCACCTCTGTTTTCTTTAGCAACCATCCCTCGCAGATATCCTCCTGGTGATTTAATGATTTCCCTGCAATGTTTTTTGACGATAAGAGCAATAGCGAGAGCCGTTTTTTTCATCCCCATAGTTTGTTTAACTTCTTGAAGGGCATGAAGAGAAATCCCTTTCATTTTAGCTAAGAGCTCCATAGAACCGATTAAATCCCTTTCTGATTGCAATCCATGTTTGAGGAGCATAGCCGTGTTAGGCAAAGCTTTTGCTAAGAGTTTAGGTTTGATTTGAAGCAATTCAGATCTTTCTGAATATTCTTTTTTGTTACAGTTCTATTGAGAGTTAAGAATTGTATATTTTAGTACTCTAAAAAGACAATGGGAATTCATCTATGATCCGTTGTGTCGTGAAACTTCACCCTTTATTATACAGTTATAAAGTACACGCCACTTAACAAATAAAACGTTTTCTAAAACAGAGCACCGAATAATACTAAACTTTTCTTATCCATGTTTTGCTTCATAAATGCTTCATGCAAGTAGAAAGCATAACAATAAGCATGCGGCAATTGATAATGCTTAATCACGCGAGAGAGCAACAACAGGATCAAGCCTGGAAGCTTGCCGTGCTGGTGAAAAACCAAAACAGACCCCTATGAGGGTTGAACAAGTAAGGGATAGGATGATAGAATCAATGGTATAAACTAAGTGGATAGGCGCCTTAAACAGAAGGAACAGCCCCCCGATAGAAAATCCAAACAGGATCCCTAGCGCCCCACCAATGACACAAACCAAAATCGCTTCAATTAAAAATTGCTGCAAAATATCACTCTGACGCGCCCCAACAGCCATCCGTACCCCAATTTCATTGATCCGCTCCGAAACAGTAACCAGCATAATATTCATCACCCCAATACCCCCCACAATCAGCGAGATAGATGCAATTGAAGACACTAAAAGTGTTAAAATATGTGTACTTTCCATAATACGTTCACGGAAGAATTCTGAATTTCTAATAAAGAAATCTTCTCCACCATGCCGCATAGTAAGAAAACGCTTTACCATGGACTCTGCTAAATGTGAATCGACGTCATCAGCAATCTTAACCGTAATGGCACGAACCTGTGTTGTTCCAAGCAAACGGGTTTGCACTGTTGTATAGGGCAAATAAATTTGCAACGTATTAGAAGTGCCTCCCATATGTTGTGAATCTATCACACCAAGAATACGCACGGGAACGTTACCCACATGAACAACCTTTCCAATGGGATTCTCATGACCATGAGGAAAAAGCACAGAAAGTGCTTCTTTTTCAATCACGAGATCAACGGCTCGCTCATGCACGCTCTTCTGATCAAAAAATCTTCCTTGAAGCGCTTTGAGTCCTTGTGTCTGAAAATATTGTTCTCCTACCCCAACAATTACAGCATTGGCTTCGACGGCTCCAATACGTATCGTAGAGCTTGTTG
Source organism: Bartonella sp. P12B (assembly GCF_055796185.1). Classification (NCBI taxonomy): domain Bacteria; kingdom Pseudomonadati; phylum Pseudomonadota; class Alphaproteobacteria; order Hyphomicrobiales; family Bartonellaceae; genus Bartonella; species Bartonella sp. P12B. Next base: position 305,702 of record NZ_JBTTDI010000001.1, on the reverse strand, counting down.
AAAGTTGTGGTGTTACACCAGCAACATAGGGCAAATGAGAGAGAGCCTCTGCATCCGCTTCCACCAAACTTGTTATTTTCTCTGCTTGTGGATCAGAGAGACTTTTTCCAGGTAAAATTGTTAATGTGTTAGAACCCAAACTTTTAAAATTTTCCAGAATTTTCTCTCGTGTACCATTTCCTAAGGCCACCATAGCAATAATGGCACCAATACCGATAATCACCCCAAGCATTGTTAAAAAAGTTCGTAGTCGATGGGCGTTCATTGCCAATAAAGCCATAATAAATGCTTCACGAAACCGCTCGTAAAAAGAATGAAAAAAACCAAGCTGTTTTTTGTCTTTGAAATTTTTCTCCCCATATTGATTATCCGTTTTTATTTTTTCTTCCACAGCTTTTGTTTCTGCACCCTTTGACGCACGATCAGCAATAATTTCCCCATCACTAATTTCGATGATACGCTCTGCTCTTTCAGCCACCTGCATATCATGCGTTACAATAATAATGGTGCGTCCTTCTTGATGAAGCTCATCCAAAATACGCAACACTTCTTGACCACTGTGTTTATCTAATGCACCTGTTGGTTCATCAGCAAGAATAACCTCTGCATTATTCATCAAAGCGCGGGCTATAGAAACCCGTTGCTGCTGACCACCTGAAAGCTGATTTGGTCGATGATTGATCCGCTCCCCCATACCTAAACGTGTTAAAAGATCTTGTGCACGTTGTTTTCTTGTTGCGACAGGGAGCCCCGCATAAATAGCTGGAATTTCAACATTACCCAATGCTGTCAATTCATTGAGCAAATGATAACGCTGGAAAATAAATCCAAAATGGTTACGCCGCAAAGCGGATAATTCATCAGCAGAAAGGGCAGCTGTTTCTTTCCCTGAAATCCAATAACGACCAGAAGTTGCTCGATCAAGACACCCTAAGATATTCATCAATGTGGATTTTCCTGAACCAGAAGCACCCACAATCGCTACCATTTCACCCCGTTTAATGGTAAGATTAATGTTTTTCAAGACAGTAACGAATGTTTCACCCGCAGGGAATTGACGCACAATATCTTCCAAAACAATGACAGCATCTGCTTTCTCTGTTTTCATGGCTTAAATCTCATTTTTGTTCTGTTTATCAGAAGATTCTGGCATTACGCCATCACGTGCGCCTGTGATAACCACATCACCCTCATTAAGCCCTGAGATAACCTCTGCAACAACCTTGTTATTCAATCCAATTGTTACCTCTTTAGTAACCACTTTATCTTGATCCTCCAAAACAGAAACCCATGCTTTGTTCCCTGTTGTTTCATTCTGTAAAGCATCACTTGGAACCAACAAAACATTCTGAGCACGTCCTAAGATAATATGAACTTGCGCAGTCATATAGGTCCGCAAAAAATTGTCTGCATTATCGACATGGAGAATTCCGTTATAATAGATGGCCGATGATATTAAAGCGCTAGAACCAGCCATGCCAGAATTAATACTCACATCAGCACGAATTTCTTCAGGAGCGGGCTCCACTCTTTCTAAAACGCCCTCATAACGACGTTGCGAATTGCCCAAAACTGTAAAATAAATCGGTTGTCCAGCTCGAACTTTAAGAATATCAGCTTCTGAAATTTGTGCTTTAATAGTCATCTTTGACAAATCACCTAAAATAACAATTGTTGGCGCCGATTGAACAGCATTGACATTCTGCCCTTCTTCGACAACTGTTGCTAGAACCGTTCCCGCTGAAGGAGCGGTTATGCGCGTATAACCCAAATTGACCTTTGCACTATCCACATCTATTTGCGCTTGTATAATCTGCTGACGAAGCTGATCAATTTGTGCCTCCCGTATTTTTACTTGTGTCGCAGCTTCATCGAGATTAGCGCGCGAAACGGCATGCGATTCAATCATTTTTTTCTGACGTTCTAAATTTTTCTGTGCAAGCGAAAGATAGGCTTCTTGTTCGACCAAACTCGCCTCATAGTGTGCGAGAGCTGCTTTTTTTCTCTTCAGATCATTTTCCTGATCTGTAGGATCAATTTCAGCTAAAAGATCCCCTTCTTTGACAACACTTCCAGGAACAACACGCATTGACACCACACGCCCTGTTGCACGCGCACCAACAGCGACCAACCGATAGGGGCGCACAAGACCAGAAGCCAAAACACTTTCCTCTATATCTCCACGCTTCACCACGGCGGTCATATAAGTGGGTAATGATGTTCCAAAAACAACAGAACGCATCCAAAAGAATAAGATGAGAAGAAAGGAAACCGTTAAAAAGAAGGAAAGTTTTTTACGTTTTGTAATAAAATTTTTTATGAAACTTTTTTTCATTACCTTACCTTTGTAAGCGCACGAGATTTACCATCAACGATTTCAGGACGTGACGCATCAACTTCACCATCCCAACCACCTCCCAACGCCTTCATCAATGCAACATATTGTGTAACAAAAGAAACGCGACTATCTTTAAGCGCCATTTGTGCAGAATAATAAGAGCGATTAGCATTTAACAATTCAAGGAAGCTGATATTTCCATTTTCAAAAAGGCTCCGTGAAAGTTTTAAAGAATGCAGAGAAGCTTCATTTGCAACAATAAGCTTTTTTAGACGTTGATGTTCTTTAGCTAATCTTACAAGCGCGTTTTCTACCTCTTCTAAAGCTTCCAACACAGCCGCCCGATAAGTAATAAAAGCTTGATCACGTTGCGCCCGTGCCGCGACAATTGAAGCCTCAATCTGTCCCCCATTAAAAAAAGGAATACGAAGACCAGGTGCCAACATCCAAGCAATTGTTGACGCCTTCCATAATTGATTAATTGTCTCTGCTGCTGTTGAAATATTCCCTGTTAAAGTGAGGGATGGATAACGATCTGCTTCATGTTGACCAATCCGTGCTGTCGCTTGCGCATATTGGCGCTCTGCCCGCCGTAAATCTGGACGTGTTAACAAAATATCAGCCGGAATTCCTGCTGGTATTGGCCATTGTGGTTGCGGAATTTTTGCTTGCCTTGCATTTTTTTGTAAAAGATCCTTTAAAGCCATCGGCACACGACCAGTTAAGACAGAAAGGCGATGAATACTCATTGCCAAATTTTCTTCCATCTGTGCTATATCGGCTTCTGTATTGGCCACTTGTGCTTGCGCATTTGAGACATCAAGTTCTGAAACATCACCAGCCTTTAATTTGGCACGCATTAATTCATATGTTTGACGCTGGGATACGGCAATTTGCCGCACAATGTGCAACTTTTGTTGCCAACCACGCATTTGAATATAATTTGTTGCCACATCTCCTAACAACGTGACCATGGTAGCACGCATATCTTCCACAGCAGCTTCAAGACCATAACGCGCTGCTTCAATTTCTCGCTTACGTCCACCAAAAAAATCTAATTCCCAACCCGCATCAAAGCGACTATTATATTGAGTCATATATTGGTTTAAAATACCATGAGGTTCCAGAGTACCAGTACGATCTGCTGCAACTGAACTTGATAGATTAGGCAAAAGAGATCCCACAGCTTGCCCTAAACTCGCACGGGCTTGACGAACCCGTGCTTTAGCAATAGCAACACTATTATTCCCAGAAATTGCAGAATCCATTAACGCGTTCAAAACAGGATCATTCAAACGCCGCCACCATCCGGCAAGCACAACTGAACGCCCTGTAGTCAGTGCTGTTTGCTCTCCCCATTTTTTCGGAACACGAAAAGATGTTTTCTGATAATTAGGACCAACCATACACCCCGATATAAAAAAACAAAACAAAGCACTATAATGCAACAGATTATAAAAAAATTCTTTGAGCTTTCTGATATGCATTGAAACCCCTGCATTTTTTCAGAATCATTATTATTAAGACTTTATTTACTTCTTATTCCAGATTTACTTTGAAAAATCAAATACAGTTTGTACCGGAACATGATCTGAAGGTTGATTCCACCCCCGTGCACGACGAAAAATCGACAAATCTACAACAAAAGGTGCTAAATTTGGCGAAGACCAAATATGATCAAGCCTCCGTCCACGATCAGCAAGCGCCCAATCGCGTGCACGATAGCTCCACCATGTATAAAGCTTGGTAGGAACAGGTATATGCATACGCATCAGATCAACCCAGCCACCTTGACAACAGAGAGCTTTTAAACGCTCAGTTTCAAGAGGTGTATGGCTTACAACCTTCAATAATTGTTGATGAGACCAAACATCCTCTGCCAAAGGTGCAATATTCAAATCACCCACCAAAAGAGAAGAAAAATCCTTTCTCTGATCAGCACGGATCGAGGACATTTCCTCTAAAAAGTCAAGTTTATGACGGAATTTTTCATTCATTTCCACGTCCGGCACATCACCACCCGCGGGAACGTAAAAATTGTGAATTTGTATGTCCCTGCCATACACTTCAACAATCACTGAAATATAACGACAATCTTGTTTTTGACAAAAAAAACGTTTTTCAACAGCCTTAAAAGGCAAGCGCGAAAGAATTGCTACACCGTTATAAGATTTTTGTCCACTCAAAGCGATATGCTGATAACCTGCTGCTTCAAAAGCCTCCCGTGGAAAGAGAGCATCTGGACATTTTGTCTCCTGGAGACACAAAATATCCACAGAAAAAAGATCCAAATATTGAAAAACTTGTGCAAGACGCAAGCGGATAGAATTAATATTCCAAGTAGCAAGACGAAAGAACATCTATTTCAATTCCGATGATGAACCACAACATTATTTCTTCGAGGGAAGTGTAAACATCCCATCAGCAAATCTAACGCCCGTTCGTACATTCATGATTTGAACAGTTGTTTCCAAATTTTGTTGATCAACAATTGTCCATTGACGCAAAGCAGTGCTTTTAGAATCAAACACCATTCTTATTTGCCCTGCCCCAATGCTTTTATCCCGCAGCACAATTGTCACCGCCCCTGGATCTTCACGGAATGCTAACAAACGCCCCGATGACACATCAATTTTATCATCTAACAGAAATTTCATTGGTGTTTGAAAAAGTTGTGAAAAATTCCAAGTATTCAGAGCGCGATTATTAATTCCTACGAATTGACCATCTGCAATAATCTGTAAGGGTATTTTTTTATAAATGAAACGAATTTTCCCTGGACGCTCTAAGTAAAATGTCCCCTGAGACATTTTCCCCTTCGGACTAAACTGAATAAAATCGCCTGTCATTGTTTTAATTGCCGCAAAGCGATTAGCAATAGTTTGCGCCTTTACCACTTTATTGGAGGATTGCGAAAAAGCAGAAAAAGTTAAGCACCCAAAAAAAAGAATTCCAACAAACCCAAAGACTCTTCTTTGTGTTAAAAAAGGCGTTTTCATAAAAATGCTCCCAAAGAATATTTATTATCTTATTAAGTAGAAAATGAACAATAAATATCCTTCTTTAAAAGATAAAGATATTATTTGCAGAGACTATCAAAAGATTTTTATTTCAAAAGCGTTCCTCTTCAGAAGGTATCAACACCTCTCGTTTACCGGTATGATTTGCTGCACTAATGATCCCTTCTTCTTCCATCCGCTCAATCAATGTAGCAGCACGGTTATATCCGATCCCTAAACGACGTTGAATATAAGAGGTTGAAGCCTTACGATCACGAAGAACAATAGCAACAGCTTGACTATAGGGATCATCTGCTGCAGGAGACGTTAAGGAAACTTCCGCATTATTTTCTGCAATCTCTTCTGTAATAGTTTCCAAATAGTCAGGCAGCGCTTGTGCTTTGAGATGTGCCACTACCTGCTCTACTTCATCATCAGCCACAAAAGGCCCATGCACACGCTGGATACGCCCTCCTCCCATCATGAAGAGCATATCTCCTTGCCCCAACAATTGTTCAGCCCCCTGTTCACCAAGAATTGTCCGGCTATCAATTTTTGAACTGACAGAAAAAGAAATCCGTGTAGGAAAATTAGCTTTAATCGTCCCCGTAATCACATCAACCGAAGGGCGCTGTGTCGCCATAATCACATGGATACCAGCAGCACGAGCCATTTGCGCAAGGCGTTGAACGGCACCTTCAATGTCTTTCCCAGCCACCATCATCAAATCGGCCATTTCATCAATAATGACAACGATATAAGGCATAGGCGTAAAATCAAGTGTTTCGGTCTCATAAAGGGGCTCACCAGTCTCATGATCAAATCCAACTTGAATTGTGCGCGTCATTGTCTCACCCTGACCTTCTGCTTCTCTAAGACGCGCATTAAAGCCATCAACATTGCGAACCCCCAATTTTGACATTTTACTGTAGCGCTCTTCCATTTCACGAACGGCCCATTTCAGGGCAATGACCGCTTTTTTAGGATCCGTTACCACAGGTGTTAACAAATGGGGAATACCATCATAAACTGAGAGTTCAAGCATTTTTGGATCAACCATAATGAGGCGACATTGTTCAGGGGTCATCCGATAAAGCAGCGACAAAATCATGGTATTAATAGCAACAGACTTTCCTGAGCCTGTTGTACCAGCGACCAAAAGATGCGGCATTTTTGCTAAATCCGCAATCACCGTTTCCCCCCCAATTGTTTTGCCTAAAGCAAGCCCTAATTTTGCTTTACTGTCCACGAATTCTTGCGCTTGCAAAATATCCCGTAAATAAACCATCTCACGTTTTGCATTGGGCAATTCTATTCCAATCACATTCCGCCCTGGAACCACAGCAACGCGCGCTGAAATCGCACGCATCGAGCGTGCAATATCATCTGCCAAACCTATAATACGAGAAGACTTAATACCCGCTGCCGGTTCAAATTCATACAAAGTTACCACCGGACCGGGACGCGCATCAATAACTTTTCCCTTAACGCCAAAATCTAACAAAACACCTTCAAGTTCATGAGAATTGGCCTTTAAAGCAGCAGGAGAAAGTTTTGCATCCCTTGCTGCTGGAGGAGAAACAGCAAGATAATCCAAAAGAGGAAGAAGAAAACCACCATTTGAAGAAGTCTTTAAAGGCTTAAAAGCACGGCTTCTAAGAGGCTGAACCTTTTCTTGTTTTTCCTGACATTTTGTTTTTTCGTCCAAGAAAACTGGTTCAATTCGATCAAAGGACTTTCCTTGTCTTTTAGAGCGACTAGAACGACTCTTGATGGAGAAAAGGCGAAAAAAACGCGCTTGAAAAAAATAAACAAGATGTAAAAATGCTCCAAAAGTTGTAGCAAAAAAACCGTTCTGCCCCCTCTCTTCGGCAAGTTCTTCTGTCTCTTCTGACACATCCAGAAAAGGATCAACTCCTTGGTTTTTTTGGACATTTTTTATTTTTCTTTTATCTGTCCGGCGTCGCCATACGACATTACCGGCAAAAGCAGCCATTAAAAAGCCTAAAAGAATAAAAGCAAACCCCAAGAGCACTGTCTGAAATGGAGAAAAAAAGACAGGGAAAATTGCATAAAAAGCACTTAAAACTTTATCTCCCAAAAGGCCTCCCAACCCCATTGGCAATGGCCAATAGGTAAAGACAGCAACGGGTGTCATAAGAGCAAAAGCAATTAAAAAACAAATCGTTGATATCACCCATAAAAAAAGGCGAAAAATCAAATTGTGGATATCCTTTTGTGCTAACAAAAGAAACGACCAAAATAATGGCGGCAAAAGAACACCAAGACTTGCCAAACCAAAAAACTGCATGACAAAATCTGAAAAAATTGCCCCTGTCCACCCCATGAAATTTGTAATTTTATTGGTACTTGCATGTGTCAAAGAGGGATCTGCAACATTCCACGTTGCTAAAGCGAAAACGCAAAAAATAAGGAAAGCCAAAAGCCCAAGCCCAATGAAAACACCAATCTGGCGTAAAAACATTTCAATGAGCCGCGAACCATAAGATTTCTGCGCTTCTAATAAATCATAAGGTGGAGAACTTCGCTGCATCCATCAATTCCAAAGATAAAACTTCCACAATTAAAGAGTTATAAAATTATGACCGCAAAATATTAACACAGTTTTAACCATCATAATCATAGCAGTCTTCTTCTCTGTAATACTTTAAAAGATTTTCCTTCAAGAACGTGAGAGAAGACACATTACACATAAAAAACATGCTATTTTTATCTGATTTCAGTTTTCTTTTGCATCAACCCGTGTAGAAGTGTAGAGTTTTAGGAAATATTCAAGGGTAACATCGACTCTGTAAGATTATGAACTGAACCAAATAAGCCATCAGCAGGAGAAAAAACTAAATCATCTATCTCTACACCAGCAGGAGGATAAAACCTTCATGTTTTAGAAAAAAAACAAAGAAGAAGAAAAGTAAATTAAAAATGTTCACTTTAAAAGTGAAAAAACGACCAACAATGGAACAAAGCGTTGTGTATTCTAATTGCAATAAAAGTGTAAACCCCAAGAAAAAGACAAAATCCAATGAAAATATAAAACAATGCGATATTCTTATTGCAGGGGGAGCCGTTGTTGGTCTCACCTTAGCAATAGCGCTCAAGCAAGCAGCGCCTAATTTAAAAATTAATATTGTTGATGCTGCTTCTCAAGAAGAACTTCCTACTTCCAATATACGAACCATTGCTCTTTCTGCTGCTTCTATTCGTATGTTCAAACAATTGCAATGTTGGCAACATATACAACCCTACGCCCAACCCATTCATTCAATGATCATCACGGATGCATGTGCAAATGATCCTGTCAAACCAACGCTTTTAACCTTTGAAGGAGAGATTACCCCCAACGAACCCTTTGCTGCTATGGTGGAACAGAGAAAACTTATCCACGCTTTAAAAAAGCGTGTAAAAGATCTCAATATTACTGTCATAGCAAACATGCGCGTCGTTGATTTTCATCAAGAAAATCAACTGTCAACTGTCACTTTAAGCAACGAAGACATTTGGCAAACAAAGTTGCTCATTGCAGCCGACGGAGCGCACTCAAAATTACGCCAAAAAGCAGGTCTAAAAAACTTTTCTCATCCCTACAAACAAACAGCAATTATCTGTACAATTGAACACGAAAAACCCCATCATGGTCAAGCGACGCAACATTTCTTACCTGCTGGCCCCTTCGCTCTGCTTCCTCTTAAAGGCAACCGATCTGCCATTGTATGGAATGAACACCACAAAACTGCGCAATATTACCTCACAGCTGATACTCTTATTTTCGAAATAGAACTCGAAAAACGCATTGGTCATCGATTTGGAAAAATCTCTTGGAATGGAGAACGCCAAGCTTTTCCCTTGAGCCTTTCTTTAACGCGTCACTGCATCAAGCCTCGTTTTGCTCTTGTTGGTGATGCCGCCCACACAATTCACCCCCTTGCAGGACAAGGACTCAATTTAGGACTCCGTGATAGCGCTGCACTCGCCGAGGTTATTATCGAAACAGCACGATTAGGTCTTGATATCGGATCCCTTACAGCTCTAGAACGTTACCAAAGCTGGAGACGTTTTGAAACTGTACGTATGGCTTTAAGTAATGACTGGCTTAATAAACTTTTTTCTAATGATAATCTTCTCTTACGAATGCTTCGTGATACCGGTCTTGGAATTATTAATCAAGCACCAAAGATAAAAAAGTATTTCATTCAAGAAGCTTCCGGACTCACCCCTAATGCCCCACGTCTCCTACACGGTCTCCCACTTTAAACACAAGTCATACTCTGTTCATTTTTTCCTTCATAAACCAACGCTTTTTTAACAAAATGATTCCTTTGCTTCTTTTGAACAAGACTTTAGAAAAACCCATCTATGATGCACAACAAAATTACCCACACTCTATCGTGATTGTTTTTTTATGAACTAAGCATGCAACCCTCCCCCTCTCACACAATAAAAGAGAACAGCTAAAAGTTAAGAAATTGCCCAACTTCTTTATTTTCAAAGCAATCTTTTAATCTAAACTACGAAAACAATAACGAGCATGAAAAAGCTAAAATAGACACCTCACCTCTCTAATCATACAAAAGAAAGACAAAAAATTCTAAAAGTATCAAACGACTATTCTACACAAAAACATAAGAACCTATGTAAAAGAATATACTTTATTCTCGAATAAAAGCTTTTGTATTTCCTGTAGTTTTATTTGGCAGACTGTTTTCCAACATATCATTTCAGCATTTTTATCCATAAAATCACTAAAAGAAGACAATACTTGAGTCATATCCCTTCATCGTAAATCTTACTCTATGTCACTTCTAATTCTTCAAGCGTATAACCATTTTCCAACCATTCTTTAATCCACCTAGGCCTACGCCCACGTCCATTCCATAATTCCCATTGGTTATTGGGATTTCTATAATGACGTTCTTTATTGACAAGATCAGCGATATTAATTCCATGTGCACTAGCAATTTCAAGAATTTTCCGCCGTGCATTTTGCTTCTCTTTTGCTTGCCGTTTTTTTAACTCCACCTCAATTTGAGCACGCATTTCTTGCAGTTCATCAAAATTCATATTTTTGAGATTATTCACCTTTATTACTCCCCTTGCAAAAAAAGAATTTCACTTTGCCATATTTTTACCACAATTATAGACGATTTTCGCCTATTTGTTATCGAAATTTAAATTACGATAAATATATCACTTAACGGAGATGTGCTTTGAACCACGAAGAATCATTTATTTGTGTCTCAGCTATCACAACCCTATCGTCTTTCAGTTTGAGCACTGAAATTGGTAAGTGGAATGTACAGACTCGATCGCACCTCTCTGCTTCTTATGAACCAGCGGTTACAAGTGAACATAAATCGCCACTTTATAAACTATGGCAATACGCAACAAAGGACAAGCCCTCTACGCATAACGATGATACAGTTCCTTCTAATAATAAGGAAATTTTTTACAGAGACCAGCTTTCTCCTTCGTATCAATCCTTCTCAAAAAGATTTGAACAATCAGAAGATGATACAAAAGAATCAATAACTTCCAAAAAACGGTTATTCCCTGAGAGTAAGCTCTCTTTCTGTAAACAAAATGATTGTAATATTCGCTGGTGTAATGTCTTCGCTTTTGTATCACAAATTTACATAATTGATCGGGTATTGGTCTGTCTTAAAACTATTCTTAGAAAAAGGAGCATCTATAATTACAAGGGGTACTCTAGACCGAACAATTTCTCTTCGCAAATCTCTCCAAATCCAGTGTGGCAACAGCTAAAAAAGTCACACGGAATTTATATTTATATCAATAAGATCTTTGCGGGTGTACTGTTTATGACTATTCCAAATTTCATAATGTTGGCTGCTGTATACGCCTCCGCTGTACATCCCACAACATTTAAAAATGTTGTTATGCAAAAATCGAAAAATGATTTTTGTGCAATAAATGTGCGTGATAATTATAAACTATCACATCAAATGCCCATATTTAAAGAAACAACAGAATGTTTTAGACAAAATAGACATAATTTTGACGTATATTTGAAGCAAATTCATGTTCAAAATTTGAAATGGTTTGATATTTCTTTTTCTGATGTTTTTGATCCGTGCAAAAATTTTAAAGTTGTACAATCTGCTTTAAATCATTGTTCTGAACAAACAATATCAGGATACAATTTTGAGCGAACTAAATTGCAAACCGTGTTAAATTTTTATAACCTAAAAAGTTTCAAAGGTGGCTCTCCTAGCGCTTATAGACAAAAAGTTGCTTTTCATTCTGAAGATCAAGCTCCTGCAATTACAAGTGGAGAATCACAAGAACCTGTAAAACTTCATAGAAAGAAGCAAGAACAACAAATTAATTTAGATCCACTTCTTTCCCCCTCGGAAGAATTAGCAGATGCATTCACGCACAAAGCAAGTGGTGTGCGTGATGCTTTTACGAAAGAAGATATCCCCTCATTGGAAAAGCAACAGGAATAACGCTCACTCTATTTATAAATTAAAACTACAATTTTGATAGGATATAGGAATGAGAGGTAGATAAAGGGATATTAAAGCTCTAAATTAGAAAGATTATATAAAATCTTTTCTAATTGAGGGCACAAAGAATGAAAATGATAGAGCAAAACAGTGTTGATATAGCATTCAATCAAAAGGCCGCACGTGAAATTACAATCGTGATGCGCTCAGAAAGGGAATGGTATTTCACATTTGTTGCAGATGATCCGATAACTGGGAAACCAAATAAGTACACACTTCTTACACAAAGGGGAAAATTAAGAACTTGGGCTGATCCCAAATATCTCCTTAAATTTCTTCATGAAAGAGGGGTTGTTTATGGCAATTTTAAACTTAATCAGGATAAAAAACATGAAACAAGCAAATATTCTTTCAAAAGTGATTCACAATAAAATCACTGCAACTATAACTGTATTTTTTATGTCACATCCTGTGTATGCCCAGGCAGCAGGTTTGAAAAATACAGAAGAGGCTTTAAAGAAATTTCAGGGAGAATTAACCAAAATTATTCCTGTTGCTGCTGCTATTATTCTTTTGTGCTTAGCAATTGGCTATGCGGGACGTTATATCGAAAAAGATACATTTGTACGATGGGCAATAGGTGTTGTTATCGCTGGTTCTGCTGTTGAAATTGTTGGTTTATTGTTTAAAGCAGCAGCATAATGACAATGAATTATAAAGTTATGTGATATACAATATCTTTTTATTCAAACAGTAGTATAAATTTAAATAATTTTATCCATATCAATATAAATTTGACTTAGTAAAAAACAAAAAGATTATTTGATGCCAGCAACACTCTGGATTAAGGTAAATAATATGAAACAGTTAAACATTCTTCGAACAAAAATAAGCTATAAAACTAATATAATTGCCACAATGATAAGTGCGTTCTTTATAACACACCCTGTATATGCTCAAGTAAGCGGTTTAGAAAATGCAAAAAAAGCTCTAAATACGCTCAAAAAAGAATTAGATGTAATTATTCCTATAGCCGCTGCTGTTATCCTTTTATGTTTAGCTATTGGTTATGCGGGACGTTATATTGAAAAGGATACATTTGTACGATGGGCAATAGGTGTTGTCATCGCTGGTTCTGCACTACAGATTGCTAATATGTTATTCACAAAAGTATAATGAGAATGAATTATAAATTTCAATTATTTTTTTCATATCGATATAAAATATTATTTAGCATCTAAGAAAAAGTTTATTATTGGTAGAATCCATAATCCAAATTAGGAATAAACAATATGAAACAATTAACAACATTTCAAGCAACAGTTAATAAACCCATCTCAATTGCGATAATGATAAGCGCTTTTCTTATAATGAATCCTGTGTGTGCTCAGGCACAGAATTTAGAAAATGCAAAAGAGGCTTTAAAGAAATTTCAGGGAGAATTAACCAAAATTATTCCTATTGCTGCAGCTGTTATCCTTTTATGCTTGGCAATTGGCTATGCGGGACGTTATATCGAAAAGGATACATTTGTAAGATGGGCAATAGGTGTTGTCATCGCTGGTTCTGCAGCTGAAATTGTCACTATGTTATTTAAAGCAGTTAATTAAAGCCGATTACGAACATGTTAAATACAAATTGTGCATAAATTATAAAAGATTAATGATAGTCTCGTTTACATTTAGAATATAAGATAAGAGTAAAATATGAAACAATTCAAGAATTTCTATTCAAAAAGTAATATAAGCAGCGCAATTGCTGCAGCTGTAACTGTATTTTTTATAAGCAGTCCTGTGTATGCTGATAAAACTCTGGGTAAAGCTAAAACCGCTTTAGAAACTCTGCAAAAAGAACTCACTGGAAAAATTATTCCTATCGCCGCTGCTGTTATCCTTTTGTGTTTAGCAATTGGCTATGCAGGGCGTTACATCGAAAAGGATACGTTTGTACGGTGGGCGGTTGGGGTCATTATTGCTGGTTCAGCAACCCAAATTGCCACTATGTTATTTAACGCGTAATGGATTTAATATAAAATAAAAAAATTCAAAACATTCTTTTAAAGTGCTAAAATTACTCATTAGCTATAATAAGCTAATAATTCTATTACCTCTATTGTAAAGTATAAAATAAGAGTAAAATATGAAACATTTCAATAACTTCCGATCAAAAAATAGCAAGACAATTATCGCAATCTCTGCAGCTGTAACTGTATTTTTTATGGCTCATCCTGCATATGCAGATCTAAAAAATGCTAAAACCGCTTTAGAAACTCTGCGGGACGAACTCATTAACAAAATTATTCCTATTGCCGCTGCTGTTATCCTTTTATGTTTAGCAATTGGCTATGCAGGACGCTATATCGAAAAAGATACATTTGTAAGATGGGCAATTGGTGTCATCATTGCTGGTTCAGCAACCCAACTTGCCACCCTGTTATTTACAGGTAAGTGAAGCCAATATAAAAATTGGCACGGCACAGGGTGTTTTTTAATCATGTTAATTGACTGTGCATGTGTTTGTAATGATTTTTATTATACTACAAAGGGGATATTATTTATGGCGATTTCAGTCATAAGGAGAGTAGAAATATGAAACAGATAAATATTCTTCAAGCAAAAAATAAAAGGATCCGCACTCTTTTTATAATATCAATTATGTTTTTAACGATCCAATCTGCATATGCTCAAACAAAAGGCAAGTCTATAGATATTTTTATAGGTATGCAATATGGGTTAAGTATGTTGATTCCCATTGTTGGTGCTGTTCTTCTTTTATTGCTTTTGCCTATTTATCTGTTTCGCATCATCTCAAAAGCTACGTTCATACGATGGTCATTCAGTATTATCATTGCAAGCGCAGCATTTTATCTTAGCAGTCTATTGTTTTACATCAACTAACCGGAGCAACCAGTGAAACCACAAAAACATGAAGCATTTCCTTTATTCAAAGGTGCAACCCGTGTTCCAACAATTTGGGGGGTGCCTATGATGCCACTTATTGTGATGGTTATAGGTGTCGCTACTGTTGCCATGACAGTAAATATCTTTTTGTGGGTAATTGCACCACCGCTATGGTTCATTATGGTGCAAATTACCAAAAATGATGATAAAGCGTTTCGTATCTGGTGGTTATGGCTTGATACTAAGTTTCGCAACCGTAACAAAGACTTTTGGGGCGCCTCAAGTTACAGTCCCTCTAATTACCGCAAAAGGAGATAAATATGACGGCTGTTGAAAGCAGCAAACGCCTCGCATCAGAGACGCCAGTGAGTCTGTTCATACCCTATTCACACCACATTACAGACACAATCATTTCTACAAAAAATGGGGAGTATTTGTCGATCTGGAAGATTGACGGGCGTTCGCACCAAAGTGCTTCAGAAGAAGATATTTTTCAGTGGACAAAAGAATTAAACAATACCTTGCGCGGCATTGCATCAGCCAATTTATCGCTGTGGACTCATATCGTACGTCGGCGCGTTTATGAATATCCCAATTCAACATTTGATCAAATGTTTTGCTATCAGCTTGATGAGAAATACCAGCAGAGTTTTACCGGTTATAATTTAATGGTCAATGATCTGTATTTGACCATCGTTTTTCAACCGATAGCTGATAAGGTTATGTCATTTTTTTCTCGGCATGAACGTGAAACTCTTGATCAAAAAAAGATGCAGCAAGAATCCTGTATCAAAGCTCTCAATGACATCAACAACACCTTAGGTCAATCGTTAAAACGTTACGGAGCAGAACTTCTTGGTACTTATGAAAAAAATGGGCATGCTTACTCTTCTGCGCTCGAATTTCTTGGCATGCTTGTTAATGGTGAATATCGTCCTATGCCAATATGCTACGATCGATTTGCCGACTATATGTCTATTAATCGGCCTTTTTTTTCAAAATGGGGAGCTCTTGGTGAACTACGTACAACCAGTGGCATGCGTCGGTTTGGCATGCTAGAAATTAAGGAATACGATACGACGACCAAACCAGGCCAACTGAATGTTTTGCTGGAAAGTGATTTCGAGTTCGTATTAACCCAAAGCTTTTCTGTGCTCTCACGGCATGCTGCCAAAGATTACCTACAACGGCATCAACGTAATCTTATCGATGCACGCGATGTGGCAACGAGTCAAATTGAACAAATTGACGAAGCACTAAATCAACTTGTCAGTGGACATTTTGTCATGGGTGAGCACCACTGTACATTAACCGTCTACGGTAATACAGTTCAACAAGTTCGCGACCATATGGCAAAAGCGAGTGCAGCGCTGCTAGACGTTGCAGTGTTGCCCAAACCCGTAGATTTAGCCATAGAGGCTGGTTATTGGGCACAACTTCCTGCAAATTGGAAATGGCGACCACGTCCAGCACCAATTACATCGCTGAACTTTCTGTCATTTTCATCCTTTCATAATTTTATGTCAGGTAAACCAACTGGAAACCCATGGGGACCAGCGGTTACAATTCTTAAAACAACAAGCAAAACACCACTTTATTTCAATTTTCACGCCTCCAAACTTGAAGAAGATTCAACAGACAAACGGTTACTTGGAAATACCGCTCTCATTGGACAGTCTGGTTCCGGTAAAACTGTGCTTCTCGGATTTTTGTTAGCGCAAGCACAAAAATTCAAGCCAACAACTGTTGTTTTTGATAAAGATCGCGGTATGGAAATTGCCATTCGAGCAATGGGAGGGCGATATCTGTCATTTAAAGCCGGTAAAGCAAGCGGTTTTAACCCATTCCAGCTTCCCCCCACACAAGATAATCTGATATTTTTGAAACAATTTGTTAAGAAGTTGGCAGAAGCTGGTGGTGAAGTCACACACCATGACGAAGAGGAAATTAACCAAGCTGTCACATCTATTATGAGTGATAATATTGACAAATCGCTACGCCGCTTGTCTTTTCTGATACAATTCTTACCAAACCCACATTTGAGTGATTATAACGCACACCCATCAGTGCATGCTCGTTTAATAAAATGGTGTGAGGGTAGTGATTATGGATGGTTATTTGATAATCCCAATGATGCACTTGATCTCTCAACACATCAAATTTACGGCTTTGATATTACCGAATTCTTAGATAACCCAGAGACTCGCACTCCGGTCATGATGTATTTGCTTTACCGTACGGAAGGAATGATTAGTGGGCAGCGGTTCATGTATATCTTCGATGAGTTTTGGAAACCGTTACAAGACCCATATTTTGAAGATTTAGCAAAAAACAAACAAAAAACAATCCGTAAACAAAATGGTATTTTTGTGTACGCGACACAAGAGCCCGGTGATGCCCTAGAAAGCAATATCGCCAAAACGCTCATTCAACAGTGTGCGACTTACATTTTTCTAGCAAACCCCAAAGCAAATTATGAAGATTATACAGAAGGCTTTAAACTTACAGATGCTGAATTTGAATTGATCAAAGGACTTGGTGAGTTTAGTCGGCAGTTCCTTATTAAGCAGGGCGACCAATCTGCACTTGCAGAGCTAAATCTCGGCAAATTCCATGTAACAATCGATGGAAAAACCATTGAGCGTGACTTTAGTAACGAACTCTTGGTGTTATCAGGTACCCCTGACAACGCAGAGTTAGCCGAAAGCATTATCGCTGAAGTAGGCGATGATCCGGCAGTATGGTTACCAATTTTTTTACAACATGTAAAAAATGATAGGAGGGAAACATGAAAAAAACTATTATTTTAGTAACTATAGCGACAGCAGTAGTTGTGTCCAGCAATAATTCAGCAATGGCTTTTTGGGGATTCGGGGCGGGAGCGGCAGATTTAGGTGCATCAGTTCCAACATCATTGCCCAAATTTTGGGGATCATCTTCCCAAAAGAAATCTCCACCAAAGCCTTCTCCACCACAGCATTATATTGAACTCCTTGAACTAATAAAAGAACTGATTAAAATAAACACAAAAGAACTCAAACAGTCAGAGGATATCTATAAGTCTATAACAGGGAATCGAGGAATAAACCCTAAACAACTGGAAAACATACAAACAGATCAAACCAGTTTTTTTCTCAAAGATCCCCAATTAATATATGATAAAAATTCTAATATCTCCGCATCTAAATCCGAGTCATTCAATGATATCCTAAAAGAGGAAAAAATTCCTGATTCCATCCATGAAGCACGCAAATCTATCGAAGGACGTAGACAATATGCAACAGCTATAGACAAAAATATAAGTCTAAAAGCCTTTCAAAATACAGATGCCCGTTTAAAGCATATCTCAGTATTATTAGAGAAAATTGATGAAACAAAAGATCTGAAAGACATTGCTGAATTGCAAGCGCACATAAAAGGCATGCTCGCTATAATCCAAAATGAAAATGCAAAATTACAGATGGTCGCGCATTTACGTGAAACTGAACGGGAATTTATCGAACATCAAAAGCATAAACGCAACATGAAGATGTTGAATAGTAAAAATAAAAAAATGCCTACCATACATTTTATACGATAAGTCTTTATAACAGCATTTTTTATATTAAGTATCTTTTACGCGTATAACAAAAAGTAAAGACTTGTTACAGAGGGATACCATCCTCTCCAATGCGCTCACAAAATTTTTCAAAAAAGCAATCGCATACATTTATAATCAAAATTGAAATAATGATAAAAAAGTGTTAAATTATATATTACAGTTAAAAAAAGGATTGTTCAAATGAAACAAATTATTTTTACAGTTTTGATTGTAAGCCTTTTATCCGCTTGCGGATTGGTTCCAAAGCTAAAGCAACCAAGTCAATGAAACCACGTACCTATCAACAAGATAGTTCCTGATGAAATTCAACGAGGAGCAATGTGAGACAAAAAGCGAAACCAATAAAAACAGAACAGCTCAACAGTTATTACGAAGAAAGCCGAGGTTTGGAACGTGAACTCATTAGCGAATTTATAAAATTCTAATGTACTTTCCGAACTTCCTAAATATGAAAAAAATAAAAGGATAAAATATGAGAAAGTTATTTATTATAGCAGTAATTATTGCAATTTTTGAAATACCAAGCTCAACCCCAGCTTTTAGTTGGGATTTTAATTGGGGATGGTCTCCTAAAAAAGATGCACTTCCTTCAAGAAAGCCTTCTCCACCAAAGGCTTCTCCACCACAGCATTATATTGAACTCCTTGAACTAATAAAAGAACTGATTAAAATAAACACAAAAGAACTCAAACAGTCAGAGGATATCTATAAGTCTATAACAGGGAATCGAGGAATAAACCCTAAACAACTGGAAAACATACAAACAGATCAAACCAGTTTTTTTCTCAAAGATCCCCAATTAATATATGATAAAAATTCTAATATCTCCGCATCTAAATCCGAGTCATTCAATGATATCCTAAAAGAGGAAAAAATTCCTGATTCCATCCATGAAGCACGCAAATCTATAGAAGAACGTAGACAATATGCAACAGCTATAGACAAAAATATAAGTCTAAAAGCCTTTCAAAATACAGATGCCCGTTTAAAGCATATCTTAGTATTATTAGAGAAAATTGATGAAACAAAAGATCTGAAAGACATTGCTGAATTGCAAGCACACATAAAAGGCATGCTCGCTATAATCCAAAATGAAAATGCAAAATTACAGATGGTCGCGCATTTACGTGAAACTGAACGGGAATTTATCGAACATCAAAAATATAAACGCAACATGAGGATGTTGAATAGTAAAAATAAAAAAATGCCTACCATACATTTTATACGATAAAAACTTCATAATGACTCGCTTATATTATCAGCTTTCTCTTTTCATATTTAACTGTACTTCTTTTAGTAATTACACTTAGTCTTATAATTAAACGTTTTAGCGAGCCACGCACTCTACATAGTCAATGGAAAATATGAACTACATGTGCAAAACGCGAATTATACGCTTAGAAAACGGATTTTACCATTTCCAACGCTTTCATCGTGCTATTGTTAATAGCTATACTGTAAATATGTTGATTGGCAAAAGATGTTACATTTGCACACTTAATAAATTACATAGAGTAGGAACGACTCTCTCAATAACAGTCAGATAATCAGAACCCAACGGCTTAAAGATATTATCGACATTGCAAATAAATATTCCAATGAACAAAATAAAAAATACAAACGATTAAAAATTATAAAATTTATAATCAAAATTAGAATTATAATAAGAATCTGTTAGGATATATAAAATAATTAAAAGAGAAAATAATATGAAAAAAACTATTCTTTTAGTGGCAATAGCAACAATTTTTGGAATGCAGAGCGCGCATTTGATGGCTGATGAAAATTCTTTTGGAGAGGAAAATGTTCCCCCTATTTCTATAAAAGATATGCGAGAAGCAGAAGAGAATCGGCAACTGGAGAAAGAATACGAAGAACGAAAAAAACAAGAGCGAAAACAAGCTCTTGTTTCTCTAGTAAAAGAACAGCTTAAAATAACGAAAGAACAACTTGAAGGCTATAAACAAATACACCAGTCTATAATAGGTTCTCGTAAATTTGATATTCCGCAAGCAAAAAATGTGGAGACTATTTATTTTTACAACCCACACTCCATCTACAATAAAAGCAGGTTTGATAAGAAAAACTCTTCAATAAATCCAAATATTTCTAAAATGGAAGAAAGTGTAATGAACCAAATATTAGAGCAAAATCTTGATTTTTTTTCAGTTCCTGAAATACGTGCACTTATCGAAAACCGCAGTCAATATGCAGCAATTGTAGATAAAGCTGTAAGCTTGCAAGTTTTTGATGAAGTAGAAAGCCGTTTTAAGTACATTAAAAAAGCTTTAATTACAGCGGAACAGATGAATGATATAAAAGGTATGAGCGAATTAAATACATATGTTGAAGGTACAGCCGCCGTAATCCAAAATGAGACTACAAAGTTGCAAATGGTTGCACATTTACGTGACGCAGAACAAAAATTGATCGACCAGCAAAAATATAAACGCAATGTAAAAATTTTAAGCCATAACAACAAACAAATGCCAACTATAAAAGTACGATATATACAAGCTGCAGGAATACAATAAGCTCTTTATAACAAGCTCATACCATAAACTTTCTCTAATCATAAAAAGTTAGTGTGTAATGCTTAGTGCAATCCCAACCGACTAAAGAACATATAGAAAAATTAATCTCCTTAAGTCTCAAAAATATTTTTTGTGAATAACGTAAATGCGAAAAACGACACCATACACTAATATTCCAAAACAATGGAAAAGTGAAAATTCATGAAAGAAAAACACCATGCACTTTAGAATATTCACACCTCTTTACAATCAAATTAATACAATAACAAATACATACATCACAGACATTTCATCAAAAGCGATCGTTACAATTACGCCTGTTGTCTCAATCGGTCTCAGTATCGCTTTCATTGTATATGGATGGCTTATTATTCGCGGTGCAGTCGATATGCCTCTCTCTGGTTTCGTAAACCGTTGCCTACGGATAAGCATTATTACTTCAATGGCATTAACTTCGGGACTTTATCAGTCAGAAATTGCAGATTTGATAATGAACACATTTAATAGCTTATTATCTGCACTAACAACAACTCAATCAACCATACCCCAAATGACCGCCGCACTTGATATGGCAGCTACCGAAGGTTTTAACCGTGCAAGTGAAGCTTTTGAAGAAGCTGCTTTCTTGGATGCTGGTGGACTACTGTACGGTCTCTTTGGTATCCTCATCTTAGTTGCAACAAGTTCTCTAACGGCAATTAGCGGCACATTCATTCTGCTGACTCAAATCGCACTTGTCCTTCTTTTAGGACTTGGACCAATCTTTATCATTGCTTTGCTCTGGCAACCAACCTATCGCTTTTTTGAACAATGGATAACCCAAATCTTAAGCTATGCAATTCTCCTGCTATTCCTAACTACCATATCCAATCTAATGATGAGTATCTTTGTAAATTACATGAAAGAGCTAAAATTTGATGGCAATCAGAATGTGAGTTATGCTCTTGGTGGAGCACTCATCTTGTCCATTATCTCCATTGTGCTGTTACTCAAAATATCAAGCATTGCTAATGCTTTGGCAAAAGGTATTACATTTGGACATCTATGGAAATTAAATACATCAAGCAGAAAACAATAATCCCATAGCAGCCACAAAAGAGAAAATATCTGTTCCACAGAAAAATATTTTTATAAGAAAAACAAAATTAACAAAAGAAAAACTATCTAAAACTATAGACTCTTTATTTTATAATCAAAATTGAAATAATGATAAAAAAGTGTTAGAGTTATATATTACAGTCAAAAAAGAGGATTGTTCAAATGAAACAAATCATTTTTACAGTTTTGATTGCAAGCCTTTTATCCGCTTGCGGATTGGCTCCTAAGCCAAAGCAACCAAGTCAATGGAACCGCGTACCTATTAACAAAACAGTCCCTGATGAAATTCAGCGAGGAGCAATATGAGAAAAAAACAAGCTAAACCAGTAAAAGCAGAACAGCTCAACAGTTATTACGAAGAAAGCCGAGGTTTGGAACGTGAACTCATTAGCGAATTCTTAAGGTCATGTAAAATGACGAAACAACTTTTAGCATTCCTGTAATATATGGAATTAAAGGAGAGTAACATGAGAAAACTGATTATTGTAACAGCAATAAGTGTGTTCTTTGGAATATTAAACTCAACATTAAGAGCACAAGAGAGTGAAAAAACATTCGAAGATCAGTTGCTCGATGTTATGAAAAAACAGATTATTGAAACAGAGACCCAACACCAAGAAATAAAAAAAATACATAATTCTATAACAGGTATTCGAATACAAAGTAGCAACTTACAAGATGACAATGATCTTCTACTTACACAGCCAAAATACATCTATGTTACAGATAAACAATCAGAGATTTCAGAACAATTTCCTAAATTGATTAAAGACATTCAAACACAAGAAGAGGAGAGTTTTCAAAATACAGTCTATGAAATACGTAAATTTATCGAAAACCGCAGTCAATATGCAGCTGTTTTGGATAAAATCGTGAGCTTGCAAGTTTTTGATGAAGTAGAAAACCGTTTTATGCACATTGCACAATATTTAATGAAAGTCAGGGATACAGAAGATCTAAAAAGTATTGCTGAATTACAACTGCACATCAAGAGTATATTCGCCATGATCCAAAATGAGACTACAAAGTTGCAAATGGTTGCACATTTACGTGACGCAGAACAAAAATTGATCGACCAGCAAAAATATAAACGCAATGTAAAAATTTTAAGCCATAACAACAAACAAATGCCAACTATAAAAGTACGATATATACAAGCTGCAGGAATACAATAAGCTCTTTATAACAAGCTCATACCATAAACTTTCTCTAATCATAAAAAGTTAGTGTGTAATGCTTAGTGCAATCCCAACCGACTAAAGAACATATAGAAAAATTAATCTCCTTAAGTCTCAAAAATATTTTTTGTGAATAACGTAAATGCGAAAAACGACACCATACACTAATATTCCAAAACAATGGAAAAGTGAAAATTCATGAAAGAAAAACACCATGCACTTTAGAATATTCACACCTCTTTACAATCAAATTAATACAATAACAAATACATACATCACAGACATTTCATCAAAAGCGATCGTTACAATTACGCCTGTTGTCTCAATCGGTCTCAGTATCGCTTTCATTGTATATGGATGGCTTATTATTCGCGGTGCAGTCGATATGCCTCTCTCTGGTTTCGTAAACCGTTGCCTACGGATAAGCATTATTACTTCAATGGCATTAACTTCGGGACTTTATCAGTCAGAAATTGCAGATTTGATAATGAACACATTTAATAGCTTATTATCTGCACTAACAACAACTCAATCAACCATACCCCAAATGACCGCCGCACTTGATATGGCAGCTACCGAAGGTTTTAACCGTGCAAGTGAAGCTTTTGAAGAAGCTGCTTTCTTGGATGCTGGTGGACTACTGTACGGTCTCTTTGGTATCCTCATCTTAGTTGCAACAAGTTCTCTAACGGCAATTAGCGGCACATTCATTCTGCTGACTCAAATCGCACTTGTCCTTCTTTTAGGACTTGGACCAATCTTTATCATTGCTTTGCTCTGGCAACCAACCTATCGCTTTTTTGAACAATGGATAACCCAAATCTTAAGCTATGCAATTCTCCTGCTATTCCTAACTACCATATCCAATCTAATGATGAGTATCTTTGTAAATTACATGAAAGAGCTAAAATTTGATGGCAATCAGAATGTGAGTTATGCTCTTGGTGGAGCACTCATCTTGTCCATTATCTCCATTGTGCTGTTACTCAAAATATCAAGCATTGCTAATGCTTTGGCAAAAGGTATTACATTTGGACATCTATGGAAATTAAATACATCAAGCAGAAAACAATAATCCCATAGCAGCCACAAAAGAGAAAATATCTGTTCCACAGAAAAATATTTTTATAAGAAAAACAAAATTAACAAAAGAAAAACTATCTAAAACTATAGACTCTTTATTTTATAATCAAAATTGAAATAATGATAAAAAAGTGTTAGAGTTATATATTACAGTCAAAAAAGAGGATTGTTCAAATGAAACAAATCATTTTTACAGTTTTGATTGCAAGCCTTTTATCCGCTTGCGGATTGGCTCCTAAGCCAAAGCAACCAAGTCAATGGAACCGCGTACCTATTAACAAAACAGTCCCTGATGAAATTCAGCGAGGAGCAATATGAGAAAAAAACAAGCTAAACCAGTAAAAGCAGAACAGCTCAACAGTTATTACGAAGAAAGCCGAGGTTTGGAACGTGAACTCATTAGCGAATTCTTAAGGTCACGCAGAACAGCATGGCGTGTAGCCAGTGTCGTTGGTATTTTTGGATTGTTTGGCATGATGTGTGGCGTTGTTGGTTTTTCCCAACCAGCTCCAACACCTTTAGTGTTACGCGTTGATAACGCAACTGGTGCAGTCGATGTGATCTCTGTGATGCGCGAACATGAAACGAGTTATGGTGAGGTTGTGGACAGATATTGGCTTAATCAATATGTGCTTAACCGTGAAACTTACGACTACGATACCATTCAGCTAAACTATAGCACGACAGCACTTTTAAGCGCAGCAACTGTTCAACAGGAATTTTATAAGATCTACGAAGGTGAAAATGGGCGTGACAAAGTCCTTTCCAATAAAGGGCGCATTACAGTTAAAGTACGATCAATCCAGCCAAATGGACGTGGCCAAGCAACAGTGCGTTTTACAACGCAACAACATGACACTACTGGTACCGTTGGACCAAAACAACATCAAATTGCAACAATTGGTTACACCTATGTTGGTACACCAATGAAATCATCTGATCGATTGCTTAATCCACTTGGTTTCCAAGTGACAAGTTACCGTGCTGATCCGGAAATATTGTTGAATAATTAAGGAATTGATTATTATGAAAAAAATTGTGTTAATAACCTTACTATCCTCACTTGTCGCTTTTTATACGGCACCTGTGCAGGCACTCAAAACTCCATCTAATTCACAATATGATCATCGCATTCGTTATGTTATGTATAATGCCGCTGATGTGATTCAAATTGAAACGGTTCTCGGCGTAGCGACACATATTATCCTTGAAGAAGGAGAGCAGTATATTACTCACGCCTTTGGTGATTCAGAGGCTTATGCCTTTGCACATAAAGGGCGACATATTTTTATTAAACCTAAAGCGGAACTTGCCAATACAAATCTTATCGTTGTGACCGATAAACGTAGTTACAAATTTCGACTACAATTCCGCAATGACCGTGCTGGAGCTACTTATGAGTTAGCTTTTCATTATCCTAGAGAAGGTTCCCAAAGGTTAGAGGAACACAAACAACGACTTGCCATTGAACGTGCTTTTCATCAAGGTGCGGCAGGTTATAATCTGAGCTACACCATGAGTGGCAATCAAGATATTGCTCCGATAAACGCTTGGGACAATGGACGCATTACCTATTTCAAATTTCCCGCCAATATGGACATGCCATCAATTTACGTAGTGGATGCCGAAGGCAACGAAAGTTTAATACCACGGACAGTTATAGGCAGTTCCAATGATATTATCGCTGTTCACAAGGTCAATCCTAAATGGCTCATACGACTTGGCAAACGTGCTTTAGCTGTTTTTAATGAAGCCTATGATCCCAATGGTATACCAAACACAACTGGAACAGTATCTTCAGCAGTTCATCGCATCAATAAAGGAGACAAATGATGTTCGATAATAAGAAAGGGGATGAGAACAACAAGACTACAGAACTGGACGACACCCAACAAAAATACATTGAAGGCGCGTATGGCAGCTCTGAACTAGGTAAAGAACGCCGTCCTACAGTTCCTGGTGCGCGCGCATTGTTAATGGTAGGGCTCATTGCTGTAGTAGCAGTGCCACTTGCTTTGACTTGGAAAGCTTTAAAAATGCGCAATGCAGTCGAAGTTGAGGAAGAAAAACCACAACAAACGGTGCAACAAATTATCCCTAGCTATACTCCTCGTGTCATAGAAGAACCCAAGATTGTCGAAGAGGTAGAAAAACCAACAGAAACTGAGGATTCAACACAAGAAATTCCACCTGCTTGGGCGAAACTTCTTCAAACAACGCTCCCGCCACAGTTACTCAAAGACACTGAAGAGTTAGCACGCAAACGTATGTTCAGTTCAGGTCTTAATAACGGTGGCGGTAGCGAAAGCTCTGTAAAAAATTCAAAAAATAATGCATCTGTAAACGATGGAAATAGTGGTGTATTATTCGATCAGCTACAACCTGTACGATTAGGTCAATCCTATGCAGTTCAACTTCATAACCGTGATCTCTTGATTACGCAGGGGACTCAGATAGACTGTACATTAGAAACAAAAATCATCACATCACAACCAGGAATGACGACTTGTCATTTAACGCGTGATGTTTATTCTACGAGCGGTCGTGTTGTTTTACTAGATCGCGGATCTAAAGTTGTTGGTTTTTACCAAAGCGGTATACAACAGGGACAAACGCGTGTTTTCGTACAATGGTCACGTATTGAAACGCCCTCTGGTGTTATCGTAAATCTCGACTCACCAGGCACGGGCCCTCTTGGTGAAGCTGGTATCGGTGGTTGGGTCGATAGACATTTTTGGGAACGGTTCGGTGGTGCAATCATGGTGAGTATAATTGGTGATTTAGGAGAATGGGTAAAAGGAAAAATTACTCAAGGAAATAAAGAAAAGGAAAAAACACAATCTCAAGGTGGGGTCCAAAGTGTGCAGAATGCTCAATCGGTCGTGACTGATGTCCTTCAAAATTCAATCAACATTGTCCCCACACTTTATAAAAACCAAGGTGAGAGAGTGAATATTTTTGTTGCTCGTGATCTGGATTTCAGTGATGTCTACAGCCTCGTTACACGCTAACCCAATACAGAAAGATCAAGCAGTTGCACAACTTTTACAACCACTTGATCATTTCTTAGAAGATCCAAAAGTTACTGAATTATCGATCTGCCGTCCTTGTGAAGTGTGGACAAAAAGTTTTACAGGTTGGCAGGTTCATAGCGTACCAGAATTAACAGTCGCTTTTTTGCAGACGCTTATCACAGCGAT
Source organism: Bartonella sp. P12B (assembly GCF_055796185.1). NCBI lineage: Bacteria > Pseudomonadati > Pseudomonadota > Alphaproteobacteria > Hyphomicrobiales > Bartonellaceae > Bartonella > Bartonella sp. P12B. Next base: position 278,286 of record NZ_JBTTDI010000001.1, on the reverse strand, counting down.
TATTGTTTATAATGGTATGGCTCCCAAAAGCATTAATTATGTGCGGTTACCTGGAGGACAGCGTGGTACGATTGTACAAAGCCCCGCAGTCATAGATGGGACACTCTCTTTTATGATTCGCAAACATTCTCTCACGGTTAAAACGTTAGAGGAACTCAACAGTGAAGGCGCACTGAATGATTTTTCCGATGTGAGTTTCAACAAACCTTCAGAGAAAGCAGCAAATGATTTATTATCAAAGCAAGATTTTACTCGGTTAGAGCCGTTTGAAGTACAACTCTTGCATCTTAAACGTGAGAGAAAGATTCTTGAGTTTTTAGAAAAATGCGTACTGCATAAACGCAACATCATCATTGCAGGTAAAACAGGATCGGGAAAAACAACATTTGCTCGTTCCTTAATTGAAAAAGTGCCTATAGAAGAGCGTATTATCACCATTGAGGATGTTCATGAGCTTTTTCTTCCCAATCACCCTAACCATGTCCATATGCTTTATGGTAATGGTGCAGGCCGTGTTTCAGCTGATGAGTGCCTAGATGCCTGTATGCGTCAATCACCTGACCGTATTTTCCTTGCAGAACTTCGTGGCAACGAGGCATGGGAATATCTCAACTCTTTGAATACTGGGCATCCTGGGTCAATTACAACAACACACGCCAACAATGCTTTGCAAACATTCGAACGATGTGCCACATTGATCAAAAGGTCTGAGATTGGTCGTCAACTCGATTTAGAAATGATAAAGATAGTGCTTTACACGACAGTGGATGTTGTGTTGTTTTTCAAGGATAGAAGGCTCTCTGAGGTCTTTTATGATCCAATTTTTTCTAAATCCAAGATAGTCTAAATAGGAATCTTTTCTAATGAAGATCTCGCAAACAACTAAAGACGCAACAAGTTGTTGCGTCTTTTTTTACAACCCTTTGAAACAAATTTTTCTTCTCCTTGTTATCTTTGATAACTCTCACGCTTTTATAACAAAGAAGAAATTGACGGTAAAAAGCCTTCAGAAAAACGAAATCAAGCACGATATTTTTTTAAATCGTTATAAAAATAGATATCTTAACAATTCACATCTTAATGAAGAATTCTATGAAAGACGCACCTTCGAAAAGCACAAATTATTGCCATCTTAAAGACAGCGACTTACCATTCAAAAACTCTATGCTTCATCTGCTTGCCATCAACACAGATGTTTTTTAATCAAATATTTTTTATACAATCTATCGATACGAATAAAGCTTCATGCATTATAAGTTCAACTTGAAAAAAATTACATTCCAATTCGCTAATAGAGTAATAATCTATTGCAGCTCATTAAAGTGCCATTACGATCAATTGCCATTGAATGCTTTTTTGTGCCATACTCTTTTTTGCAAACAAACCAAAATTGCGTCCCCAAATATCTTGAAACCAATTTCCACTCTTTCTTTGATGCTAATTTGCCTTATTGTATGGATTATTCTTCTACGTAATTTTACAGTATTGCAGATTACTTCCCAATGATCGGCACAATTGTGCTTATAATCTTCTGCTTAAAAAATATACACCGCCTATACTTTACTGTTCAAAAATTATGAGAAAATAAAAACTTAAACGACAGTGAAGATTTCTGTTTTCATACTATAAAAGAAGACAAAATTGGTTGCCTCTAAAGATTTATGAGGATTAAGCGCGCCTTATGGGGGAACCATAACTCTCTAGACAGCGTAAATCCCTTTCTTTATGTATTTGACATTCAAGATAGAGTTTTACAATGAATCATCTTTTTTGCTCAAAAGAAAAGACGCTCCCTTTTTAAGGGTAAGAAGTATTATTTTTTAATTTGCCTATAAAGCCAATAAGCTTTTGTAAATTAAATTCCGTGTATACCTTTGAAAAAATGCAAAAACCTTACCGATCTTCTCATTTCTCATATGATTCTGATGAACTGATAAGTTTTTTAAAGACGGCGTTCAACCATGAGTTTTTTAATCTCAGCAATTGCCTTAGCTGGATTTAGCCCTTTTGGACAAGTTTGCGTACAATTCATAATCGTATGACAGCGATAAAGTCGGAAAGGATCTTCTAAATTATCAAGGCGCTCACCACACATCTCATCACGTGAATCAGCAATCCAGCGATAAGCTTGAAGCAAAATAGCTGGTCCTAAATAACGATCACCGTTCCACCAATAACTTGGACATGATGTTTGACAACAAGCACACAAAATACACTCATAAAGCCCATCAATTTTTTGACGATCGGAATGGCTTTGTAACCACTCTTTCGCAGGTTCAGGAGAAACGGTTTGCAACCAAGGCTCAATCACACGATGTTGGGCATAGAAGCGCTTTAAATCAGGCACCAAATCTTTAACAACAGGCATGGAAGGCAAAGGATATACCTTAATGGGATGCTTCACATCATCCATCCCTTTGGTACAAGCCAATGTATTCGTCCCATCAATATTCATGGCACATGAACCACAAATTCCTTCACGGCATGAGCGACGAAGTGTCAAAGTTGGATCAATATGATTCTTGATAAATAAAAGTCCATCGAGAATCATTGGACCGCAAGCGGAACGATCTACATAATAGGTATCAAGATGAGGATTTTTGTCATCATCTGGTGACCAACGATAAACATGAAATTCTGTCAGTTGGGTAGCACCTTCAGGTTTAGGCCAAACCTTTCCCGGTTTTACTTGAGAATTTTTGGGAAGCTTAATCTGTACCATAGTTTATTCTCCCCTTAGTAAACACGTTTTTTAGGTGCAATGCGTTTTAAGTCGATTCCCCCATCTGCTTCAGATGTTAACGGATCGACATGGACAGGTCGATAGGACAAAGTTACCTTACCTTCTTTTGACAAATGCGAGAGGGTATGTTTACGCCAATTTTTGTCGTCACGCTCTGGATAATCTTCACGCGCATGCGCACCCCGACTTTCTAAACGCGCTTCTGCAGAATAAACAGTTGTAATTGCATTGGCCATCAGATTCTCAAGCTCTAATGTTTCGACCAAATCAGAATTCCATATCAATGAGCGATCTGTTACTTTGAGATCAGACAATTCATCCCAAATTTGGCTTATCCGCCGACATCCTTGTTGCAAAGACTCTTCTGTACGAAACACGGCAGCATCTTCTTGCATAGTCCGTTGCATTTTTTCGCGCAACACAGCAGTTGGTGTTCCACCTTGAGCAAAACGCAAACGATCAAAACGCGCCATAATTTGGTCAACAGCATCCTCATTAAGGGGTGGAATTTCCGCATCCCGATCAATGACCTCACCGGCACGAATTGCAGCGGCACGCCCAAAGACGACCAGATCAATCAATGAATTTGACCCCAAACGATTAGCACCATGGACAGAAGCACATCCAGCCTCTCCTACAGCCATCAAACCTGGTTGAACACGATCAGGCGAATCAGCTGTTGGATTGAGAACTTCCCCATAATAATTGGTAGGAATACCGCCCATATTATAATGAACCGTAGGAAGGATAGGGATAGGTTCTTTTGTTACATCAACCCCTGCAAAAATCCGCGCGGATTCAGAAATTCCTGGTAAACGCTCATGCAAGATAGCGGGATCAATATGGTTGAGGACCAAATGGATATGATCCTTTCTTGGACCGACACCACGCCCTTCACGAATTTCAAGTGTAATACAGCGTGAAACGAGATCACGTGAAGCCAAATCCTTAAAGGAAGGTGCATACCGCTCCATAAAGCGTTCACCTTCAGAATTAACCAAATAGCCCCCTTCACCACGCGCTCCTTCAGTAATGAGACAGCCGGAACCATAAATCCCTGTAGGATGAAATTGCACAAACTCCATATCCTGAAGGGGCAATCCCGCACGTGCAATCATTCCACCACCATCACCAGTACAGGTGTGTGCTGATGTTGCTGAAAAATAAGCTCGTCCATAACCACCAGTTGCCAAAACCACCATCTTTGCCGAAAAACGGTGGATTGTACCATCATCAAGATTCCACGCCACAACACCGGTACACACACCATCAGTCATGATCAAATCAAGAGCGAAATATTCAATAAAAAACTGCGCATTATGTTTTAAGCTTTGTCCATAAAGGGTATGCAAGATGGCATGTCCCGTGCGATCGGCTGCTGCACAAGTGCGTTGCACAGGTGGACCTTCACCAAACTGTGTTGTATGCCCCCCAAAAGGACGTTGATAAATTTTACCTTCTTGCGTTCGTGAAAAAGGCACTCCATAATGTTCTAATTCGTACACAGCAGCAGGTGCATTACGCACCAAATACTCCATTGCATCAGTATCACCCAACCAATCAGACCCTTTTACCGTATCATACAAATGCCATTGCCAATTATCAGGTCCCATATTAGAAAGTGAAGCAGCAATGCCCCCCTGTGCTGCAACCGTATGTGACCTCGTTGGGAAAACCTTTGTGATACAAGCTGTTTTTAATCCTTGCTCTGCCATACCAAGCGTAGCGCGCAAACCAGCTCCCCCTGCACCAACAACAACAACATCAAATTTATGATCTACAGTGCTATAAGGAGCATTCCCTGCTCTAGCACTCAGAGGAGATCCTGTGCTTACCATATTTTTAGCCCCCCAACGCAATTTTCAAAAGAGCAAAAATGATGACACCTCCCAAAACAAAACAAAACAAAATATTTAAGACCAAGAACAATAACCGGAAACCCTCGCGAGGAATATAATCCTCAATAACCACCTGCATTCCAAGTTTCATATGATAAAGGACCGAAAGAGTCATCAATCCCATTAAAACAGCAACAACAGGGTGCGCCAGCCGTGCACGGACAATGCTATAGTCCTTTCCAACGAGGGAAAGAATAACAACGATAAAAAAGATCAAAAGCGGTAGATTGATAAAACCTGTCAAACGCTGCAACCAAAAATGCTCTGTTCCTTCATGAGCACTTCCACGCCCGCGTACTTTTGCAAGTTCTGTTCGAAAATCTTTTTTCATAGCCTCTCCACCCCCCAGCTAAATATTGCTATAGCCAATAGCCCAAATGACAAGGGTAACAATAAGAGAAATAAACACTGTTGCCCAAGCAGTCACCGTAGCCTTTTTTTTAGCCAAAAGGCAAGGTTTCAGGTCCCAAACAATGTGACGAATACCACCAACCATATGATGAACCCCAGCTAAAGTATAAAGAAACAAGACACAAAGGCCAAGCCAAGAACTATAAATCTCATTGACCATTCTAAATGCCTCCGCCCCACAGCTGACTGCAACCAACCAAAGGGCAAGAAAGACTATTCCGAAATAAAGAGCCATACCGGTAATACGATGTGCGATGGACATCGCCATGGTGATGGTCCAACGATAAATACTCACATGGGGAGAACGAGGGCGCTCTTTCATCCTAATTGTCTCTGTCATAAAACATCCTGACCTGGCTTTATTACAACCGCATTATGAGCGATAAAATTCGCACAAAACGGCCAAATGCATTATCATTTCCACTTAATTTGGCATCTTAAAGATACCAATCTTACAGGTCGGTTATCTCAAATAACGGATTAAAGGTCACGCATAAAAAAACCGATTGCTCCACAGCCACAAGCTGTAAAACCCGCCTTAATTTAATACAATTTTATCTTTACGTCAAAGGTCTAACATCTTTTCTCAAAGAGAAACATACATTTTTTCAAGTATACTTAATTCTTTTTTTGAACATCAACAATTCTTCTTCTGAAAACTTCACTTTCAGATTTTAGCCATCATTATAAGGAACAGAAATTTTGAGAAGTTTGACATTACAGACTGACGCAAAACTACTTCTTGAGCTTCTAGGAAGCAGCATAAAGATACTTTGACATAAATTCCAGCAGAGACAAGCCTTACTCGGAAACTTGTGTTGCGGCATCTAAATCAACGGCTGTTCCTTCTGTAGGTCCAGCATTTTTTTCAGCTTTTTTCCGGTAATCTCTTTTTTCCGCGATACGCGCAGCTTTACCTCTCAAGCCACGAAGATAATAAAGTTTTGCACGACGCACTTTACCGCGACGCACAAGTTCAACAGCTTCAATCAAGGGAGAATAAATTGGAAAAACGCGCTCAACACCTTCGCCATAAGAAATCTTACGCACTGTAAAAGTTTCATTCAACCCACCGCCTGAACGTGCAATACAAACTCCTTCATATGCCTGAACACGAGTCCGTGTGCCTTCAGTCACGCGCACCATGACACGAACTGTATCGCCTGGTTGGAAAGCAGGTAATTGGCGCTTTGCTTCAATTTTTGCACATTGTTCAGCTTCAAGCTGTGCGATAATATTCATTTCTTTCATCCTTCATATTCTTTATCGAACAGTCAGAGCGCTCAACTTTTACCGAAAAAGCCTTTTCATACAAAGAAAAGAAGTTCTTTAGGCTATGCTTTATGCAGGAGCGAATACACCATTTCTTCATTATCTTGGAACGACAGAACATTCTTCACAGAAAAACGCTCTCAAGAGAGAGCTATGCAATACACTACCTTACAAGATGAATCAAGTTTTCTGACGATTTTTATGATAACGTGCATAAAGATCAGGACGACGTTGACGTGTTATCAGTTCAGCTTGTTGTTGGCGCCAATCCGCGATAGCTTTGTGATGGCCTGATGTTAACACTGGTGGAATAGTTCGTCCTTCGAAAACAGCAGGACGCGTATAGTGAGGATGTTCCAACAAACCATTCTCGAAACTTTCACACTCTCCAGAAAGTGCATTCCCCATAACGCCAGGAAGAAGACGGATAAGTGCATCCAAAACAACCAATGCCGCCGTTTCTCCCCCTGAAAGAATATAATCACCGATGGAGACTTCCTCCAATTTCCGCGCTTCTATGACCCGCTCATCGACGCCTTCAAAACGCCCACAAACCAAGGTTACTCCCGATTCACATGCCAAAGAGCGCGCATAAGTTTGGTTAAAAGGTCGCCCACGTGGACTCATCAACAATCTTGGCGAATCATGTGGACAACTATCGAGTGCGGCCGCTAACACATCCGCCCGCATCACCATACCAGCGCCACCACCAGCTGGTGTATCATCAACGCTATGGTGTTTATCTAAAGCAAAATCTCTAATTTGCACTGTCTCCAATGACCATATTCCCTGCTTTAAAGCCTGCCCTGCTAAGGAATACCCTAAAAATCCAGGAAACATTTCAGGATAAAGTGTTAAAATGCGTGCTTGAAACTTCATTTTATTCTTTCATTTCACCTTTCGCCCAAGTCATACTACAATCAGTATCAACCAGTGTATCATCAACGCTATAATCTTTATCCAAAGCAAAATCGCTCACTTGCACTGTCTCCAATCACCCTATCGGCTCTTTTGAGTGCTTACCCTGCTAAGAAGCTCTAAAAATCCCAAAACATTTCAGGATAAAACGCCAACACATCTGTTCAAAAACTTAATTCTTGTGTTTTTTCACTTTTCATTTTGTTGCCGTCACTTTTAATTTTTTATTTTTGCTTCAAACCCTCAATCTTTTTATCATCGCTCAAACCAGCGGCCACTGGATCAACAACAAGAAAACCATAAGCAATGCAAATTTCTAGCACTGCTGCCTTGCTAAACGGAATAAGTACAGTTTTTCCTGTATTCAAGCGTATTTCAAGCAAATCACCAGCTCCAAAATTAAAAAAACCACTCACCTCTCCTAAAATTTGATCAACACAATCTTGAACACGAAGCCCAATTAAATCAACTTGATAAAATTCATCCTCATCCAAATCATCAAGCAATTGATCACGAGAAACATAAAGGTGAATCCCTTTTAAATTCTCAGCAGCATTGCGATCTTCAATCCCTTTAAAATGCACAATCGCATTCTTTTTTTGCATGCGAAGCGTTACAATTTCATAAGAGCGCCCTCCATCATCATAAAGAGTACCATAAGCTTTTAAGCGCTGGGGTTCAGCACTTAAAACTTTGATCAAAACATCCCCTTTTATACCATGAGGGACACCAATAATGGCAAGGTGGACTTTATTTTTAAGCTTTTTTCCATTATATTCCATATAAAAATATCATCTCTTCAAAATGATTCCCTAAGTCTTATAACTTTGCTATTAAATCTTGTTGCCATATCAAAATCTTCCAAAAAGACCTTTCTTGGTAACAAAAACAAATGAATAATAAGGAGAAGCCTTATGGCAAATATTATGCTGTTGTACAAAGATATTACCCCAATTAATAAAGTTACCCATAAAAACCTTAAATTTTCTCCTCCAAGCGATATGTCCTTCGCCAAAGATACACATTGGGTTCCTTTAGCAAGTAGTGAGTATTTTCAAGCTGCCCTAGATTACCCTATCTTGTTTATGTGTGCAGAGGACGAGAATAAGAAAAAACACTACACATCAGCTGCTCTTGTCGGTCTTTCTAACGACGAAAATGATTACATCACCTCTGATAAAAATTGGGAACGAAATACTTATGTTCCGGCCTTTGTCCGTCGTTATCCTTTTGTTCTTGCACAACTGCAAAATGAAAAAGAACTTTCCGTTTGTTTTGATCAGCAATCAGGCATGTTCAATGAAGTTGCAGGAACAGAGCTCTTTAATTCAGATGGATCTATTTCTCCTTTTATGGAAGAGCGTATTCATTTTCTTGAAAGCTTTAAAATTGCTATGGAAAAAACCACTGAATTTATTGATGCTCTTGTGGAGATGGACCTTCTTAGTCAAAAATCCATCAATGTAAAAAATGACAAAGGCCTTTCAGCGCAATTGGAACATTTTTGGGTTGTTGATGAAGAAAAACTCAATAAACTCTCGGCAAATCAACTTGCCAAACTCCATAAAAACGGCTTTTTAGGGTTAATTTTTGCGCATCTGATGTCAACGCACAATCTTTTAAAAATACTCTCTCTAAAAGGTGAAAAGCGCCTTATGAATCACGAAGAGTCCCTACAAAAAGACAGCGATAACTCTGAAAAGGAAACACTGAAAAAGAAAGAAACCCTCAATTAAGAAATGCCCACAAAAAAAGACAATAGAAAAAGCAAAGATGTCTTGCTGATTCCAGCCAACCATGCCCTTTTAACGGCAAGGAAAAACTGGTTAGATAATCTTGTGCAAACACGACGTATGGCAACAAAAACAGCACAAGCTTATGAACGCGATACGCGGCAATTTTTGTTTTTTCTCTGTCAACATTTAGGATGTGAGCCAACTTTTGATGATCTAGCCAATTTGCGCGTTATTGATTTGCGCGCTTATTTGGCTTATCGTCGGACACAGAAGGTCAGCGCTCGCTCTTTAAGCCGTGGGATAGCGGGTTTGCGTTCTTTTTTTAGATATTTATCTCGAGAAGGCATCGTCAATGTCCCTGCTGCTAAGCTTGTTAGAACCCCAAAACAACCAAAATCGCTTCCAAAACCTTTGGCTATAAAATCAGCCCTTCATATCGTTAAACAAGAAAATCAACAGGAGAATGAGGCATGGATTACTGCCCGCAATGCTGCTGTTTTGATGCTTCTTTATGGCTGTGGCATGCGGATATCAGAAGCTCTAGCACTTACACCGGAACAATTTTCTGATCCTGAAAAAACGAGTTTGTTTGTCACTGGAAAGGGTCAAAAAACGCGCCTCGTTCCGCTCATAAAAATTGTCTACGAAACGGTCCACAATTACCTCAAATGCTGCCCGTATCCTTTGGCAAATAACCAACCAATGTTTCGTGGTGCTCGTGGTGGTCCTTTACAGCCAGCCATAATTCAACGTGCTGTTCGCAACTTACGTGCAAGTCTTGGTTTACCAGAAACCGCCACCCCCCATACATTGCGTCATTCTTTTGCCACCCATCTTTTATCACGGGGGGGAGATTTGCGAACCATTCAAGAACTTCTTGGCCATAGCAGCCTTTCCACCACGCAAGTCTATACCCATATTGATACAGACCGCTTATTAGAAATTTATCAAAAAGCGCATCCCCGTTCTTGAAAAATTTAAACAAAAAGAGAAATTAAACGGATCCAACTTCAAGTGCCAAAGCATGAACAGAAGTAGCAAGTTCTTTTTGCAAGACTTGATAAATTGCTCGATGGATCTCCACACGCGTCATGCTTGCAAAAGAAGAAGAGAGAATTTTCACCCGAAAGTGCGTTTCCCCTTTCCCATCAAAAGCATGCTCTTCATGGGGATGCCCTTCATGAAGGTGACTCTCGTTAATGACTTCAAGTTTTTGTGGATGAAAAGCATCTTGGAGTTTCATCGTGATTATTGTTTGAATTGGAGTAGACATTTTTGTTCCTTAAAAAAATGAATTCTGGAATGGGCTTTTTTAGTCAACAAAGAGTGTGGGAACAAATTTTTCAAAAGTCAATTCTTGTCAAACCGATCAATTTTGCATAAACCTAAAGACATGGTAACAACATCTAAATTATTCGACTCAATTCGAATCAGCTCCAATAAAAAAGATCAGGCTGAATCACAAGTACAGCAATGTCAATGGGAAGGCTGTGAGAAAGCAGGCGCCCATAAAGCGCCAGCAGGTCGAAATCACGAAGGTCAATATCTGTTTTTTTGTATTGATCACGTGCGTGCTTATAATAAAAATTTCAATTATTTCTCTGGCCTTAGTGATAAAGATATTGCAAAGTTCCAAAAGGATGCCCTTACAGGACATCGTCCAACATGGCCTACCGATTTTAGTAATGGCACATCAAAAAAAACAGCTGCACATTACGCACAAATTCGCTCTGGAACAGCTGCTTACCAAAACCGTATGCGTGATCCCTTCACGCTCTTTACCAAACGTCATTCAACCAATAATTTATCACGAAAATTAAAGCCCTTAGAAGCGAAAGCTTTTGAAACATTGGGATTACCAGCAAACGCTTCATCTGAAGATATCAAAACAAAATATAAAGAGCTTGTAAAGAAACACCATCCCGATTCCAATGGCGGCAACCGTTCTTCAGAAGAACGTTTTCGCGATGTTTTGCATGCCTATAATTTGCTCAAAAAATCTGGTTTGTGCTAGAGGAACGCATCCCCATATAAACCTATTCTTATACGAAGCATACTTTTAGCAAGGTCTTGATTTATAAAGATAACCCGATTCCAATGGCGGCAACCGTTCTTCAGAAGAACGTTTTCGTAATATTTTACATGCCTATAATTTGTCGTTTTGCCTCTTGAATGAGGGGCACAAATATCCTCAGATTTTCTCATTTCAATCCTGCTCATGTTGAATATCAATCAAAACCATCCCTTTGCACATCACAAGTAAGCCTCTCGTGCGAATACACAACGAAAAAAAAGGAGTAAAAATGCCTTTAATGAAACGTCTAAATAGCAGGAATTGTTGCAACATTTTGCGCTAAAAAAGAGTGTAATGGTGCCAACTTGTTGCAACATATGAGAGAACATCTGATAAAAGGCTTCTCTGATATCCAAAAGTCTCATTATAGGGCATTGCATAAGTGTTCTAACTCTTGTATCGTTTTTTAACGAATGAACAAAGAGCACCCTTTCCCTTCCGGAAAAACAATGACAAAAACAAAGCTAACAGTTGAAAATGTGCCCGATCTCACCCTTTGTGCTCGTGATCTGTTTAATGTTGATACGGATATGAAAGTCCCTGCTTTTAGCACGAAAAGCGCCCACGTCCCCGATATAGATCCTGATTATATTTTTGATCAGCCAACAACTTTAGCGATTTTAGCGGGTTTTGCATTTAACCGTCGTGTCATGATTTCCGGTTATCATGGCACTGGGAAATCGACACATATTGAACAAGTTGCGGCACGTCTTAATTGGCCTTGTATACGAATTAATCTCGACAGCCATGTCAGCCGTATTGATCTTGTAGGAAAAGATGCCATTGTTTTAAAAGATGGACTCCAAATCACTGAATTTAAAGAGGGCATTTTGCCTTGGGCTTATCAAAACAACATTGCTCTTGTTTTCGATGAATATGATGCAGGTCGTCCCGATGTTATGTTTGTCATTCAACGCGTTCTCGAAGCTTCAGGACGACTAAGCTTGCTTGACCAAAGCCGTGTCATCACGCCGCATTCAGCCTTTCGCCTTTTTGCAACTGCAAATACCATTGGTCTTGGTGATACAACAGGACTTTATCATGGCACACAACAAATCAATCAAGCCCAAATGGACCGCTGGTCTCTTGTGACAATACTCAATTATTTACCTCATGATAAAGAGGTTAACATTGTTTGTTCAAAGGTCAAATCTTTCCAAACAACAGAAGGAAAAAAGACAATCTCACAAATGGTCCATGTTGCTGAGATGGTACGCCAATCTTTTATGAATGGAGATCTTTCAACAGTCATGAGCCCACGCACAGTCATCACTTGGGCAGAAAATACGGACATTTTTCAAAATGTTGGCTTTGCCTTTCGACTGACTTTTCTCAATAAATGTGATGAACTTGAACGCGCCACTGTCGCCGAATTTTATCAACGTGCCTTTGGAGAAGAACTTCCCGAATCACTCATTCATGGTGTTTCGCCTTAAGGAATCTGTCAATGATGACTACCGATACTGGCGATAACAGCAAAAATTTAACCAATGATTCTCCCGCCTCTACTCTTAATGCTATAGCTTTTAAAGAAGCACTTTCCACCTGTATCCGTGCCATTGCTGGTACGCACAAGCTTGAAGTTTCCTTTAGCCATAACAGACCATCTTTGAGTGAACATTATGCGCGTTTACCAGAATTGCCACACCATGTAACAAAGAAAGACATAACGATTACACGCGGATTAGGCGATTCCATGGCTCTACGCACGGCATGGCATGATAGTCGCATTCACGCACAATTTATTCCACAAGAATCAGAAGCACGTGCCGTCTTTGAAGCTCTCGAGCAAACACGTGTTGAAGCAATCGGCACTTTAACCATGGAGGGAATTGCCCAAAATCTCGACAGTATGCTTGCCGATAAATATCAAAGGGCCCATTATCAAAAGATTAACACTCAAAGTGAAGCCCCCATCCAAGAAGCCATTGCGCTTTTATTACGTGAAAAAATAACGAAACGCCCTCCCCCAAAAGAATCTGGACCTGTCTTAGAATTATGGCGTCAAGAAATTGAACAAAAAGCTGCGAAAGAATTGAACGAACTAACACACCATATTTACAACCAACCTGCTTTTGCACGAATTGTTCGTCAAATGCTTGTTGCCTTAAAAATGGCGATCCAACTAGAAGAAATTTCTGACAGTGAAAACAATAAAAAATTAAAAAACCAGTGTGAACCTGAACATCAAGCAGGAGAAGAAAGCAACAGAGAGAAAAAGACACAAAGTGAGGAACAAGCAACAACAGAACAAGAAAGTGATGCAAAAAACAACGGGAAAACGCCAGCAACACAATCAAATGACAGCGATAAAGCCGAGGAAGAACAAGACAAAAGGCCTTGGCAAAAAAAATCGAGCCAATCCAAACGCCTTTTCACTGTTTCAGAACAAATGGAGAGACTTGGTAATTATAAAATTTTCACCCGACAGTTTGATGAAGTGCTAGAAGCGACGGATTTTTGTTCTGAAAACGAATTGGATCAGTTGCGTCATTATCTTGATAAGCAAATCAATCATCTGCAAAACATTGTCGGGCGTTTAGCCAATCGCCTACAGCGCCGTCTTATGGCACAACAAAATCGTAATTGGAATTTTGATCTTGAGGAAGGATATCTTGATACAGCAAAGCTTTCCCGTCTTATCATTGACCCAATGCAACCACTTTCTTTCAAAATGGAAAGCAACACTCATTTTCGTGATACCGTTGTTTCTCTTCTCATTGATAATTCAGGATCAATGCGCGGACGACCAATTACTGTTGCGGCAAGTTGTGCAGATATTTTAGCACAAACACTTGAACGTTGCGGTGTCAAAGTTGAAATTTTAGGCTTTACCACAAAAACTTGGAAAGGCGGAAAATCGCGCGAACAGTGGCTTAGCCAAAATAAACCCCATAATCCAGGACGCCTCAACGATTTGTGTCATATCATCTATAAAAGTGCCGATACCTCATGGCGTCGAGCACGGCGTAATTTAGGTTTAATGATGCAGGAGGGATTGCTAAAAGAAAACATCGATGGTGAAGCCTTGATTTGGGCTCATCAACGCCTTTTATCACGACGAGAACAACGCCGCATTCTCATGGTCATTTCTGATGGAGCTCCTGTTGATGATTCAACTCTATCGGTTAATTCCAGCAATTATCTGGAAAAACATTTACGCGCAGTGATTCAAGAAATCCAAACCCATTCTCCTATAGAACTCATTGCCATTGGTATTGGGCATGATGTCACGCGCTACTATCAACATGCTGTTACAATTATGAATGCTGAAGAGCTCGCCAGTGCTATAACAAAGCAATTAGAAGGGCTCTTTAGCAATAAAAAATCTCATCGCCATAAAAGATTAAAAAGAACTTTTTAAATCAGCCGCACGATAGCACGTTATGACCTTGGAAGAGGCATCTATCCAAACTAGCACCATTATATTACATTTGTATATTTTTCAGCTCTCAATACTGTTAAAGACTTTCATATTTAAACGCTTCACGAGAAACATCGTTCGTTTTTTCTTAAACGATTTTGACCACTCCCCGCCTCCTTATGACATAAAAGGAAACAATCTTTATTGATGGATGATGAGAGCATTTGAAATTGGAAAAACCTATTACATCCGAGACTCTCGTTCAAAATGTGCAAGAATAAATGATCGTTATAAATTATTCCTCTATAAAGACAAAACGATCCCCTTCTTCCTCCAAGAATCAGAAGGGGATAAATCAATCTTATTCGTTCCCAACAAAGGATGATTTATCTTTTGAATGATTTTTACCAAGAGGAGCTTTTACAGCTCTAAGGATTGTTCCATAAGGAATCAACATAACCAGACTCATAATAATTTTTACTAAAAAATCACCAAAAGCAAGTGAGAGCCAAATTGGAATCTCAACCTTTCCCAAAAGAGTAGTCCCCAAAAGCGAACTATTGGGATAACCTGTCATCTGATCGATAAAGGAAAAAAAGCTAGCAAAAGCAAGGGAAAAAAATAAAACCGTATCCAAAGCTGAACCAACCAACGCTGCTGCTAAAGGTGCTTTCCACCATGTTTTACGCCGCAAAGGAGTAAAAACAATAATATCAAGCAGTTGTCCCAATAAGAATGCTAAACTAGAAGCGATTGCAAGTCGCGGTGTAGCTAAGATCCAAGAAACAAAAACACCAGAAACAAAACCAGCATAAACCACGCGCCGTGCCGCGGCTGGACCATAAAAACGATTGGTCAAATCATTGATCAGAAAAGCAATTGGATAGGTAAAAGCACCATAGGTTAGGATTTCATTTAAACCGAACCAATAGACAGGATACTGCACCAAAATATTAGAAGCGGTTACAGCAAAACACATCGCAAAGATAGAGAAAACAACATACTTTCTCTCCCGCTGTGCAAATAAAAGACTCTGTATTGAAGACATTTTTTTAACTTGGGGTATGGAACCAATAAAATACAGTAATCAAAGCATAAAAAGCCAAACGACAGCTTAGAAACGAAAAGCAACTACGCTGCTTTTTCAGCCTTCTCTTCAGCTTTTTTCTTAATAATTTGGCGTTTTAACAAACGGGCACGTTGTGACAATTCTTTATCATCAGCTTTAACCAAAAAGCTATCAAGCCCACCGCGGTGCTCAACAGAACGCAAAGCACTTGCCGAAACACGCAAGCGATAACTCTGCTGTAACACCTCTGAAATCAACGTCACATTACAAAGATTTGGTAAAAAACGACGACGCGTTTTATTATTCGCATGGCTAACATTATTACCATAAAGAACTGTTTTCCCTGTCAATTCGCAGGCACGAGACATAAACTTCACCTTTAAACTCTAAGAAACTCTTAAATCTCAATACCCGAAAAACAGAATCAACGCAAAAAGCGCACAACAACCCCTTGGACGGTATTATTGAGAAGTTTTGTTTCTAATAGGGTGTCGATAGCAAAAGGTCAAGTCTTTTGTAGAATCTTTTGCATCTCTTGTAAGCTAATTTTTGCATGATTTCCCATAAAAGACGTACAAAATGTTTTTTTTAACACCCAATAGTGCTAAAAGAATACGTGTCATTCTACAAGGGGAAGCATTAATCATGAGCACAACAGTTCCTACTATGACAGAGCCTCAACAAAAACAGAGCCGTTTTTCTTCACTTCTCTTTGGCATTTTATTGACGTGTTTTTTTCTTCTCTTTAGCGCACTAGGTGTCTGGCAAATACAACGATTAGACTGGAAAACGAATCTTATCACCAGTGCCAATCAACGTATCCATTTGCCTCCCATCAAAGCACCACCACCAAATCAATGGAAACATGTTACTTTTGAAAAAGATGAGTATCGCCCTGTCATCATTACAGGGAAATTTTTGACAGATAAAAATATTTTTGTCACTGCTGTTGCGCAAAATACCACGGGCTACTGGGTTTTAACCCCCTTACAAACAGCTGAAAACACCCTAACCTTTGTGAATCGTGGTTTTATTCCCATGGATGCACGTCATGACTTTCAAAAAGCCGAGCAAACACATAACGAAAGATCAACCCATCAATATTCTAATCAAAATACAGAGCAAATAACGATCATAGGTTTATTACGTATGAGTGAAAAAAATGGATTTTTCCCACGCAAAAATAATCCTGATAGTAATTTATGGTATACCCGTGATCTTCCTGCTATGGCTCAAAAACTTGGTTTATCCAGCGTTGCTCCTTATTTTATTGATGCTGGAAAAAAAACAGCCCCGCAAAAAAGCTTGCCCATTGCTGGCTTAACGGTTGTGCATTTTCGAAATAATCATCTTGTCTATGCCATCACGTGGTTTATTTTAGCTGCTGGTGTTCTAGGTGGTTCTCTTTTCCTCTTGCGACAAAAACGCTAAAAAAGAGAAAAAAGACCTCCCCGCTGAAATATGGCTATAAAACGCTCTTTCTTTGAGAAACAGAAGTTCTACAACAGAGCATACCCTGTTCTGTTGTATTGAAATTTTACACACCACTTTATTGCTTTTCCAAAAAACAGCACGTGATATCAACCAGCAAGCACACAAATGCCACTCCAACACATGCTCTCTTAAATGCTATCATGAACAAATTCTAGAAAGATTTATGCGAATAATAGCGTGCAATTGAATGAATATTACCACGATAAATGCCAAGATCATTCAATTCATGTGCTGAAAGATGGCTTAATGCATTAACTGTGCGTCGATAACGACGCCAATTACTATAAGAACGTAGAATATTCATATCTTCACCCCCAAACCTCATTTAACTCATCATTGAGTGTAAGATAGAGCAAATTACAAAAAAGAGTTGTGCTATAACTTCATAACAGATATGCACTTATAACATGAGAAACTGATCCCATGGGTAGAGAGCAATTACCCTAAGCATCAATGGCGAAAATGCCGAACACCTGTAAAGACCATAGCTAAATCATGGGCATCAGCTGCTGCAATAATTTCTTCATCGCGCATTGACCCTCCCGGCTGAATAACCGCTGTTGCACCAGCTTCCACAGCTGCCAATAGACCATCTGCAAAAGGGAAAAATGCATCCGATGCAACCACCGACCCTTTAGCAGGAGACTCTGTTAAGCCCGCTCTTTGCGCGCTTTCTTCAGCTTTACGCGCAGCAATTTTTGCTGAATCAATACGGCTCATTTGACCGGCACCAATTCCAACAGTTGCGCACTTTTTTGCATAAACGATAGCATTTGATTTAACATGCTTCACTACCCGAAAAGCAAATTGAAGATCACGCATTTCATCTTGGCTTGGTGCCCGCTTTGTCACCACTTGCAGTTTGAGATTATCAACCACCCTATTATCACGCGACTGTACCAACAGTCCGCCAGCAAGTGTTTTAACAAGCAGCCCCTCACTCCGTGGATCAGGAACACCACCTGTTATCAATAAACGAAGATTTTTTTTCCTAGCAATAATTTCACGTGCGGCCACCGTCGCATCAGGAGCAATAATCACTTCTGTAAAAATTTTGACAATCTCTTCTGCACATTCTTCATCAAGAGTTTGATTTAACGCAACAATTCCACCAAACGCTGAAACATTATCACACATCAGAGCTTTCAAATAAGCCTCTTTTAAACTTCGCCCTTCTGCAACACCACAAGGATTAGCATGCTTAATAAGCGCAACAGCCGCAGTCTTTTGAGAATCAAATTCTGCTACAAGTTCAAATGCCGCATCTGTATCATTCATATTGTTATAAGAGAGTGCTTTCCCTTGCAAAAGTTTAGCTGTTGCAACACCAAAACGTTTCTCACTATTACGGTAAAATGCCGCTTTTTGATGTGGATTTTCTCCATAGCGCATAACATTTTCAAGACGACCAGAAAAACTCTGCCACGATGGCGTTTCAACTTTTAAATTCTGTGCAAACCATGCCGCTATTGCGGCATCATAAGCAGCGGTGTGTGCATAAGCACGCAGTGCCAACTGACGTCGCATAGATAAACTTAAGCACCCATCATGCTTCTTTAATTCCGCAAGAACTGCATCATAATCACTCACGGCTGTAAGAACACCAGTGTAAGCATGATTCTTTGCCGCCGCGCGAATCATTGCCGGTCCACCAATATCAATATTTTCAATGATTGTTTGTTCATCAGCACCGGATTGAGAAGTCTCTTCAAAAGGATAAAGATTGACCACCAGAAGATCAATTCCATGGATACCATGCTTTTCCATAGCTTCCCTATGGCTAGGATCCTGTTTTACACCTAAGAGAGCACCATGAATCAAAGGATGAAGTGTTTTAACACGCCCATCCATTATTTCTGGAAATCCTGTAATTTCAGCAACATCTTTAACAGGTAAACCAGCAGCCATCAAAGCTTTAGCTGTCCCTCCTGTTGAAATCAATTCAACACCATAAGTATGGAGCGCTTGCGCAAATGGAACCAAATCGGTTTTATTCGACACGGAAAGAAGAGCACGACGAACCCGATGGAGATCAGGTATGAGGAAACTTTTTGCAACAACGCCCATAAGAAGAATCCTAAAAATAAAAACAATGACAATTCGAGAAAGATACGCTCACATTTATAGCATATGCCGTTATCAAAATACACTGAAAGGAGACAATATCTTTTTTAACGCACAAAGAATAGTTTCCTCTTTATCCGTATAAAGAATCTGATCATTGTTTATGGATGGCACGTAAAGCGCCAACGAACTTTTTCTTGAAATGCAGGACGGAAATACAACACGATCTGTTGTGTGCGTTGCGGACCTATGCGTTCGGCAAAATCAATCGAATCTTCAAGAAAAATATCAGCATCAGGTGATATAAAATACCACTCTTGTCCCCCTTTAGCGACTAACCGTACACCATTGCCATCAAAATTAACTTCTACGTGTGGATGAAGGTGGAACCGAACAGCAACATTATGCTGTTCATTTTGATCTGCCTTATATCTTTTAGAAAGGCCCTTAGGTGGCGTGAAAAAGCGATCAAAACCTTCGATCATTGTCCCATTTGTTGCTAAAATAAGACCACGCTCATGGACAAGATTAAAAGGACGCACATAGCCATCATGACTAGCAATAAAACCAGTTTTTTCTGAATCCTCTATACGGCGCACCTTAACATCCGTTGGTCCCTCAAGCAAAAGTGAAGCGCCTTTCCTCTTTTTTTTATGAAAAATGCCCACTGAACAATCATTAACCGTTGCTGTTGAATGCGCAGCCGTAAAACGTCCTAAATGCCGATATTCCTCGCGTCCATAAGGGTTAACACCGGTATTGATAATAAAGCGGCTCCCTCGTGAAGACATTTCAAAGGACAAACATCCAGATCCAGCATGTTGTGCAACAAAGCGTGGTGGAAATTTTCCTGTATCTGCAAGCACTGTCGTTTGATTGGCTTGTAAACGTTGAAACCCTGAATAACGTGCATAACTAAAAGGGTGTCCAGCTGTTTCATCAAGCTTTAAAACGGTTGATAAACGTTCACAGACAAGTGGTCCAACCCCATTAAAATGCGCCAATGTCTGATCTTCGTGGATAAAAAACCGTAAAGCTGGCAACATCCGTTCAACAGAATCAATGAGGATACGCGGCGCTGTTTCATTACTTTTCATAAAAAGATGACGTAAAGACAACAAATCCGATAACAAATTGAGCAAGATGGCAGGACTACGTGAAATATGACCACCATCAACCAAGATTTGGCGTGAAAGCTCCTCTCTCAGGAAGGTATGTACCTTTTTTTTGATTGCCGCAGAAATAGGCAAAGCAAGAGAGGCAAATGTCAAAGCAGCAGCAGCTTGTAAACGTTGTTCATTGTTTTCCATACTCCAAATCGTTGTGCGCAAATAACGAAATTGAAAACCAAGCGCACGTAAAAAGCGTTTTTCAAACCGCTCACTTGCCCCTTGCAACAACATTTTCGAATGGCAAATCCACGAAATCAAACGTCGTGCCACAACCGGCCCGCTCCAAGCAAGCCCCTTTACTTTTTTACCACCATGATCAAGCCAATCCTCTAAGAGAGAACGCGCATGTGCTACAGCCAAATCACTCTCTGCTGCTGCCATATGGCGCAACCAATGAAAATCATGCAAAGCCGCTTCCCATTCCGGTGCGGGTGGAACCAACGCAAAAGGCGAAACAGCACCAGCATGAACAATATGGCCAGCAAAAGCAAAACGACCGTGATAAAATTCGTGCGCCATCATCGGATCAGCGAAATGCAAATCAATGGGATGCGCTAAAATTTTATGGGGACGAAATCCCGAAAACCGCCAACGAAACAGAGGACCAACCGATAAACGCCGTATAAACTGGTGTATCCTATACCCAAAGTCCGATGCCTTTATCTGAGAACCTTTTACTGCAATCGCCACAATTTCAACTCCATCCGTACTGAATCATGTACAATTTCAGCCATTTTAGTAAATGAACCGTTAATTAAGCCACTTTCCGCAAGCGTGCCGCAAAAAAACCATCCATTCCTAAAAACAGGTTTTTCTCAACGTTAACATTTTGCTGACAAAAATCCGCAGGAGTTGTTCGTAAAGTCCCCTTAACTGAGAGCAAATGCGCCATTGCGCCCATTTCCTCCCTACCAATAGGTTCTAAAACAATGTCATTACGTTCCGATAAAATTTTCTCAATAAGATCTTCACCTTCTTCTCTTGCTAAGGAACAATTGGAAAAAACAAGACACCCCCCCTTTTTCACCAAAGCAATTGCTGCGACAAGCAAGTCATATTGCAACGCCGCTAATTTGGCGATATCTTCGCCCGATTTTGTCCATAAAATATCTGGATGACGACGGATTGTTCCTGTAGAAGAGCAAGGAGCATCAAGAAGAACAGCATCAAAAAGCTGTTGAGGTTGAAAATCTCTCACATCCCCTAGCCAAGTGCAAACGGAAAAATGAAGCCTTTCCATATTCGCCTTTAAACGCCTTAACCGATTAGCAGACAGATCGACTGCTGTCACCTTAGCTCCTTGCAAAGCCAATTGTGCTGTTTTTCCGCCAGGGCTTGCACAAAGATCAGCAACATTTTTACCCTTAATATTCCCAAGTAAAGAAGCAGGCAACGCCGCAGCAAAATCCTGAACCCACCAAGCCCCCTCTGTATAACCTGGTAAATCAGTAACAGAACAATTCAAACGACTCAACCGAATAGAACCATTAGGCAAAACAACACCTTCAAGCCGTTTAGCCCACCCAACACTATCGGATTTAACAGTCAAATCGAGAGGAGGCTCAAGTTTTTGAATGGCCAAAATTTGATCAGCTTTTTCTTTGCCATAAGTTGAAACCAAAAGCTGCCCAAACCACGCTGGAACCTCTTCAATAGTAGACACTTGTTGGCGTAAAAACACCGCCTCACGAGCAACATTGCGTAAAAGAGCATTGACTACCCCCGAAAAACGGCGCATACGTGGATCAAGTTTAGCCACACGCACGGCTAAATCAAGTGCAGCATGATCAGGAATATCTAGGTAAAGAATTTGTGCCACACTGACATGCAAAAGATGCTGAAGTGAAAAGGCTTGCGAAGGCAAAGGGCGCATCAAAAAGCGTGATAAAGCAGCTGTAATCTGCCCCCGATGACGCAAAGCTGCTGCCAAAATAGCACGACACAACGAACGATCTCGTTGTGAAAACCCTAAATATTGTGGATGCCCATGTTCATTATCTGTTAAACCAGAAAAAGAGGCATGCCTATCAAGCACCGCCCCCAAAAGACGAACACACACCTGCCGAACAGCTAAACCAGGAACATTTTTTTCGGACACATGCCCCGCTTTCTTGTGTTTCAAATCAATACCCTTACGTCTTTATTCCCTCAAAAACTTTATGATCAAGATTTCTTTGTATCTTCATAACGAAGCCAAGAGGGACGCTTTGTAACGCGTTGAAGAGAATTCTTTTCCTGCAAACCACCTTCTTCATCCCATCCTGTATTTTTGACCATTTTTCCCTTCATTTCTTCCGCCTGCCGATAAAGAGCAGCAATACGATTTGCCGTCGCTGGATGGGTAGAAAAAAGGCTATCAGCTCCTTCACCACTCAAGGGATTAATAATAAACAGATGCGCTGTTGCTGGATTATGCTCTGCCTCTTCATTATAGACCCCACGTCCACCATCGGCAATTTTACGCAACGCAGAAGCCAACCATAACGGATTACCACAGATTTCAGCTCCACGACGATCAGCAGCATATTCACGCGTACGGCTAATGGCCATTTGTACCAACATCGCGGCAAAAGGCGCCACAAGAAGAGCTATAAGACTCCCAAGCCCTCCACCATGAGAATGTTCTGAAGAATGACGCGTTCCCCCCATAAAAAAAGCAAAATTCCCAAGCATAGAAATTGCTCCGGCAATCGTTGCAGTCAACGTCATTGTTAACGTATCACGATGCTCAATATGCGCTAGTTCGTGCGCCATAACGCCGGCAATTTCCTCTGCACTTAACATCTTCAATAGTCCAGTGCTTGCCGCAACGGCCGCATTTTGCGGATTGCGCCCAGTAGCAAAAGCATTTGGCTGAACACTCTCAATAACGTAAATTTTTGGTTGAGGAAGAGAAGCATTCCTCGCTAAATCACTGACAATTTTATAATAAATCGGTGATGAATTCTGATCAACTTCCCGTGCATTATACATGCGTAAAACAATTTTATCCGAATTCCAATAAGAAAAAAAATTTAAACCACTTGCCATCACAAGCGCAATGATCATCCCCCCGCCCCCTCCAACAAGATAACCAACTCCCATAAACAGAGCCGTCATAAAAGCCAAAAGCATGGCCGTACGCATTATGTTCATTACTCAAAAAACTCCATGATAAAATACAATTAATATTATATGATGGGGTTTTCTTTCTGCTTCTTCAATGGAATAGGTGTAAAATGGATAAAAAAGACCAAAAAATAAGCGAACAAAAAGCACCAGTTGATAAACAGCAACCCCTTTCTCCCGCGGCACAACGCGCTCTCCATGAAGCTGAAGAAAGGCGCAAATATGAAACAGATGAAGAAAAGCCCTTAGAAAATGGCGGACGCGGCGGCAAAGATCCCTCACGCTATGGAGATTGGGAAATCAAAGGTCGCGCCATTGATTTTTAAAAAAATCTTTGACCTCTAAAAAAACCAATGTTGATTGAAAAAATCAAACATCCTTTTAAAGAAGACCCGTTTTTGATAAACAAAAACGGATAATCATCATTTTTCTTCAAAAAACGTTTAAAAGTAAAGTTAATTCTGTTTTCAGAATAATCACGCTTCTTCTGTGGCTGCAGCAGCTTCTTCAGCGGCTTGCTTTGCAGCGGCTATGCGTTCTTGTGCTTTTTTACCAGGCTCACCTTTTTGTGGATTATTGCGGGTTGGACGCTTTTTCAAGCCAGCAGCATCCAAAAACCGTAAAACGCGATCTGTTGGCTGCGCCCCTTGACCAAGCCAATACTGGATACGCTCTTCATTCAGTTTTACACGCGGTCCATCTTTAGGCAACATTGGGTCCCATGCACCAACACGTTCAAGAAACCGCCCATCGCGCGGACTACGAACATCCGCCACAACAATATGATAGTAAGGACGTTTTTTTGAACCTCCACGGGACAAACGAATTTTTAATGCCATATTTTATCTCCTATATCAGTCTTGGCTTTCGTTTAAATTGATTGACTTTGTTTTCGCTCTTCAGCAATGATTTCATGCTGACGCACAACCTCTTCAATGACAAACTTCAAAAATCTCTCAGCAAAATCGTTATCGAGATGACTCTCTACAGCCAATTGTCGCAATCGCGCAACTTGGCTTTCCTCGCGCACAGGATCGACTATAGGCAAATTATAATGGGCTTTTAGATGCCCCACAGCCTTTGTACAACGAAAACGCTCTGCCAAAATATGAATCAAGGCCGCATCAAAATTATCAATGGACGCTCGCAAATGAGCCAATTCATCCAACATTTTTTCCTGCATCATATTTCCTTCCCTCTTTGCATCTTATTTTTTCTTGGGATGCAGAGGAAATTTTCCCCTCTCTACAGGTCCATTGGAAAGTCCAGGAAATGTAAATCCACGCCTTGGAAGACCAGGCAGGCCCTTCCCTCCATTCCCACTCTCAATCTGCTTTTGAAGTGTCGAGAGCTGTTTTGGATCAAATCCTGATAAATCGGGAAGCGCTCCAGAATCTCCACCAACAGCTCCCATACTACCAAACCCCATCTTAGCACCAAGCCCTCCTAACATTTTCCCCATCAGTCCGCTTTTACCTTTACCACCTACAGCTTTGACCATATCAGTCATTTGGCGATGCATTTTCAAAAGCTTATTAATATCAGCAGCACTTGTACCAGATCCCTTAGCAATGCGTTGTTTACGGCTATGTTTCAAAATCTCAGGATTGGCTCTCTCTAAGGGTGTCATTGACGAAATAATAGCCAATTGACGATTAAACAAACGGTCATCAAGTCCAGCAGCCGCAATCTGATCTTTTACTTTACCCATACCCGGTAACATTCCCATAATGCCACCCATTCCGCCAAGTTTTTTCATTTTCTGCAATTGCTCTGCAAGGTCATTGAGATCAAATTTTCCAGCTTGCATTTTTTTTGCCAAAGCAGCTGCTTTCTCATGATCCATTGTTTCAGCAGCTTTTTCCACCAAAGAAACAATATCGCCCATTCCGAGGATACGATCAGCAATACGACTGGGATGGAACTCTTCCAAAGCCTCTATTTTTTCACCAATTCCAATCGCTTTAATCGGCTTTCCAGTCACGGCACGCATTGAAAGAGCAGCACCACCGCGACCATCACTATCCATCCGCGTTAAGATAATTCCTGTAATTCCCACCCGCTCATCAAAAGAGCGTGCCAAATGCACAGCATCTTGACCCGTAAGACTATCAGCCACCAGCATAATTTCATGGGGCAAAGAACATGCTTTAATTTCAGCCAATTCAAGCATCAAAGCTTCATCAATATGGTTCCGTCCTGCTGTATCAAGAATCAGCACATCATACCCACCCAATTTTGCGGCCTGTACCGCACGTGATGCGATATCGACGGGAGACTGCCCAGCAATAATAGGTAGACTTGCAAGTTTTGCTTGTTCTCCCAATTGGCGCAGTTGCTCCTGTGCCGCAGGACGGCGTGTATCTAATGACGCCATGAGAACTTTTTTATTATTTTTGTCCGTAAAACGTTTTGCAAGCTTTGCTGTTGTTGTTGTTTTTCCAGAACCTTGCAAACCAATCATCATGATCACAACCGGTGCCGGAGCATTTAAATCGCTCACAACGCCTTCATTTCCAAGGACACGAACCAATTCATCATGAACAATTTTAACAACCATCTGTCCAGGTTTAATTGATTTAACAATTGCAGACCCAACAGCTTTTTCACGAACCCTATCAGTAAAAGAACGTGCGACATCAAGTGCAACATCGGCTTCTAACAAAGCGCGACGAATTTCGCGCAGTGCCGCTGTTACATCCTGATCCGACAAAGCACCACGCCCTGTCAAATGGGACAGTATGGAACCAAGCCGCTCTTGTAAGGATTCAAACATCATCTACCTCATTGCTACACAACAAACAAACCAAAATGACATCCGAGAACGCATCGCGCCGTCGGATGTTGACCTCTGAGATCTCTTTATACCCTTAAAAATGGGGTCTCAGTCGGTGGCTCCAAGTTAATTTTGTCACTGAAAGCTCGCTCTTTCAAACAATAAAACCCCAACTTTGTCAAGATTTATCATGTAATAGCTTTTATTTTAAAAGTTATTTTAAAAGATAGCAAACATTACACTTCAAAGTTCTTCAATCTTAACACGCACAAAATCTCCTGTTTCTTGTTCTATACTCCACAATTCACCGCTTGAGATATCAAACCACACCCCATGTAAGGTCAAAACGTCCTGCTCTTTACGTGCCTTTATCCATGGGAATGTCTCTAAATTTTTCAACGAATGACGAATAGAAATCTGCTCTAATGCGATTTGCTGCTCTTGCCTAGTCAGTGATTTATCCCGAACAACATCTTGCGCGGCTGGTGCCAAAAGATCAATCCATTGACCAATAAAATCTTTTGACGATAAAGACTTATACGTCCCTTTAAGAGCAGTACTCACCCCTCCACAGTGAGCATGGCCGAAAACAACAATATGCTTAACTTCAAGCAATTGTACGGCATATTCAAGAGCAGCTGATGTTGCATGATATTGATTATCAGGAGAAAAGGGAGGAACTAAATTTGCCACATTCCGTAACGTAAAAATTTCACCAGGCTTAGCATCAAAAATCGTTTCTGGTACTGCCCGCGAATCACAACAAGCAATAACCAAAACTTCAGGCTTCTGCCCTTCAAGGGCCAGTTGTTGATAATGTGCTGTTTCATATGAAAAGTGATGTTTTATAAAAGACTGGTAACCGCTTAAAAGTCTTTGTGGTAAACGCGTCATTCTCTTCTTACTTTCCATTGCTATATTTTAAGAACAGAATATTAACATAAAAATACTAAAAATATTCTTGTTATCGACACAAGATATCTTCCCAAAAGCGCAAATTATTACTTTAAAATGGAAGAAACAAGTGTATCCATTCTCAAAATAATAACTATTCTCTTTGAGAAGAAGGTGTTACACTGCGGGGAATGATATAATGGTCTGCTCCAATGAAGAAAAGACCCCTAAGAGCAAAAAAGGGAAGATTATTGTGTTACAACAAAAAACATCAGAAACAAAAAACAATCAAGATAAAATAGAACAAATCCTTTTTGCTCATACCGATAAAGAAGATATCGCCTGTTATGAAGACAAAGAACTCCAAAAAGCCGCAACAACCGCTGTTGAAGCTTTTAAGCTCCACCAAACAGGAAAAACAATCATCTGCTTTGAACAAAATTTAACCCGCAAAAACAAACCTATAACCGTTATAACGCTCGTAAACGATAACAAACCATTCCTGCTCGATTCTATTCTCAATGTCTTCAACCAGGATAAACATCATATTTATTTGATTGCCCATCCGGTGCTTGATTGTGCCTCTGGGCAACGCATCAGCTTGATGCAAATTCACATTGAACCCTTAAACGAACAGCAAAAACAAAAACTCAAAGAGGAACTCGCCCTCGTTCTTGAACAGGTTAATGCAGCTGTACAAGACTGGAAACCGATGCTTGAAGAAGTCGAAAAGCATATCCATGCCTATCAAACAAACCTGCCACAAAACTACAAACAAGAAGGTGAAAAAACCATTGAGTTTCTTAACTGGTTGATGGACCATAATTTCATCTTCCTTGGTATGCGTACTTATCATTTCATAAAAAACCAAGAACCTACAAAAGCTTTCATAGCCAGCGATATTGAGCTTGGTATTCTCACCGATGCCTCTATCCGCATTATTGGTGATGCGCGTGTGGAAGAACCTCCACAAGAAATCTTATCCTTTATGGAAAGTGATAACTTGCTTATTGTCACAAAAGCAAACAGTCGTTCAAAAATCCACCGTCCTGTCTGGCTCGATTATATTGGTCTTAAAATCTTTGATAAAGAAGACAAGCTATGTGGAGAATTGCGCATTGTAGGATTGTTCACCTCCTCAGCTTATACGCGCTCTATTTTACAAATCCCTTTCTTAAAAGAAAAAGCTAAAACCATCATTCAGCGCCTTGGCTACAATCTAACTGACTATTCTGGGAAAGCCCTCATCAGTGTTTTGGAAACCTATCCAAGAGATGAAATGTTTCGTTCCGATGTTGATACATTAACAGAAAATGCCAAGCTTATTCTGCAATTAGATGAACGTCCACGTTTACGAGTGCTTGCACATATTGATCCTTTTGGACGCTTTGTTTCGATCCTTGTTTATGTCCCCCGTGATCAATATAGCAGTAACATTCGTGAGAAAATTGGCGAATATTTTGTCGAACTCTACCAGGGTGATTTCTTTGAATCCTATCCGCTCTTTTTAGAAAGTACCCTCATTCGCGTCCATTATATCATCCATCGTAAAGGAAGCGACAGCGCCCCTATTATCGAGCGTATGACACTTGAACAAAAGGTTCGTTCTATCGCACGGGGTTGGGAAGACAGCGTCCAAACCATAGCTCTTACCCGCAAAGCAACAGACCAACAAACCCGTTTAGCTAGTCAATTTCCCAATAGCTATCGTGATTTATTCTCAGCTGAAGATGCAATTGAAGATGCCGGTCATATTCTAAGCCTTAATGATAAAAAGCCGCTTTTTGTTACTTTTTATCAGGCACAAAATAAAGAAAAACAAACCATTTCTCTCCGGCTTTTTCATCGCCATCAAGCACTTGCTCTTTCTAAACGCGTACCCCTTCTTGAAAACATGGGATTTCGGGTTATTGCTGAACAAACCCTTGAATTACCAGATGGCAACGGAGACTCTGTATATCTTCATGATATGCAACTGGAAAGTGCTTTCCAACTCTCTCTTGATTTTGATAAAAATGGACAGAAACACGCTGAAACATTCGAAGCAATTTGGTCGCAGAATGCTGATAATGATGCCTTTAATGCTTTAACGCAAACAGCAGAGCTTAATTGGCGTGAAATTGTCATTCTACGCCATTATGGACGCTATCTCCAACAAGCTGGAATTCCCTATTCACAAGATCGTGTTGCCCAAACTTTAAATGCTTACCCCAACATTACGAAAGATCTTTATGCTTTATTTCATTTAAAATTCCATCAAAGTCATACAGAAAAAGAGCGAGAAAAGAACCAACAGATCATTCAACAACGCATTGAAGAAAAATTACAAAAAGTCTCTGGTTTAGATGATGATCTAATCTTACGCCGTTATCGTAATCTTATCGATGCAAGTTTACGAAGCAACGCCTTTACTCCTCTAGCAAATGGCAATTCGCGACGTATTTTAGCAACAAAATTAGACCCCCGCCAAATTGAAGGCTTACCTGAACCACGTCCCTATAGAGAGATTTTCGTTTATGGACCAGAAGTTGAAGGGGTTCATCTGCGCTTTGGTCCTATTGCCCGCGGCGGAATCCGTTGGTCTGATCGTGCCCTCGATTACCGCACTGAAGTTCTAAGCTTAGTCAAAGCACAGCAGGTTAAAAACGCTGTTATTGTTCCTGTTGGAGCAAAAGGGGGATTTTATCCTCATCGCCTTCCCCAAACGAATGATCGTGCTGTCATCATTGAAGCCGCACGACAAGCTTACATTGATTTCATCACAGCTTTGCTTTCCATTACCGACAATCTGGTTAACGGCCAAATAAATGCTCCTCACAATATCATTTGCCATGATGATCATGACCCCTATTTTGTTGTTGCAGCCGATAAAGGAACAGCAACATTTTCTGACACTGCCAACGCTCTCAGCCAAGCGAATCACTTTTGGCTCGATGATGCTTTTGCCTCTGGAGGTTCAGCAGGTTATGACCACAAAGAGATTGGGATTACAGCGAAAGGGGCGTGGGAAGCCGTTAAAAGACATTTTCGCGAATCCTTTAATCACGATATTCAAACAACCCCTTTCACCTGTATCGGGGTTGGTGATATGTCAGGTGATGTTTTTGGCAATGGAATGCTTCTTTCCGAACAAACAAAACTCATTGCCGCCTTTGACCATCGTGATATCTTTATAGATCCAAATCCTAATATAGCTGAAAGCTATGCGGAACGAATGCGCCTCTTTCAACTTCCGCGTTCAAGTTGGCAAGATTACGACCAAACAAAATTATCCAAGGGTGGTGGTATTTTTTCACGGACAATGAAAACCATTACTCTCTCACCCGAAGCAGCACAAGCTATTGGTTTTGAAAAACAAACCGGAACCCCGTTTGAAATTATCTCTGCACTTCTCAAAGCGCCTGTTGATCTTTTATGGTTTGGAGGCATTGGGACTTACATTCGTGCAACAACAGAAGCCGATGCACAAGTAGGAGATCGTGCAAATGATGCACTCCGCATTACGGGTGAACAAGTTCGTGCAAAAGTTATTGGTGAGGGTGCTAATCTTGGTGTTACCCAACGCGGTCGTATTGAATATGTCTTAAATGGTGGGCGATGCAACACAGACGCCATTGATAACTCCGCAGGTGTTAATTGTTCAGATGTTGAGGTTAATATCAAAATTGTTCTCGCATCAGCCCTTCGGGCAAAAACGCTTACCCGCGAAGCACGCAATGAACTCTTGAAACAAATGACTCCCCAAGTTGAACAATTAGTCCTGCGCAACAATTATCTACAACCCCTTGCTCTTTCTCTCGCTGAAAGCCAAAGCATTACGGATTTGCCTTATCAAATACGCTTTATGCATGATTTGGAACAGAAGAAACTTCTAGACCGCAGGGTTGAAATTCTTCCTGATGAACAAACTTTGCGGCAAAGAATAACACAAGGTCAAGGATTAATACGTCCAGAACTCGCGGTCATTTTGGCATATGCTAAATTAACCCTAAAAGAAGAAATTGCCCATAGCGCTATTGTTGATGAGCGTTATTTTGATGAAATCTTATTGCGCTATTTTCCAACGCAAATTCAGACAAGCTTTAAGAAAGAAATCATTAACCATCAATTGCGTCGTAATATTATTGCGACCCTCATTGCCAACGATATTGTGAATCGTGGAGGACCAACATTTGTTAGTCGGCTACAAGATTCCACTGAACAAAAGGTTGAAAATATCATTCGTGTTTTCATCGCATTGTGTGATGGCTTTGAGATACCCCAATTGTCTGATCAAATTGATAAACTCGACAATAAAATACCAGGTCTTATCCAAAACAAATTTTACGCAGCCATTACATCAATGCTTTTTGAAACAACCAATTGGGGCTTGCGCAATATGGATCTCTCGCTTCCATTAGAAGAACTTGTGAAAACAATAAAGCAAGCTCGTACTGTTCTTGAAGAATTGCTGACATATCCCAATGATAAAGATATCAATCAAAAAATTAAAGAAAAAACAAACCATTATAGTGAAGAAGGGGCACCAAAAACTTTAGCAAAACAATTGGCTCTCTTAGAAGCTGCTCCAATAATTTGTGACATTTCTTTGATTGCAAAACAAAGCAAAAGAGATCTTATTAAAACCGCAGAGATCTATTTCTCACTTGCACAAATCATCCGTATAAACCGCATTAATGAAGCAAGTCGAACAATTCCTGTCCTTGATTATTATGATAGTATGGCCTTAAGCCAAGCTAAAGAAAATATTGCTGAAAGTTT
This sequence comes from Bartonella sp. P12B, assembly GCF_055796185.1. Lineage (NCBI taxonomy): Bacteria > Pseudomonadati > Pseudomonadota > Alphaproteobacteria > Hyphomicrobiales > Bartonellaceae > Bartonella > Bartonella sp. P12B. The sequence continues at coordinate 246,532 of NZ_JBTTDI010000001.1, read as the reverse complement.
ACGCAAAATTGTTCTGAAAATCCTGAAAAATTATGGAACAAAAGAGGATCCCTTTGCGGCTTGGAGTAAAATAAAAGAAGATCAAATTCATAATGTAACAAATCGCATTGGTGCCCTCATTGAAAATGATCTCAATATTTCTCGCTTTACCTTCGCAGCAGGTATGATTGCACAACTTTAAAACAGTCTTTTCAGATTTAAAGCATTGCAAAGCATCAAAGTTTTACAAAATTTCATTTTGTCTTGCTGTAGGGAATTAATAAGAGGAAAAAAAGCCTGCCGTCTGCACTTTTAAACAAAGCACTTAAATACTTTATCCCCATGGGTAGGGTTGATTGTGCAACGTCGAAAAGGACATCTTAAACTTAAAGCGGTGCGAGACGGCCAAGTTTTAAAAAACCTAATTTTGCCCATCCATGGGTAATCTGCAATGACAAAATGGGGTAACCATCTGGACTTTTAGGCATCACACCCAAAACAAAAAATAAAGCTTGCAAATTATTGGCTTGCTCAGGAAACAAGCGTTGCATAGTGGTAAGTAGCTCCATATGCTTCACAAAGACAAGCTCAAATTTTGCGGTCAAATATCCTTCATCATCAAAGGAAAAGGGTCCACTGACACGCAAGGTGCCTCCTGTATGAAAAATTAATTCACCATGCTTTAAAACACCACTTTCCCCATAAAAACGCTGTCTCCAACGGCCTCCTCTATTGTCAAAAAAATGAGACACATCATTGAAAACCCATTTTAAGTTACCATCAATTTTTGGAATATCAATAAAGTAAGGTGCAAAAAACATGGAAGAGTCAACATCATCGAAAGTAAGATGCCCAAATAAATGATTCTTCTCGTGTTTAAGATCAAGTCGCAAAAATTCTGCCGTTATTTTTTGAGGTAGATCCTCTTGATCTAAAGAAGGTTCAATGACATTCGCAGTATCTCTGAAAGATGCTTTATCCTCAACATTTTCTTGTCTTGCCTTTTTGTTTTCCGTTTGTGATTCAAATTTTCCTTGAGGTTTTTGGTCTTCAAGAGAAGAAGCAAAGGTGGAAATTTCAAGCCCTTCAGCCATCAGTTTAAATGTCTTCACCGTTCTCCAATAAGGTTCTGTTTCAATCGCAAAATTGCGCCATTGCAACACGATAGGTGTTTTTCCAGAAAAAACAATTGATGCAGGAGAATGAGCATTAAACTCTACAAAATGAGGGGCATAAACTGGTGCCCCAACCGTTAAACGCGCAGTTGATAAGGAAATTTTATGCAAAGGCCAAGCAAAGTGAAATTGATCACAAGCAACACCAATCCGTAACGGATAACCACTCCTGCTAAAGTTTTCGCATACAACTCTCATATCACGAGCGGATGCTGCTGCGAAGAGATCAGAAATACGATCTTCTATTTTACGTGAAAAAAAAACCAGAATGAACTATAAATCAAGATCAGAACAAGACAAAATAATCCACAAAGCAAATAGCTTAGCGGAGGGCTTTTCCGTAGCAATGTCAATTGAGAGGACATAGACAAAATGAAAACTTTCTTTAACGTAGATGAAAAAAATTCTTAACTCTCACACATGGGCAACAGGCATACAAAAAATCTGTTGTAATGCATTTTCAAACCATTGGCTCAAAACCTGATCATAAATTAAACGACCTTTCAAATGTTCAGAAGCAGGTTGAGCCCCTTTTTCAGTCAATTTGTGCGCCGAACGAACCACTAAACGCCGCATCATAGCACGTGTAAATTCGGCATGAAATTGCAAACCCCACGCATTATCTCCATAACGAAAAGCTTGTGTAGGATATGTATGACCTGTTGCCAAAAGCTCGGCCTCTTTAGGTAAATCATAAATACCCTCATCATGAAAATGATAAACCATTTCTGGCCAATTCATCAAAGCCTTGCCTTGTGAGGTTGCTTCCAGAGGATACCAACCAACTTCAACAGTTCCATCACTTCTTGTGCTAACACGTCCCCCTAGATTTCGCGCTAACATTTGTGCTCCAAGACAAATCCCTAAAAAAGGCTTATTTTCTTTCAGCGATAAGGAAATCCAATCAATCTCCTTACCAATATAGACTTCCCTGTCATTTACACTCATTGGCCCCCCCAAAATAACAACACCAGCATAATGATCCAATGTATCGGGGAGTTTTTGTCCTAAAATAGGGCGGTAAACATCAAGAACAAAACCATTTTGTTGCAAAAATTTTCCCAAACGGCCAGTATATGTAGATTGACGATGGATAACCACCGCAATTCTTGGTTTGCACTTTTTTTGCTTTTCACTAACACATCTTTGACGTAAAAACATTCTTTAACCAATAATTTTTGCAACCAAGTCGCGTTTTATTTTTTCAACGCAAGAAAATAATTTTGCGAACAATACGCACTATAATTTTCTTTCTTTAAAATAAACGAAATTTCTTTCTTGACAAAAATACAGCCTCTTCTTCCACTTTAACACCTGGATCATCAACATTTAAGTGAGTTTGACGGAATGCTGTAATATCTTGATTTTTTGTCTCATGCTTCTGTCCCTGTGCATTATACAAAAGAGAATTTTCTATAGGAGGTGACTCTTCAAGCATCTTATTTTCGACAGCACCACTTTTCCCCACAATATTTTTTTTATCTTTATCCTGCTTTTCCGACTCACTATTGGTGGCCTCCAATGTAAAAGGAACCATACGAGGAGGCGCTTTCCATTCAAAGCAGCCAAGACGTCCGCTCATTGGAGAAACAGGCAACCAAGCAGGGAAAATGGTCCCCTCACACATCCACACCGGATCACGTTCAGCCCGAAGTGCTAAGGAAAGCCATTGACGTACGGATCCCTGATTATTTCCTTGTGCCTCTTCAATATCTGCCAACAATAAATAAACACTTTCGCGCCGATGATACTTCAGAGCTTTTTCAGCCTGTTTCCTTGCTAGAACTGTCTCACCAGCATCCAAAGCAGCTTTGGCAATAAGGAAAGTCGCTTCAAATGTCTCTTTATTATAAGAAGCAAGTGTTTTAGCTTTTTTCAACCGCCCAACAGCGCCTTCTTCTCTTTCAAGATAAAGCGCCCCCAAATCAGGATGAGGCTCTTTCTGCCAAGCAGTAATAACCATTTTATCAGCTTTACGTGTTTCATGGAGTTTATAAAGAATATCAGCAGCAGCAACCGTTATAGGCACAAAATCAGGTACCAATTTATGTGCTTTCAAAATGGCGGCACGCGCTTGTGCAGGATGCGTTTCAAACAGTTGAAGAGCCTTCCCACATAACAACAAAGCTTGTATCTGTTGCCGTTCTGCTGCTGAACGGATCGCACGCGGTAAAGCTTTTTGCGCACGTTCAAAAACAGCGAGTGCCTTATCCCATTGCCCCTCAACACTCAACCGCTCAAGCACAGTTTGATGCGCCCATAAAAGTGCTGGCGATAAAGCCAAGGCTTCTTCTGCATATTGTTGCGCCGCTTCATAGGCTTTGCTTTTTATAGCTTCACGAAACAAGCCGTAAAGCCCCGCCAATTTTGTTGGTGCTTCTTTTCTCATCTCCTCATAAAGACTGATGGCAGAAGCAGAATTATTTTGCAAAGAGAGAGTTTGAGCTTGTAAGAGTTTTACCAACGGTTCCTGCTTATCTGCGAGATATTTAACAACCCGCGCCTCCATTTGTTGTGCCAAAACACCATCGCCGGCAAAAACGGCAAGAATTCCCTGTGAAAGAGCTTGATAACCGCGCTTTTTATGACGTTGGTAAAAATAACGAGAGAGAGCACGAGGTACAGAAAAAAGGGTAGAGAGCAACCACCATAAAAGCACTAAAATTCCGAGAAATAAAACGAGTGCGCATAAAACTGTTAAGAGTGAAACAGAAAACCGAAAGTGCAAAAATGTTATAACTAAAATACTGTTGTAATTAGCAACCCACCCAAAAGCTAGGCCGATCATACAGACAGCAAAACTGTAAATAAAAACACGTATCATCTTGAGCCTATTTACCTCTTCAAAGCCTTAAAAGGTCCCTGCTGTGCAGAGAATAGCAACTTCTGAAGAAGTTGATGAATAGCAATATGTCTTTCAAGTTTATGAACAAAATCCACCGAAACATCTTTCGCATTTTGAGGCAATGCTTGCCATTCACTCAGAGCTTTTTCATAATCACCCACTTGAATAGCAACTTCCATTCGTGCCGCAATCGCCTCGAGTGTCATACCTTCGATATTCCCAGTTGGCCGTGAAACAACCAAACCTTTTATCCATGACCAAACCCGTTCAGAAAAAGCAGCATCTGAGGCAACACTATTTTTCAGACTAACGATTGCATCCGCAACTTTAGCAAAATCACTTGAGAGTTGCGCTGAACTTGGAAGTCCTATAGCAGCTGTTTTTTGCAACAAATCAAATCCATCAATTGAAGGCATTAATTGCTGTAATGTTTTCAATTCATTACTATAGGACCCTCCGCGTTCTATAGCATTTTTTAGCGAACTGATCGCAATAAACAATGCAGTGCTTCTTTCTTGTTTCTCACTCCCTTTAGAAGCAATTTCCCCCTGCACAGTCTCTAACTGTTGCTTTAAGAGAGCAAGAGCGTTTGCATTGCTTTGTTCAACCGACAAAGCCATTTCCATCTCTTTTGATCTATCACTTAAAGTCTGTACAGACTCTTCAAGACCTCTTACCTTTTCCTCTAAAACAGTAAAAACTTTTCTTCTTTCTTTTTGTGACACTTCATCACTTTGAACAGTTTCAACCTGTTGTGATGAAAAAGAAGAAAACTCTGTTTTCAAAGCATCAATTTCTTGGAGGACACGCCCTAATTGTTCTCTTGCTTCTTCACTTTGACTTTTTGCGATTTCAGCAATTTGCACAGCTTTTTTGCCTTCATCATCATTTTCTACAAAAGTAAAAGGCAGCACACGTGTCCATTGAAGCCCTATAAAAAGACCTAAAGCAATCAGACCACCTAAAATTCCTGAAAGAAACAAAGACAGCCAAGAGAGATGAGATATGGATTGATGTTGCATGTTTTTCTTGTTTTGTTTCTCTCGTACATCAAATTCTGTTGAATTTTGTGTTACTTTCTCTGCATCATGGCTTACAGTTTCATGTTCAATTACCGGCTTTTTACGGCGCGTAGTAATGTAGTGTGTTTTCGCTTTTGGTTTTGAAGAATCTACCATCTTAGTCATTCTTTGTGTACATTCTGCTGATAATTATAAAAGAATAAAATGAAAAAAGTTTTAAAAATTAAGCTTTTTCAAATATCATAGCTTGTTTTTCAATTTTTTTACAACGAATATAACTTTACAGAAATTTTCAATACCGCATCTTTATCAGAAAAATCTATAGTTATATACTTTAATAAAAAGTGTTTTTAAAAAAATCATCATTTTATACTAAACAAAACAGCTTAATTTTTTATTTAACATAACTGTTATATTTAAAGAAAATATTACAGCGCATTTTTCATGAGAGCTATTAACCCCAAGAGAAATTCTTTGCATCTTTGCCTATCTGTGGTACGCACACAATCAAAGAATCTTCAACACAAGGTTTTGTCTAAAATGCGTCTGTTAGGAATAGAAACAAGTTGTGATGAAACTGCTGCTGCTGTTGTTGAACAGGACAATGAAGGAAACAGCAAAATTCTTTCTAATATTGTTTGGAGCCAGATTGATCATCATGCCCCTTACGGAGGTGTTGTTCCTGAAATTGCCGCCCGTGCCCACGTGGAAATTCTCGACAGTTTAATTCTAAAAGCGCTAACAGAAGCGAACATAACATTAAGGGATATCGATGCTATTGCAGCTACAAGTGGACCAGGTTTGATAGGGGGACTTTTAGTAGGTGTTATGACGGCAAAAGCACTTTCTCTTGCCACAGGAAAACCTTTTATTGCTGTCAATCACCTAGAAGGCCATGCCTTAACAGCCGTGCTCACCCATAAGGTTTCTTTTCCCTATTTATTGCTGTTGGTTTCCGGTGGTCATACACAAACAATTCTTGTCCACGAAGTAGGCAATTACCAACGTTTAGGAACCACAATTGACGATGCCTTAGGGGAAGCTTTTGATAAAACAGCAAAACTCTTAGGCCTTCCTTACCCTGGTGGTCCAGCACTTGAAAAAACGGCTTTATTGGGTGATAAAAATCGTATCCCCCTTCCACGCCCTTTAAAAGGTGAAAAACGGTTAGATTTTTCCTTTTCAGGTCTTAAAACCGCTGTGCGCCAAGCCGCAACAGCCATGGCTCCTCTCACAGAAAGCGATGTTTGTGACATTGCAGCAAGCTTTCAAGCAGCAGTTACCGACACAGTCCATGATCGCGTTCATTTAGCTTTGCAATATTTCACCCACCAATATCCCCCCTCTCATGATAAAGGGGGGCATCCTCCTGCTTTAGTTGTCGCAGGCGGAGTTGCTGCTAACCAAGCTATTCGATTGACATTAAAAGAACTCGCTCATCAACATGGTTTTGAATTTATAGCCCCGCCTCTTTCCTTATGTACCGATAACGCTGCAATGATTGCTTTTGTTGGTGCACAGAAACTCGCACGCGGAGAAACAAGCCCCCTTGATATTGCCCCTCGTTCACGTTGGCCATTAGATGAAAAATCTAAGCCCCTCATAGGGATGGGACGCCGTGGAACAAAAGCATAACAAACCAGATGAGTGCTTATGCTCTCTAAAAAATCTCCTATAATCCATTGCCATCTAGCATGTTATTATCCTTTCAGAATTTGATCTTCCTAGAAGCAGTTTTCTTACACCATTTTTTAGAGACAATATAATCTAGACTTAATCCTTCTAGATAGAAGTCAAAAAATAACAAAATCTATTATATTTTATATTTAATTTATTCTTTGATCCACGCACACATTTTTTCTCTTCTGATAGTAAAGCGAAGACCAGATAACATCATATAATCCATGAAAACAAGAAGGATGCGTAACATGTTATGTTACCACAATTGGGTCCTTTCTAAAAAAGAAGCAAAAAATCGATATTGTGCATTTTTTACTGTATTTTAAAAATCATACTTAAGAGTATTCTATAAATGCATGGAAAAAATGTCTATCTTGTACAATATCAATAATCTGTAAAAAGGAGATCTGATGGCTTATTGGCTTTTTAAATCTGAACCCCATAAATGGTCATGGGAGATGCAAAAGCAAAAAGGTACTGCCGGTGAACAATGGGATGGCGTGCGCAATTATCAAGCCCGCAACAATATGCGCGCTATGAAATTAGGTGATAAAGGCTTTTTTTATCATTCCAATAAAGGGCTAGAAATTGTGGGTATTGTAGAAATCTGCGCTGAAGCACATCCTGATTCCACCACCTCTGATCCACGCTGGGAATGTGTAGATATTCGTGCCCTCTGCGATATGCCAACGCCTGTTTCATTAAAACAGATTAAAGCAAATTCAAAGCTGAAAAATATGGTGCTCGTCAACGCCTCTCGCTTATCTGTACAACCCGTGACAGAAGATGAATGGAAAGAAGTTTGTTTGATGGGTAATCTTAAGAAAGAAATGCTTTCATCTTAAAATTATAATTTCCATCCATCGAAGAACATGCGAAAAAAGATATTCCATGTATCACGGCAGGCAAGCATAATATACCCTGGTGTGTGCGTATAATTTTATGCTCAATAAACAAAAATAGCTCTCTCTTGCACTTTTTCGTTCTATAATATTTTATTTCAAAACCCAAACTATTGAATAAAATCTATCTTCACGATACATTTTTTCAACACTGTTGTTAGAGAACAACGCATTGATTTATAAAATAAATCATAGTTTTTTAGCTTATATCATAACTCCGAGTATTGTAAAATTCTCTCAGTCTAAATCATCTCATTTTGAATCAAGTAAATCTCATACCTGTACATTACAAGCGGAGATGGCGTGTGGATAAAAAACATTTAGAAAGGAGTAAAAATGCCTTTAATGAATTGTCTTAATGCAAGGGCTGTCGCAATATTAGAAGCTGTCAAATGTAATGATGGTGCCGACCAGCTACAAATCTACAAAACAATTACAATTGATATCACCACTCGCCTCACAGCACCGATCCTAGTACGAATGCAGAAAAAAGTAAAAAAGAACAAGAGGAATTTCTGCGAAATCCTCCAAAACAATGCATGCAATGTCATGCGTGCAATTCTTCATTTTTTGGCAAATAATCATAAAAGCAACAAAATTTCGTTTTCTAGAGGCTTACTTTTTAATTTTCCTTGCATGAAAACTTATTTTTCATGAAACTACTCCTCACCAATCGGTGCGTCACTCTATCTTATTTTATAAGGAACAAAAATGAACTGCTATACCCTTTTAATCGTTGAAGAAGATGATGATCTGCGCGCTATTTTGGTAGAACAATTGCAAATGTATAAAGAGTTTAAAGTATTGCAAGCAAAAACGGCTGCAGCAGGAATGACAATAACGCAAGAGAAAAATGTTGATCTGGCTATTTTTGGTCTTGAACTGTCTGATTTTGATGGCGGAAAGGCCGTTCAAAAATTACGTGCACAAGGATTTCGTGCTCCCATCATCATGATTACGAATCACGATACAGACTCCGAGACCCTTTTAGATCTTGAAGAAGGTGCGAATGATTATGTAAAAAAACCCTTCCGTTTTGCAGTATTATTGGCACGAATTCGTGCCCAATTGCGCCAATATGAGCAAAATGATGAGGCAATCTTTTATATTGGTCCCTATACTTTTAAACCTGGACAAAAACTTCTCATTGATCAATCCAACAACAAAACGCGCCTTACAGAAAAAGAAGCAGCAATTCTTAAATATCTCTATTATACCACTGACAAAGTTGTAAGCCGTGAAACACTCTTAGAACAAATTTGGGGTTACAATACAAATATTGTCACCCATACCTTAGAAACCCATATTTATCGTTTGCGACAAAAAATCGAAAAAGACCCTTCCAACGCACAAATTCTTGTGACCCATCAAAATGGCTATCGTTTAAATCTTTAACACGTCTTTAACAGTAACTGCTTCAAAAGCGATTTTAGGATTCTTAATTTTTCGAATATAAAAATACAATAAGATGAATATATTTAATATATTGATTAATAATTATAATTTTACAGCTTAAATAAGATCCCTAAATAAATAAATTCTCTCATTACAAATTTGTCTTATAAGAGATCAATAAACCTGTTTTCTTGCACATCACAAAGAAGATTAACGATGGGTAATTCCTTAGAAAAGACTTAACATATACTCTTCAAAACTCTCTCAATGTCGGAACAATAGCGAAATTAAGCTGGCAAAGAGAATGAGAGTTCTGACTCGAACTTCACAGAAAGAAAGGTTGTATACTCAATCGATTTTGTGACTCTTCAGATGCGATCGTGAGGTGAAATTGGTACCAAGCTGAGAAGAATTCTCATAGGCTTGTGGCGATAATGCTGGAATAAAAACACGCCGCGATTGACGACGCTGTACGAGTAAGCCTTGATAAACACGTTTCTGCGCCTGACACATTAAGAGTCCACCAAAATAAGGCAAAAGATAACGCCCAAATGGTTCATAAAAAAATGAGAACAACCGTGAAACACGTCCTGAAGAAGGCATATAATGAACAATTTCTTGTACTGGTCCAGAAATAAAATTTGTTTTTTCAAACAAACGAGCGATTTGCTGTCGACTATAGGGTTCACCATAACCAAAAGGTGTACAAGCATTGCGCGCCCAAAAACCAGGACGATGAGGAACAACAACGATCAAACTACCATTAGGCGCTAAAACGCGCCATATTTCATTGAGTGTTTCAAATGAATTTTCTGTATATTCCAATGCATGGACCAATAAAATACAATCTACCGAAGCATCAGGAAGCGGTAAGTCCTCTTCGAAAACAAGTGCTGTAGCGACCTTATCAGCACAAGGCCAAGGCGAAGCTCCCTGAGCAGCTGGCATAAAAGCGAAACATTGTTGAGCGCGTGTACACAACGCAGAAAGATAAGGAAGAGCGTACCCTAAACCCATAACGCGTTTATCAGTAAGATCGGGCCACCATAAATTTAATTGCTCACACAACGTCCTTTGTACACGCAATCCAAGGGCAGAATCGTAAAAATCTCTCAGTGTGACTATATCCAACTCAACATACCATATAGAAAAAACTTCAAACCTAACAGGTGCTTTCACATACCTCACTTATATGGACTTTTGCCTTTTTTCCGCAATGGCAAAAATTTTAATATTTCATATTGTAAACCCAAATAATAAAAAATCGCATAGAATATTTTTCATAACCACTTCATGCAAAAGCGCTTTAATCATGCTCTTTATCTTTGAGCTTCATACTGCTTCTAATGCGCTCTTTTTGACCTCAGTTAAAAGAGGAAGCGATTAATTAAAATGAAGGAGCTTTTCAAGATAGTTTTTTTCTGCTTCAAGAAGATGCTCCTTACCAAGGCGTTTGCGAATTTCTTCTAAAATCTGCCGTGCACGCATTTGATCATTTTCTTGTGGTAATACTGCACCTTCTTGATCTGTTTTTGAAGAAAGTGAACGCCCTAAGGGATCGACAGGACTACGAACAGCATCTTGACTACCGCTGGTTTCTTTAAGCATTTCACGCATTTTTTCCAAAACACTTTGCGCACCTTGCCGCAAAGATTCTAAAGCATCCGACTGATTCTGCATAGACACTTGATTGTTTCCATGATCAAGAGCATCTTCTGCAGAGTTCATTTTTTCTTCTGCTTTCTTGAATGCATCATTCGACGCAAATCCTTGCGCTGATAATTCTTTTTCTAACATTGATAATTCAGACTGCAATTCAGCCTGTCGTTTTTTTAAAGATTTTCTTTGTTGTTCGGAAAGCGTTTCTCCACGTTGTTTTTGCTTTTCTAATTGGTGTGTTTCATTGAGAATTTCTTGCTGACGACGCATTAAATCTCCCAACTTATCCATTTTTTCTTTCATCCTTGCAGATTGGCTCTGATCCTGCTTTCCATTTTTATTGCCTTTTCGAACTTGCAAATGATCAAGAGTTTGTTCAACTTCTGCCAACAACTGTTCAGCTGCTAAAGAAGAGCCCATCTTGGCCATTTCCTCAATTAAATTTAGCTTTTTTTCTAATGAATCCTCCGAAAGATTAGGAGAACTAAGATTATTATTGTGAGGATTACTCTTATCCTGTGCACTTTCAGCCAAAGAATGAATATAATTATCCATAGCTTGGCGTAAATCTGCCATAAGCCTTTCAATTTCCGCCGCTGGAGCACCATAACGAAGTGCGTCACGCAAAGCAGCTTGCGCTTGTTTTAGAGTTTTTTGAACAGATTCGAGCTGATTGCCTTCAATGCCTGAAGCAATCTGCCATAAATAATCGACAACACCACGCAAATCATCTTCTGTTTCTGCCATAGAAAGCCTTGTCCATGCACTCTGTAAGACAAGAAAATGTGTGAGATTTTGCAGCCCCTCTTTTGGCCGCACAAGCAAAGCAGAAAGCATATCAAGGACTCGCTCTTTTGCAGAAGCATTGAGAACTAACATACGACGCAATTCAGCCACTGCACGCGCAACAGGATTGGAAAAAACACGTTGTGGAAGCGTCATAACAAAAGTTTTACTCCGCCCTTTCTGCCCTGCACCATCTTCTGCCACCAAAGTAATTTTGACTTCTAAACCAGCCCAAGGATGTGCTGATACATCTTGTACCGTGCGCATTTTACCCTTTCCACCACGGGGTAGAAGAAGTTTTATTTCAGGTGCCTTATAAAGAGAAGAAGCATTTTTATGTACATTAAAAAAAGGTTCTATTTCAACAAAAGCCTTTGTCACCCCATAATCATCATCGAGCTCATATTGAAGCTCCAAAGAACCGGTTAAAATCCGTCCTGGTTTTTCTAACCAACGAACTGTTGGGTGCTGATCTTTAATCACTTGCAAATCCCATTGCTGTCTCTTATGCCGTGATGACACGACTAAATCTATTGAACGTTCTAACCGTGTTTCAAAATGAACAATTGGATCATTCAAAGCTTCCTTTTCATTTTTTTTGGAAAACGAAATTTCCCGCGCATCTTCTTTAGTATTTGCTTTTACTGTAATACCAGCACCGTTAACAACACGGACAACTAAATCACTCCCTTCAGGAACGGTAAGCTGTGTTTTGTTATCTTTTGTTAAATAAAGGGGTGGAACACTCGTATAAGCAGGAGGTGTTACCCAAGCATCAATCCGCATTGATGTCTCATCGATTACAGGACGTAAATCGAACGCATCTGCCAAACGACCTCCTAATGAGCCAAAAGAAAAACTAAAAGCGCACACACAAAGGAGAATACATAAAGTCCTCAAAGCTAGAGGATCAAAAGCCGCACTTTTAGGATCGATAAATCCGGTTTTTAAAGGATATAATTGTTCTGCCATGCGGCGTTGATGTTCACGCCAAATAAGTGCACTCAAATCTTCATCATTCTCAGAAAACAAACGATCTGTTTGAGTGCTTAAAGGTTGATTTTCAAGGTTATTTACGCGTTCAAGACGCTGATCAACTTCCCTCATTATGGGAAAGCGAAAATGAATAAGAAAAAATAAACTCCCCACAGCCAAAAAAAACATAAGCCCAAGCAAGAGCACATGTGGCCAATAATCTAAAATTCCAAAAATACCCAACCAACTAAGCGAACAAAAGAGACTGAGAACGAGAAAAAGCGGCAACAACCGTATCCATATTCGCTCCAATAAGAGGATAAACCACATAAAAATGCGCACATACAAAAGCTTTCTTCTCGCAAAACTTTTGACGTTTTCATTTCTCATAGACAAGCATTTGTCCCCTTTTACAGTGGTGAATCGAAACCCTAATCTCTTCTTCGCCCTAAAAAAACCAAGATTCTTACCCCCCCACTCATTTGCAACCAGATTATTTTTTCAAGAAGGCTTAACCCTCTGATCACTTACGCAACCCATTTTCCAAGATAACTAGGTAAATTTTACCCAGAAAAACCCGTTCAACTTTACACTTTTACACTTAGCTGATGCAAAAGAAAACTGAAATCAGAGAGAAACAACACTCCAGAAAAATTCTATACGACACAATTTCCAGACGTTAAAATAAATTGTTCCCTTAAAGTTTAGTAAAAATAAGACCAATAATCCTTAGCACTGTTTAATCCAATCTGGAATATGATCACACCCTATCAATTGGGCATAATCAAGACGCGGACGAACAATTGCATAACGCCTATCCTGAACGAGAACTTCCGGCACCAAAAGTCGACTATTATAGGTACTTGCCATCACGGCGCCATAAGCACCCGCTCCAGTAATTGCTAGGAAATCACCTGCCGCTAAAATCGGTACGCAACGCTTTAATGCTAAATAATCCCCAGTTTCACAAACAGGACCCACAATATCTGCTCTGATCAGCGGAGCATCGATCGGTGTTTTCTTCACTGGTATAACATTTTGCCACGCATCATACAGTGTCGGACGCATGAAATCATTCATCGCCGCATCAACAATAACAAAATTCCGCCCTTCTCCCTTTTTTAAATATACAACAGATGTCACCAATAGACCGGCTTCACCAACAATACTGCGCCCAGGTTCTAGGATAATATTGATTCCTAGAGGAGCAATATATTTTTTTACCAGTTGTGCATAATCAAAAGGAGTTGGGACTGGTTGCTGCTCACCCCCATAAGAAATACCAAGCCCCCCGCCAATATCGATATGGGTTATTGCATAACCATCATTCCATAACTGACGCACAAAATCTGCGACAATCATAAACGCATCTTCAAAGGGCTTTAAGTCACAAATTTGGCTACCAATATGGAGATCAACACCACAAACATCCACACCAGGTAATTGAGCTGCTTTTTTATAGGCATCCCTTGCCAATGACAGCGGAATACCAAATTTATTCTCGGATCTCCCTGTTGTAATTTTCTTATGCGTTTTAGCATCCACATCTGGATTAATACGCAAAGAAATACGTGCTTTTTTTGAAAGAGCAACAGCACGTGCCGATAATTGTTCAAGCTCTGGTTCTGATTCAACGTTAAAACAGCAAATATCCTGTGCAAGAGCAAAATCTATCTCTTCAATCTTTTTACCAACACCAGAATAAACAATGCGATGAGCAGGAATACCAACAGCAAGGACACGCCGTAATTCTCCTTCTGAGACGACATCAGCTCCCGCTCCATTATTCGCTAAAAGCTGTAAAACCGCTTGATTAGAATTTGCTTTAACCGCATAAGCAATCAAACTCGGCATATCCCGAAATGCATTCTGATAATCTTTAAAATTTTTAATGAGAGCACTTGCTGAATAGCAATAAAAAGGTGTCCCAACATCGCGCGCAAGTTGCAAAAGCGAAAGACCTTCAACATGCAAAACATCTTGCTGATAAGAAAAAAAATGCATAAAATCCCCTATTGTATCAATGGATCAAGAACAAAAGGGGCATCTGCTTTGTTTTGAAGATCGGATGCTTCTTGCGAAGAATTCTTCACTGCTGAAGGCGGCAATTCTAATGCCCCTTTACGCCCACATCCAACGAGAATAACACTCCCCAAAAGAACAATTGTTAAATTTTTTAAAATAATTTTCATACGCCCTTTTCTCTCCTCTTGTTATTTTTTCGGATTTACAAATCAACCATTCAAGCAGTTACAAGGCGTTTTTTCCAATAAGCAATTTGATTAAGCACTTCTGAAGGTGCAGTGCCACCAAAACTTTTGCGGCTTTTAACTGATTTTTCAACCGTTAAAACCTCAAAAAGCGTTGCATTAATTTGTGGACAGATCGTTTGTAGTTCACTCAAGGATAAATCATTTAAACCACAGTGTTTTTTTTCTGCCAATGCCACAGCACACCCAGTAATATGGTGTGCTTCACGAAAAGGAAACCCTAATTCACGCACAAGCCAATCGGCAAAATCAGTTGCGGTAGCATAACCAGAATCAGCGGCTTGTTTGAGAGTTTCTTTATTGACTTGCAAATCACCAATAATCCCTATCATTGCTGCTAGCGATAATTCTAGGCTCAAAGCTCCATCAAACACATACTGCTTGTCTTCTTGCATATCTTTTGAATAGGCAAGAGGTAATCCCTTCATCACAGTTAAAAGCCCCATCAATGCACCATTTAGTCGACCACTTTTAGCACGCACAAGTTCCGCAGCATCGGGATTTCTCTTTTGTGGCATAATAGAGGAACCAGTGGAAAAAGCATCCGATAAACGAATAAACTGAAATTGTGCACTTGACCACAGGACAATTTCCTCCGCTAAGCGGGAAAGATGCATAGCACAAAGAGCACCAGCGCTTAAAAATTCCAGTGCAAAATCACGATCGGAAACACTATCAATCGAATTGCGTGTTGGTTCTCGAAAACCCAATGTTTCTGCTGTCATAAAACGATCAATTGGAAAGCTTGTTCCTGCCAAAGCAGCAGCTCCTAAAGGTGATTCATTCATTCGCTCAACGGCATCTCGCATCCGCGACAAATCTCGCCCAAACATTTCAACATAAGCCATCATATAATGACCAAATGTTACAGGCTGTGCCGATTGTAAATGTGTAAAACCTGGCATAAAGGTCTCAACATGTTGTTCTGCTCGAACAAGCAATTGCTCTATCAATCTTTTTAAAATTTGCATAATTCTCTGTGAGGCTTCACGCACCCACAAACGAAAGTCAACAGCCACTTGATCATTGCGAGAACGCGCCGTATGCAAGCGTCCTGCTACAGGACCAATCAATTCGTTCAATCGCGCTTCAATATTCATATGAATATCTTCAAGTTTCCGTGAAAAAACAAATTTCCCCTCCTCAATTTCTTGATGAATAAGCTTTAAACCATCAACAATTTTTTCATAATCCGATTGTGAAATAATCTTAGTGTGCGCTAACATTGCCACATGAGCGAGAGAACCTTCAATATCTTGCCGATAAAGCTTTTGATCAAAATCAATTGAGGCGTTAATTTCTTCCATAATTGCAGCAGTCCCTGCTATAAACCGTCCACCCCACATCTGGTTCTTTAACTTTTTATCTGTCATACTCTAAAAACACCCATACAAAGGACAAAAATCATGATTCCTCAAACTTTTACCAACCGAAAAAAAAAGAACAAAAAGAGGATTTTCATCGCATCCTTTTTTATTGTCGTCATCTTAGCTGCCATAAGTTTATACGCAATAAAAAACTCCTATAACAAGAGAGAGTCCTCTTTTACAGACTTTATTTCAGGAGAAAAGACCGTAAAAGAACAAGAAGAAAAAATGAGAGCAATCCGAAAAGCCGCAAAAGGATTTTTCACCCACATACGATTTGCTGATACACCCTCCGATATGAATCAGCTCTCTTTTAAAGATATTCAAGGAAAAAACCGTAAACTCAGCGAATTTACCGGAAAACCACTCTTAGTTAATCTATGGGCTATTTGGTGTGCACCCTGCCGCACAGAAATGCCAGACTTGGCGCAATTAAAACGTGAACTGGCTGGAGAAAATTTTGATGTGATAGCCATTAATATCGATAAAACTGGTTCTCCTGAAAAAATTCAGCAATTTTTACAAGATGTTCATGCTGATAATTTGCTCTACTATCGTGATGAAACAATGGATATTTTCAACAATGTTAGAAAACAAGGGCTCGCTTTAGGATTACCCATTACATTTCTCATTGATAAAAATGGTCATCTCATTGCTTCCTTCAATGGTGCAGCTCCATGGGCTAATAACGATGCCAAAGCACTTATAAAAGCCGTCATAAAAGAAGCATTGTAACCTAATAACCACGTCTTTTTAAACGTTGTATCATGAGATCCAATGCTGATAAAAAAGCAGAACGATCTTTACGACAAAAAGGACGGGGCCCACCTGTCATGTTGCCCTGTCCTCGCAAATCTTCCATCAAATTGCGCATTGCTAAAGCTTGACCGATAGAGCTTACATCAAAAATACGCCCCGTTGGCGAAAGACACGCACCACCAGCCTGCACAACCCGTGCTGCTAAAGGGATATCACTGGTAACAACAATACTTGCCTCATGCACATGGTCCACAATCCAATCATCGGCACAATCGAGTTCACCAGCAACAACCACTCTTTCAATGAGTGCTTCATCTGGAAGGGACAAGAAACGATTTGCCACAACAAATGTTTTAAGCTGATAACGATTCATCACACGATAAACTTCGTCTTTTACAGGACAAGCATCCGCATCAATAAACAAAGTGATAGCAGGTTTTATCGGGATATTGATATTTTGATTTTCACGCAATAATAAGTTCTTTCACCCCTCTGAATTTTGTAAACGCTTGCGGTAAAACATCATCGCAGCGTTTATTTCAGCGCCAAAAATAAAAATTGCGCTTAATATATAAAGAAAAATAATAGCCACCATAATAGATGCTAACCCCGCATAGGTAGAAATATAATCAAACATTGCCAAATACTGCGCAAAAGCAATGGAAGCTACAAACCATACTGCCATTGTCACCATAATTCCTGGAAAAATATCTATAAATTTCCGCCGCTCCGCTGGGAGCCATTTATGAACAATCAAAAGACTTACAAATAAAACAACTGCTGCGATTATGTAACGCCATAAACGAATAACCCCAATATATTCAGTCATGAAAAAAGAATGATTTTGCATAATCTTGATTAAGAGAGGTGCTAAAATCAATAAAAAGCTTATAACAACAAGGCCAAAAGCTCCAAGAATCACAAAAAACAAACTTTGAAAACGGCAAAATAACAAACTACGCCGATCAACAACACGATAAGCTTTATTCAAAGCAGACCGTAATGCTTCTATCCCATTAGAAGCAAAATAAGCCGCCCCAATGACAGAAACCGTCAACACTCCTCCCCGCTGAATAGTTAAAACATTGATAATTTCTTTCAATAAAGGCTCTGCAATAACATCTGGTAACAACTGCACCAAAGCTTTGATTTTTTGCGGTGTATATGTAAAAGCACCGATAAAACTAGCAAGAGATGTCCCAAAAATGAAAAAAGGAAAAAACGCTAAAAGCCCTGACAGCGCGATATGACTAGCAAAAACACTGCCATTATCACGCCAATAATGACTTATTGCATCAACAAGAACACGATAGCTATACCAAAAGATATTTTTTAACAAACCACAATACTTTCTGGTAATACTGTCTTCTTAACCACTCAAAATTTCACAAAAATCATCGCAATAAAAAACCTTCTTTACTATAAAAGACAATAATCAATACCGTCAAGCCTCACTCTGTAGCAAAACCGAAAAACACTAATGAACAAATTTTACGCATGAAGCATTAAAGAGTAATACATTATAACCATCGCGATTATCGATAAAAAAGTGATACGTCTCAAAACCCTACCCAAACGAATCTATGATGAAAATTTAAGGGTAGACCAAATAATCTTTTTATTTCGAAACAGACCAATTACAGCTGGAAAGCTCCAGTGCACACACGAAGTTATCGAAAAATAACCTTTAAACGCGCATAAAAAAGCATTGTCTTCTAAAAAATGTACCAATCACACAATATGAAGAACTCTTCTTGAGTTCCGTAATCCCTTTTTACATTCTATAGATGCCCCAAATGATAATCTTGCTTCCGTAAAACTTTTTGAACATTGATCATCTGTATCCCAAAGTCCCCTCTCTTCCTTATGACAATTCACAACTTAAAGGAACAGAAATTTCCAGAAGCAACCAACGGAATTCAACAAAAACTTTTTTACTTACCCTTTTTAGAAACATTCTGACGTCCAAAATCAGGAGCATCAATTTCTTGCCCAGCTTCAATAATACTACGGCGCACAGCACGGGTACGTGTAAAAAAATTAAACAACGTCTCACCATCTCCCAACTGAATTGCCCGTTCCAAAGAAGCAAGTCCTTCACTAAAACGGCTTAACATTTCTAAAATAGCATCTTTATTATGCAAACAAATATCGCGCCACATAACAGGATCAGAAGAAGCCAAACGGGTAAAATCACGAAAACCTGAAGCAGAATAAGCAATTACTTCAGAATTCGTCACTTTTTCTAAATCACTCGCTGTTCCAACAGTATTATATGCAATCAAATGCGGCAAATGTGAAACAATGGCCAAAACAAGATCATGATGTTTAGCATCCATTTTTTCAACCCGTGCGCCACAAGCTTCCCAAAACGCTGTCAATTGCGCTACAGCCACAACATCACTTTCAGCAAAAGGTGTTAAAATACACCAGCGATTCATAAACAAATCAGCAAAACCAGCATCTGGTCCTGAATACTCTGTTCCCGCAATCGGATGACCAGGAATAAAATGCACTGATTTTGGTAATAAAGGTGCCATTTCTGCAATGACCAACGCTTTCGTAGACCCAACATCACTCACAATTGCTCCAGGCTTTAAATGATCATGAATATTTTTTGCTACCTCGGCACTTGCTCCAACAGGAACAGAAACAATCACGAGATCTGCTCCTTCAACAGCTTTTGCATTATCCGTTGTATAAAAATCTCCAAGTTCCAATTCACGCGCTCTTTTCAATGTTTCTTGACGACGTGTTGCAATAGAAATATGAGCAGCAAGATTTTTCTTTTTAATCA
This sequence comes from Bartonella sp. P12B, assembly GCF_055796185.1. NCBI lineage: Bacteria > Pseudomonadati > Pseudomonadota > Alphaproteobacteria > Hyphomicrobiales > Bartonellaceae > Bartonella > Bartonella sp. P12B. The sequence continues at coordinate 226,921 of NZ_JBTTDI010000001.1, read as the reverse complement.
CTCTTGCTAAAGAAGAGCCAATAAGGCCAATCCCAATGAGTGCTATTTTTTCAAATTGAATTTGGAGCATTTTCCACCTTTAAGAACTCTTTGAAAACAGCAATAAAACCAAAGTTTATCTCTACTGTTTATTCAAGATTTATGTATCAAACATTTAAAAAACCACAAACGACAAGAAAACAAATAATAAAGTCATGCATCCTTCAATAATCCCTTGCGCAAACGACCAACAGATCATTTTTCCCTTAGAAAATGTGCAAAAAAGAGAGACAGAGCACGTAACATTAAGCCCTAAAACTTGTCAATTTATCGCTTACAAACAAGAATGATGAATAGCAAACTCCTTTTCATTTTACTTTTCAAAGAGCGCCATTTTATTAAAAAAATAAATAAATTTTATAAGAGAACAATTATTTTATAAAACTTCAAAAGTTTTCAAATAAACTACCATAAAGACGAACTGCTTATCTTAAGCAACCATTTGACGCCGCGCAGTAATTGTAAGTCCTAGCAAAACTTGACGAACGATCGCTTCGCTCAAAAGCGGATTTTTACGACTCTCTAAAACAGCACTTTGAATTCTTTCCATTGCATAAGAAATATGTTCTAACTTCCAATATCTTAAAGCTTGCTCAACTGTTTTTTTTCGTTGAAAAAAAATTGGTGGTCGTGCTTGTGAAGTTACTACAGAAGGAGATTTCCCTTCAACCTCAACTTGATAACGTAACAGTTGCAATTGTTGAAAATGTCTTTGTGCCGTACTCAAAATAGAAAACACTGTACCCTGTAGTGTTGCATGTCGACTAAAATGAGCCTCAAAATTTGTTATATCGCCCAATAAAAGAGCATCAATCACTTCATCGATAGAGAGAGCGCTCACATTGCTTACAACAGCTTTCACATCTTCAAGAGTAATATGAGTATCCGAAACGTAAAGACAAAGCTTCTCTAATTCACTTCGTGATACAAGACGATCCCCTCCCAAACTTTCATGCAACCACTTACGTGCATCCAAAGAAAGAGTCTTCTTAAAATGACTCAAAACCTCATCAATTAGTCCATCAAGAGACCGAGCATCATCTGCAAAACAGGGCAAAGCCATTGCTTTTGTTGCCGTTTCAACGACATTGCGCAATCCTGTTCCTTTTTTCAAATCCCCTGCTTCAATGAGAATAAAACTTTTCTCTGGTGGTTCGTCAATTAAAAACTTTAAAGCTGTAAGAAAACCTTTTTGGTTAGCACCATTAGAGATCCATATCAAACGATCTCCCCCAAAAAGAGATAAAGTTCGTGCTTCATTTTCCAAGCGAGGAGGATCTTTATCAATTTCAGCTGCATCCAAACGAATCGTTGAAAATGGATCTTCTACAGCCACCTTTGTAAGCTTAGCAAAACGTTGCGCACGTTCACAAACAAGACCACGATCCGGCCCGTAAATGAGAACAATAGGAAAAGAACGTGAAAAACGCGTTAGAAAATGATCAACTTCATGCGCTTTTTTCTGAGCCAAAATATTAATCCATTAAAAGTTCATCATCATCAAGAGCTTCCCCACGAACTTTCTGAAACATGCCTATTAAATCATTTACATTCAAACCATTACGTTCTTCTTGACACACATCCAAAATTATTTTTCCACCATGCAACATCAATGTGCGATCTCCATAATCAAGAGCTTGACGCATAGAATGTGTCACCATAATAGTGGTTAATTTTTTCTCTTCAACGATTTTTTCGGTCAACCGCATGACAAAATCAGCCATTCCTGGATCTAATGCTGAAGTATGTTCATCGAGCAATAAAACATCGGCATGAGCTAAAGTCGCCATCACAAGACAAACGGCCTGCCGTTGCCCACCTGACAAACTGTCCATAGGATTATGAATACACGCCTCAAGACCTATACCTAATTGGGCAATTTCATCACGAAAAAATTGTCGTTTTTTGTGATTTAAAGCTGAACGCAGACCACGACGACTACCACGGAGAGCTGCAAGAGCCAAATTTTCTTCAATTGTTAAAGAACCGCAACTTCCCACCAACGAATCTTGAAAAACGCAAGCAACCCTTCCAGCGCGCTCACTGACTGATTGCCTAGAAACATTTTGCCCATTGATAATCACTTTTCCTTCTGTAGGAAGAATAGCACCCGCTAACACACTAAGCAGAGTTGATTTACCAGCACCATTTGAACCAATAATTGTGACAAAACTCCCCCGATCAATCTTGAGGTTAATATCAATTAATGCTTGTTTTTCCAAAGGCGTTTGCGGTTTAAATGTGACTCCGACATGAGAAAACTCAATCATGTTTACGCCTCCCCCAATAGCGTGGTATAATGAGAGCTGAAGCAACTAACAGTGCAGTGATCAACTGAAGATCCGTTGACGTATCAATACCAATCCCGTTTGCCTCAAAAGCGAATTGTACTGCAACACGATAAAGAACAGAGCCGACAATACAGCTGACAATAATCCACAAAATATTGCGTGTACGAAAAAGAGTTTCACCAATAATGACCGCGGCTAAACCAAAGACAATTGTCCCAGTTCCACCGGTAATATCGGTAGCAATAGCGGTTTGAATATAGAGAGAACCACCAAGCGCAACGCACGCATTTGAAAGGCCCATACCAAAATAAATTAATGCCGATCTATGAATCCCTTGCGCGGTAGCCATCCGTGGATTAGAGCCCATTGCTCTCATAGCAAGACCTATTTCACTTTCCAAAAAGCGCCAAATCAAAAACGCCACAATAAGCAATACAAAACCAACAAAAAGAGGTCGCACAAAAATAGCAGGTAAACCAAATAGATCATAAAAAGGTGTTAAGGCAGTATCAGCAAGCGCTAAATTAACACTAGATCCTCCTAAAATCCCCATAATACGCAGATTAATCGTATAAAGCGCCGACATCGTTAAAATGGAAGCCAAAAGATTTAAAATGCCAAAATGCAAGTTCAGCAAAGCTGTCAATAAACCGGCTGCCATACCTGCAAAAAAAGCGCATACCATAGCCGTCCATGCATTGAAACCTAAAAGAATCAAAACACCACAAACACATGACCCAAGGAGAAATGAACCATCTACAGTTAAATCAGGAAAATCCAAGACACGAAACGAAAGATAAACGCCAAGTGCAACGAATGCATAAATAAGACCTAATTCTACAGCACCAGAAAATGCAAATATACTCATCCAAAAACCCACCTCATGAAAACTTAAACGGACTTTTATCGTGTCACTATCATGTCAATGGAAAGCTACTGAATAACCTTTGTTGCGCGTTCAGTAACTGCCTGTGGAATGATAATACCGGCTTTTTTAGCTGCTTTCATATCAATTCGGATATCATTATTAGCTGCCTGCATAACATCAATATCGCCCGGTTTTTCACCCTCCAAAATACGCACGACCATTTTCCCAGCTTCCATGCCCACATTATAGAAATTTACACCTTGCGTCATAAAAGGACCGCGCCCAATAGAGTTAGCATCGACAGTAAATAAAGGAGTATTGGTTTCCTGTGTAACTTTTGATGCTCCCTCTAAAACGGAAAGAACCGTATTATCAGCGGGAATAAAAATGATATCCACCTTACCAATTAAAGCACGTGTTGCTGCCTGAACATCAGAAGATTTAGACGCAGATGAAGTTATAACTTCAACGCCCGCTTTATCTGCTACATCCTTCAACATCTTAAGTGTTGAAACAGAATTTGCTTCAGAAGCGTTATAAAGAAAACCAAGTTTTTTCAAATCTGGTTTTACTTCCTTTAAAAGCTTAAGACTTTCTGCAACATTTATATAATCAGAAGTTCCCGTCACGTTGCCACCGGGTTTAGTGAGTGAAGACACTATTTTTGCCCCGACAGGGTCAGAAATCGCAGCAAAAACAACAGGGATTGTTCTTGTTGCCGCAAGGACTGTTTGTGCTGAAGGCGTACTGATAGCGACAATTACATCAGGTTTATCACCAACAAATTTGCGTGCAACTTGGGTTGCTGTAGAAATATTGCCCTGTGCCGATAAAAAAGTGAGTTCGAAGTTTTCACCTTGCTTATAGCCATTTTCTGCAAGGACATCTATAACCCCTTTGCGCACTGCATCTGCAGCGGGATGCGCCATAAATTGTGTAATTGCAACTTTAACATGTTGAATATGATTCCCTGCTTTTGCAAAACCATTCATGATAAAAACAGCTGTAATCACAATCCCTAATAGGTTTATTTTTTTCGACATTCTACTCCGCCCCTTTTTCACAACAATTAAAGAGGTAATAACCTATTGAAGAGCTCTTTCAAAATCAATCTTTATTTTTATTTCTGGGACATTCATAAAATAAATCAAACTGAAATGTTATTTTTTTGTTGCAATTCGCAAAAGGCTACGCCATACAAGCAGCATCTGAAGCAAAATATGTTTCGAATCGGTGAGCGGGTGTAGCTCAGGGGTAGAGCACAACCTTGCCAAGGTTGGGGTCGTGGGTTCGAATCCCATCGCCCGCTCCATAAATTGCAAACAATATACTTTGATTGTAGCTTGCCACTAGGTTTTGCATAATTTGCCACTAGGTTTTGCAGCAATTCATTTTTTTTAAAGGTCTTTTTGGCGGTTCTCAGAGAAGCTTTAAGAGGTGTTTAGAGCCGCTTTCCTGAGTCTTATTTTCTTTGGATCAGAATCACAATTTGAGATGATTCATTTCTTCCAACAATCCCATTATTTGACACCTAAAATCTCTAAAATATGCATGCAAATACCCGTAAATTTTGTATCATTTGCATGATATTTTGTAAAAATGACCTCATTTTCAAAGGATTTTCATTTTTTCAAAGGGCTCTCAAAGGGTCTTCAAAGACCTTTAAAAGGTCATTTAGTGCCTCTTTTGGAAATTGAATAATCGTTTTTTCCTATCCCAAGCATATTACTAAAAAGAGAAAAAGCATTTAAGCAATTGGGTAAACATTACCCTTTTTCTCATCCTCACGCAATTGGTGCAACTTGCACTAATTTCTCCAAATGCCTATCATCATCGAGCAAAGGGGAAAGTTGACCCTTTGATTTTCCATCCCCTTCACACACAATTTCATCGTGATCTGAAGAGATACCATTAATTGTTTGAGAAAGTGGAACAACTTGACACAATTTCTCATCAGAAGATCAAAGTGCAATGTTTGCATTTTAATTTGCATGCACAAATAGCAACTTGTCCATTTGATTTTCTAGCGCACTGCACTCTACGAAGTTGACTTGTCCCATGACTTTTTTCCTTACTCTTTATCTGTAGATATTAAATTATCTGTAGATATTAAAATGTTTTGCCTCAATTTATTTTTTTAAAGGGTCTTCAAAGGCGGTTTGCTGAACTTTCACAGACTTTTTAAAAATTTTTAAAGACCTTTCAAAATCTTTTCCCTTTTTTAACGCAGAATTCTGGTTTTCTCTCTTTTTTCTATTTTCAGGTATCAAATTTCAGGTATCAAAATTTTATTTGACAAAACACGCATTTAATAGTAAAAAATATGCATAAAAACAACAGGGTATCACGTATCCTCTCTCATCTCATCTTTTGCTAATAAGTATAAAATTGCCAAACAACAACCCGTTATCAAGTTTTATATAACTGCAAAACAAAGCAGAATGCCTCAACAAGCCATAGAATAAAAAAATTTTCACCTCAAAGGCTTTATCCATTTTTCCATAACTCATAAAAATGATGAAGTGGCCCTCGCCCTTTTCCTACTTGCAAAGCGCTTGAAGTAGATAAGGCTCCATTTATATAGTTTTTCGCTTGTTTAACAGCACAAAGCAAAGGCTGCGTTGGCAATAAAGCGGCAATAGCAGCCGAAAGAGTACACCCTGTACCGTGATCATGAGTGGTTATAACACGAGGAGCATCAAGCATGAAAAGATCTTTGGAATCACAATAAAGATCTGGGCTGGAATTATCGTGATTTTCCGTACTCTTTCTAGCAAGAGTGCTCAAATGTCCACCCTTCAATAATACTGCATGACAACCTAATGTCAAAAGCTGCGGACCATATTGATACAGAGCGTTTAACGACCATTGCACTTCACTTCCCAACAACAAAGCTGCTTCAGGCAAATTTGGCGTAATCAAAGTTGATATTGGCACCAAAACATCGCGCATAATTTCAATCGTATCAGGTTTTAAAAGAACATCGCCACTTTTTGCCACCATAACAGGATCAAAAACAATAAAAGCGGGTTTGTAATAAGCTAAACGCTCTGCGATAATCTGCGCAATCTGAGCATTTGCCACCATACCAATTTTAACGGCATCAACATGAATATCCTCAAAAACAGAATCAATTTGATCAGCAACAAAAGAAGCGTCCAGCGCCTGAAAAGCATGTACACCTTGCGTGTTTTGTGCCACAATAGCTGTAACCACACTCATGCCATAGGTTTTCATCGCTGAAAACACCTTTAAATCTGCTTGCATGCCAGCCCCACCAGAAGGATCAGTACCCGCAATAGATAAAATTCGTGGAATAAAAAGAATATTTCGGCTATCCTGCTGTTTCATCAGCCCGTTTCCTTATATTTTTTAATATCAGAAAAGAGATTATCGAAAAAATAGAGTTTTGAAAAACATAAAGAGAGATGTTTTCTCATATAAAGTACGTTATATACACAGTCTCTTTACAGATATAAAATGGACAATATAGTGCTTATTCTTCGTTCTCTTCTTTTCACATTTGCTTTTTATACAACAACTTTTGTACAAATGATTCTTTATGCTCCTGTTTATTTTTTAATGCCACGCAAAAAAGCATGGATTGTTCCTAAAACATGGGCGCGTGTTACACTTTTTTTACAAAAATATATTGCCGGCACCAACTATGAAATTGAAGGATTAGAAAATCTCCCCAAAGGCCCCTATATCATTGCTCCCAAACATCAATCCGCATGGGAAACCTTTGGTCTTGTACCCTTTCTTGATGACCCTACTCTCATCCTAAAACGTGAACTGATGTGGATTCCATTTTTTGGCTGGTATATGGCAAAAACACAAATTATCCCCATTAACCGAACCACCCCCATTAAAGCCTTAAAAACCATTATACAAAAAGCAAAAGAAAAGGCAAAACAAGGGCGCCAAATTTTGATTTTTCCAGAAGGGACACGTCGACAGCCAGGTCAAGAACCAGATTATAAATCGGGAATTGTTGCTCTCTACAATGAATTGGAACTTCAAGTCGTTCCCATTGCACACAATGCTGGTTTATATTGGCCTCGAGGCAATTTTCGCCGCTATCCTGGAACAATCCGCGTTCGCATTCTTCCTCCCATAGAAGCTGGTTTAAGCAAACGTGATTTTCTAGATCAACTTGTTCAAAAAACAGAAAGAGCTTGCGATGAATTGCTTTTATTAGCAGCACAAGATTCTAACCCTCCACCTATGCCACCCTCTGCTGTAAAAAAACTTCAAGAATTGAAAGGGTATTAACCATCTATCGCCTCTATTATGGATTCAAAAGTTTTGTGTGCTACATTAAAACAGTTCTAAATCACTGATAGGTAGAAATTGGACTTAAATTTAATGCGGCAGTTTTTTTATAATTTACTTTTAGCTTTCATTTTTAGTTGTATGAGTCCCTTTGCTCTCGCTCAACCTTTTATCTCTGTTGACGTGACAACTGGACAAATTTTACAACATAATCAAGCTTTTGAGCGTTGGTATCCTGCCTCTTTAACAAAATTAATGACAGCTTATGTCATTTTTCACGCCATGAGAGCAGGGGAAATTTCACCAAAGAAACACATCACCATTAGTGAATATGCAGCAAAAGCTCCCGCTCACCGTTCGGGCTATAAAGCTGGTTCCGTTCTCACCCTTGATACCGCCTTAACGATTACTCTGGTTAAATCGACCAATGACTTGGCTATAGCCATGAGCGAAGCGGTTGCTGGTTCGCAAGAAGCTTTTGTAAAAAAAATGAATGCTGAAGCTCGGCGTCTTGGCATGTTTGGAACGCATTTTGCTAATGCAAGTGGATTACCAGACCTATACAATTATTCTACAGCACGTGATATTGCTCTTTTAGCAGTTCAGATTCGTCGAGAATTTCCTCAATATGCCCATTATTTTTCTATTCCAGCCATTGATTTTGGTAACAACCGCAAAATTCAACAAAATTCAAACAATCTCATCGGTCGTTTTGATGGAATAGATGGCATGAAAACAGGCTTTATTTGTGCTTCTGGTTTCAATCTTGTTGCCTCAGCAACCCGCAATAAACGCACAATCGTTGCTGTTATTTTAGGATCTAATAACGTGAGTGAAAGAGAAGAAAAAGCCGCACAACTGCTTGAGACAGGTTTTTCACTCAAGGGATCATTCCAATCAACATTGGCAACACTGAAACCTTATGGCACAAAAAGAACACAAGCACGTGATATGAGCCAACAAACATGCACACCTGAAGCCGTAAAAATGCACGCAAACTCCTATGATGATCAAGGAAATATTATCCTCATTTCGCCTTTTATCACACCTTCACCTTCTTCGAGTTTTCCTTTACCAGTACGTCTTATTAGTACACCACAGACCTCTAACAGCAAAGCAAAACCACTTAAAAAATTTCATATCCCGTATAAAAATCAAGAAAACCGCCTTATAACAAAGACAGCAAACCACAGCCGATGATTATGAAAACCACGCGCATTCCTCTCACTCTCATTACCGGATTTTTAGGCTCTGGCAAAACAACTTTGCTCAATCGTATGCTACGCGATCCTCTTTTAGCTGAATGTGCTGTTATCATCAATGAATTCGGCGAAGTGGGGATTGATCATCTTCTGGTTGAAAAAGCGACCGAAGGAATCATCGAACTTACAAATGGTTGCTTATGTTGTAATTTGCGGAGTGATCTTATCGATACATTAATTGATTTGCTTGATCGCATTCATAGAGGGCATCTTAAACCACTCAACCGTATCATCATTGAAACAACAGGACTAGCTGACCCCGCCCCTATTTTACAAGCTCTTTTAAGCCAACCACTCTTAAGTCAGACATTATCAATTGATTCTGTTCTTACAACATTTGATGCATTAAGCACGCCTTCCATATTTGAGTGTTATTCTGAAATACAAAAACAATTAGCCCTTGCTGATAAAATTATCCTTACCAAAACAGACCTTATAGACCAAAAAACGCTTCCAAATACGCTCATCGAAACACTCAAAACGATAAATCCTACAGCGCAAATCATAGATGTGCATTCCGACCACTGCTGTTCAAATCTATTAATGAGTAAGACATTATGGGATGAAAAACAAGAAAACTCAGAACTTAAACAATGGCTTACTCTTTCACCACAAGAGCATACGCATCAGAGAACTATTCATGCTTTTTCACTAGACTACGATGAGCCAATTGATTACAAAACTATTGAAATTTTTTTAGATCTCCTAAGAGAACGTTATGGTGCCAAATTATTACGTCTCAAAGCAATTATTGCCTTGCGTGATAACCCCCATCGCCCCCTTGTGTTACACGGTGTACAAACATTTTTCCATCCGCCCATAAGACTTTCAGCTTGGCCACAAGGTATCATACAAACCCGTTTTGTCATCATTGCAGACGGAATTGAAAAAGAAGCGATACAAAAACTCTTCGATGCTTTTCTAAATAAGCCAGCAATAGATACTGCAGACAAAACTGCTCTCCTAGACAATCCCTTAGTCATTCCAGGGATGAAATTTTAATTTTTCCTTTAATCTTCAATAAATGAAAATTTTTAACGGATAGAAAGAGCGGATTTTTGAACACACTTCACCACATCTCATCACAAGCACTCACACACCATTCGTTAATCACAAAACATTCCAAAACGAGCAAAGAAATCTACGATTATTTAAGACTACTTTCTCAGTATTAAAGAAGCGGAAAGTTTATCAGTGTTACGATTAAAAACATAACGTTTTTCATAAACCTCAACTGTCGGGGGAGTACGATTCTCCTCAAAGAAATCATAACCTTCTTTAAGCATTACCCAAAATTGATAATGGGGGTCAGAGCGATGGCGTTCCATATTAGCTTCGGTCATGCGAAAAGGCAAAGCTTGCAACTGAAATTCTCTCTGTCCCCCTCTAAAAGCATCCCGTGCAAAAGCATAAATTTGCGCCATATTTTTATCACTCATAGAGTAACAACCTGCGGAAAAACAAGAACCATGAACCATAAGATAGCTTCCTGTACGACCATGTGCTTGATCATAAAGGTTTGGAAAGCCTATATTAAAGGAAAGGTAATATTTTGAGTAAGGGTTCATTTGATTTGCCGTAATGGTATAAAAACCTTCCGGTGTCTGAAGATCGCCTTCTTTATATTTAGGTCCAAGCTGCCCCGACCATTTGCAAATACCATAGCGAGCCACTAATACAAAAGGTCCAGAACGAGACTGCTTCCAAATTTCAGCAACATTCTCTTCCTTAAAAAATCGCATCATAATCGGTGCATAAGGATCGATATTGTATAAAGCCATTCTATTGTGGATTTCTTGTGGAAGTGGTTGCTCCACTTTAGCCCGAATAGATGCCGGCAATCTCCCTCCACATGCCGTCAATATTCCCATTGCAAATAAAACACACACTGTGAGGAATCTGTTGAATGTCATCGAATAAAACTCCACTTTATCCCCTCACAAAAATATTTATGCTAGAGACCTGCCAATTTGAAGATATTTTTCCCAACGCTCTCGTTTAAGAACTTCACCAGCTTTTCCCGCCATAGACTCTAAAGCAGAAGAAATTACATTCCCCGTTTCATCAATCACGGCCTCTTTACCGCGATGTGCACCTCCTAAAGGCTCGGGGATAATGTCATCAATAATCTTTAATCGGTATAAATCTTGAGCAGTAATACGCATATTCATCGCCGCATCTTTTGCACGAGCTGGATCGCGCCATAAAATAGAAGCTGCTCCTTCTGGAGAAATAACAGAATAAATCGCATGTTCCAACATATAAACTTTGTTGGCTGCTGCAATTGCTATCGCCCCTCCTGAACCACCTTCTCCAATAACCACCGAAACAACGGGCACTTTTAGGCGCAAAGTTGCAGCTGTTGATTGAGCAATAGCCTCTGCCTGACCGCGCTCTTCAGCACTCACACCAGGATAAGCTCCTGCTGTATCGACAAAAGTGAGTAATGGCAAACCAAACCGATCAGCCATTTCCATAATACGTACGGCTTTGCGATATCCTTCCGGACGCGCAGACCCAAAATTATAGCGCAAACGGGTTTGCGTATCATGACCTTTCTCTTGCCCTATATAGGCAACAGCTTCACCTTTAAAACGTGCAAATCCAGCTTGAATAGCCTCATCTTCAGCAAATTTGCGGTCTCCCGCCAAAGCTGTAACATCACTAAGCAAACGTGCAGCATAATCCATAAAATGGGGACGATCAGGATGACGCGCTACTTGCGTTTTTTGCCATGGTGATAACTTTTTATAGAGATCGCGCAATGCCGTTTGAGAACGTTTTTCAAGACGAGCGATCTCATCACTCATATCAAGACTACCCTCTTCTTGAGAAATTTGTTTTAACTCAAGAATTTTCCCATCAAGATCAGCAACCGGTTTTTCAAAATCAAGATAATTATACATTGTACTCAACTTATTTTGTGTCATTTATAGACTTATAAACTGTTTTATAAAGTATTTTTAAAAAACATCACCTTTTTCTTTACTCAGCCTTCTGCTCATCTGCAAGGGGATGATGTTCATTAACCAAACGATAAAGACCTTCTTCCAATACATGTGTATAAATTTGAGTGGTAGAAATATCAGAGTGACCTAACAAATGCTGAACAGCACGCAAATCCGCACCATTTTGCAAGAGATGGCTTGCAAAAGCATGGCGCAACACATGAGGAGAAAAGTGACGACTTTCTATTCCTGATCTGCTTGCAAGATTTTTCAACTCCCGTGCAACAACTTGTCGAGCAATATATCCTGTCTCTGAATGAGCAGGAAAAAGATAAGGACTTACTGCATCCTTTCCCTGATCACGCAAATCCAACCATTGCGAAAGAACTTGGCATGCCTTCTTTGATAAAAGGACCATTCGCTCTTTTTTGCCCTTACCATAAACCAAAATACTACGTTCCCCCCCTCGAACAGCCTGCACCGGAAGACTTACCAACTCACTAATACGTAGCCCCGTCGCATAAAGCATTTCAATGACCAACTGAAGGCGCAGGGCACGAAAATGATCTTTTGACCCATAATCTGCTTGTTCCACTTCCAATTGTGCTAAATCAAGCAATTTTGTCACTGCACCTTCACTGATAGTTTTTGGCAAAGAGCGCCCTTGACAAGGGGCATCAATATCATAAGAGGGATCCTCTGCTCTTAACCCTTCTGCATAAAGAAATTGGTAGAACTGACGTAAAGTCGATAAACGACGCGCTTGTGAAGACGCTGAAAAACCAAGAGTGTGCATAAAAGACAAAAGACCAATTAAATCTTCTTTTTTTGCCGAAAAAAGCGAAGCAGAACGTGAAGACAATGTTTCTTGTGCCCACTGCAAATCATGCTGATAAGCAGCAAGCGTATGAGTAGCAGCGCCTCGCTCAGCACTCATCATCTCAAGAAAACGATCTATCACAATATCACTTTTCATTGATTCGCTTTCGAAGAAAGGTTTGCTGAATCCAAAGGAACATCGATAGATATATCCACAGTCACCGGCTCCACCAAAACGACGAGAGTCACCATTATACCGAGAAAAACAGCAAATAAAATGAAAAGAATCATTAAAAATCTGGTCAATGTTGGCATAAAACAATAAACTACCCTAAACTACTCCATCCTTTGATTATGTCTCACAAAGATTAACAGGAATTGACTTTAAATCAGATAAATACCGAAATACGTTATGAAAAATAATCGTTCTCAACATATTCCGATGACACAGATAAAAAAACAACTTTTATCCTCTCTTAATAACCGCGCGCTTATCTTTATTGGTCTAATGGGTGCAGGGAAATCAGTCATCGGAAAACGTGTCGCCACCATGCTCCATTTACCCTTTTATGATTCGGACGAGGAAATTGAAAAAGCTTCAAAAATGACCATCACGGAACTTTTTAAAATTTATGGTGAACCTGAATTTCGTGCTCTTGAGCAGCGGGTTATTTTAAACATTATAAAAAAAAGTCCCCTTGTTTTAGCAACAGGCGGTGGTGCCTACATTAATGAAAATATTCGAAAAGCCATTCATGAAAATGGAATATCTATCTGGCTCAAAGTCGATCTCAATATCCTCATGCAACGTGTAGCAAAGCGCCCAACGCGCCCACTCCTTCAAACCGCAAATCCTCAAGAAACCATGCAAAAACTCATGGAACAGCGTTATCCTATCTATGCAAAAGCAAACTTAACAATTAACAGTCATAAAGAAAGCCGCCATACCGTAGCAAAAAATGTCATACGGTCTGTAGAACATTACTTTAATACAGAAAATAACGATAGGGGATAACAAACATGCAAACCAAGACCGTCACTGTTAAACTGGACAAACGCTGTTACAATATCATCATTGGTCCGGATCTGATTACACAAGCTGCTTCACACATTAAACGTTCTCTTCACCCAAAAAGTTCTCATGAAATACGTTTAGCCATTGTTACAGATACAAATGTTGCATCTCTCCATTTGGCTAAGTTACAGGCAGAATTAACAAAGAACGAAATCCATACTGTCCCAATTATCATAGAAGCAGGAGAACAATCAAAATCATTTTCAACTCTACAAACTGTTATCGATAAAATTCTTTCTGCACGTTTAGAGCGAGGTGACTATGTTCTTGCTTTTGGTGGAGGCGTCATTGGCGACCTAGCAGGATTTGCCGCAAGCATTATACGCCGTGGTATGAATTTCATTCAAATGCCTACAACTCTCCTTGCACAAATTGACTCTTCCGTTGGTGGAAAAACAGGTATCAATAGCCAATATGGTAAAAATCTTATTGGTACTTTTTATCAACCAAGCTGTGTTATTGCTGATACTTGTCTTCTTGATACACTTCCACCGCGCGAATTTCGTGCTGGCTACGCAGAAATGGTAAAATATGGTCTCATTAACCAGCCTGATTTTTTTAAGTGGCTTGAAAAAAATGGGCAAAAAATCTTTTCTAACGGTCCAATACGAACAGAAGCCATTGTCCGCTCGTGCCAATTTAAAGCTGATATTGTAGCCCGTGATGAATATGAAACAGAAGAACGTGCACTCTTAAACCTTGGCCATACATTTGGACACATGCTTGAAACAGCAACCACCTATGACAAAAACCGTTTAATCCACGGTGAAGCTGTAGCAATTGGCATCGTTCTAGCCCATCAATTTTCTGCTCAACTGAATTTAATAGACCCCACACTCACACAACGTGTCGAAACGCACCTCAAAGCTATAGGATTACCGACACAATTAAAAGATATTCCAGGTGAACTCCCCGAGGCGAAAACACTCATGACCCTCCTTGCTCAAGATAAAAAAGTCTCGCAAAATAACTTGACCTTCATTCTAACACGTGGACTTGGCCAATCATTTATTGCAAAAAATGTCTCTCCGGAAGCAGTTTTGTCCTTTCTGGAACAAAAATTAGCAGAAATTCGTTAATTCATATTGAATATAATTGATTCGTTTTTATACTTCTATTAAAGAAATAAGTATGATGATGTCTGCGTAGCTCAGGAGGATAGAGCACAGGATTCCTAAAGAAATTGGGCGCCTTAAAGAGAAATTTTTAAAGTGGATCTGCTCAAATTCGGGGAAAGCTTCATAGGAGACTATATGCCAATCCCGAGCCAAGCCTTTTTTTCAACAAAAGGAAGGTGTAGAGACTGAACGGGCAGCACCTAAAGAGCCTAAGCTCCAAGGTGAAGAGACAGTCCAGACCACAAACAGCCTTGTAAAGCTGGCGGTGAAAATCGAAGTGGTATGAATCCTGGGGTCGCAGGTTCGAATCCTGCCGTAGACACCATCCTATCAATCAAATTATTTCGTTCCGTATAATACAGGGAAGCATTATGAAAAAAACTCTACAACTTTTAGGATTTTTCGCCGCTTTAATTTTATCATCGTTCAGCTCAATGAATGCATTTGCTGGCTCTTTAATCATTGAAGTACCAGACACTCCAGCACCAAAAACACAAACCATTGCCTATCAATGTGATACTGGAACAAGGAAAGAACGTGTTGAAGCTGTCTATCTCAATGTTAATAATATTTCATTGGTTGATTTCAGATGGAAAGGGAATCGCGTTATTGCTGCAAATGTAATCGCAGATACAGGGAAGAAATACGAAGGAGCACAATATATTTGGTGGGAAAACAATAACGAAGTCACACTTCGTGATCTTATTCATGATCCAGAAGGAAAAAAACTCATCCATTGTAAAGATGAATCAACATTATTGTTTTAAACAACAAAGGAAACATTATGAAAAAAACTTTTTTAAATTTACGTTTTTTTGCCATTTTAAATCTATCACTGTTTAGCTCAGTCGCTGCCCATGCTGGTTCTTTAGTCATTGAAGTGCCAGACACTCCAGAACCAACGACAGAAACTGTTGCCTATCAATGCGAGATGGGAACAAAAAAAGTGCGCGTTGAAGCTACCTACCATAATGCCGGTGAGATTTCATTAGTTGATCTCAAATGGAATGGAAAGCGTATTATCGCTTCCAATGTCATTGCCGCTTCTGGAGCAAAATATGTGGGAGCTGAATATATTTGGTGGACAAAAGGAAACGAAGCCTCATTTTATGACCTCATTAATGATCCAAAGGAGGAAAAACCTCTTCTCTGTGTAGAAGAACAAGATACAAAATAAAAAAGGCTCTTATACGCTGGCTCTCACTCTTCTGATGTTTCTTCTAATGTAGAGTTTTTTTCTTCCATGTGATGAGATAAAAGAGCCAGCGGTTTTTCTGATTTGTTTTCTGAATGACTTCTGTAAGCCGCTGCTTGTGACAGCAGCATAGAAGCGACTGGTATTGTTACAAACAAAAAGGTCACCAACAAGAGTTCATGAAACACAAAATTATGGTCTACAAATATTGAATAAAGAAAAGAAGAAATGAGAATACTCCCAGCGCCCCAACTTGTACTCAAGGAAGGCATATGCAAGCGTTCATAAAAACTGGAAAAACGTACCAATCCTATCGCTCCAATGAGTGTAAGAGCAGATCCCACTATTAAAAAGACTGTAATAGTAATAGCAACCACAAGTGATATATCATCTTTCATTCAATAATCTCCCCACGCATAAGAAATTTTGCTAAAGCGATACTCGATACAGGCCCTAAAAGCCCAAGAATAAGAGCTGCTACAAAATAAATTGTTGTTCCTGAACGGATATCGAATGTAAGAAACAAAAGAATTGTATTTATATAAAGAACATCCAAACCAACAATACGATCTTGCGCCCGAGGGCCACGAATCAACCGAAATAAGGCGAGAATCATCGCTAAACTCAAAAAAAACTGTGAAAGGAAAATTCCCCAATAAAGGATAACCATACTCATGAAAAAATCTCCAAAAGCAATTGTTCATATCGTTGTTTGATCAACTGTTGGTAATCATATCCATTCTTAAAATTTAAGACATGGAGCAAAAGTTCACTATTTTTTCTATTATAAGCAATCCAAACAGTACCTGGCGTTACCGCAAGGATACATGCTAAAATAGCTAAGGCTGTATGACTCTCAAGCAAAAGAGGCACCACAACAAAACGAGATTGCTGTTTTCGATACCTTTTTGTAAAAACCAAACAAGCTACTGAGATATTTGAAGTTATAGAATCAATAAATACGCGAAAAATCAGACGAAAAACTGCACGCCAACTCTTAATAGTGATCTTTTCGGGTTCAAGAAACCGCATCATCCAACCACTAAACAAAGCAATTATAATCCCTAAAAGCAATTGTCCTAAACTAAAACCGTTTAAGGTCAACCACATAAACACAATTGCTACACTGAAAAAAGGGAAAGGACAAAAAGAATTCACCGATTCATCTCCGCCTTTTCAAGAGAAAAATCATCTAAAACGCTGCCAATATAATTTTGAGGATGATATAAAACTTTAGCTGTTTCAGACATATAATGACTAACAGGGCCAGCGACAATGGTTATAAGAAAACACAAAGCAAGAAGAACAGCAATAGGTGCAAATTCAATCACCTGTACACGCGGAACCCTTCCTTCAAGAGAAACCCAAAAAGTCCGGATACCTGCACGTGTTAGAGCAATCAGAGCCGCAAAACCAGAGAGGGTAACAAAAATTACAAAAATCCAATCATAATAAACCGGTAAAGAAGCAGATAAATCTTCCTTAGTGTGGTTTAATATTGCCGTGAACATCATAAATTTAGCAACAAAACCTGAAAAAGGTGGCAAGCCAATAATTAAAACAGCACAAATACCAAAACAAGCCCCAAGAATTGCCAAAGTTACCGGCAAATAAGTACCAATTTCATCTTCCTCCTCCTCTTCATCATCACCATACACTTCCATTGTGACAGTCAAAACATTGGCAGCTACATCTTGACAGCGTTCAACAAGCTCTACGAGAAGAAAAAAAGCACCAAGAGCTAACGTTGAAGAAACAATATAAAAGAGTACACCTGCTATCAATTCTGTGTTGCCAATCCCAATTGCCGTCAATAATGTACCGGAAGAGACAAGAACGCTATAAGCTGCTAAACGCACCAAAACTTGGCTAGCCAATGTCCCAATAAAACCGAAAGCCATAGTGGCAAGTCCACCATAAAACAAAATCGTATGACCAAAATTGCTAAAATATCCACTTTCAGGACCAAACCATAGCAATGTTAAACGTAAAATAATATAAATACCCACCTTACTCAAAAGCGCAAAAGCAGCCCCAACAGGCGCTGCTGCGGCACTGTAAGTAGGCATCAACCAAAAATTAAGAGGCCACATACCAGCTTTGAGCAAAAAGGTGATTCCCAAAAGCGCAGCACCTATTTCGAATAAAACAATATCACTAGACGCTATATCTTTCATTTTTACAGCCAAATCGGCCATATTAAGGGTACCAACGACTCCATAAATGAGTGCCGTCCCAACTAAAAAAAACAGCGAAGCAACAAGATTAACGGCAACATAATGCAACCCCGCACGCACGCGTAATTGACCAGAACCATGCAATGCAAGACCATAAGAAGCTGTTAACATCACTTCAAAAAATACAAATAAATTGAACAAATCACCTGTCAAAAAAGCGCCATTTATTCCAACCATGAAAAATTGCATGAACGACTGAAAATGAGGACCAGCTTTATACCAATAAGCCTGTGCAAAAACCAACGCGCAAGTCATTAACAAACTGGAAAGTAAAAGCATCATAGCGCTTAAACGATCAAGGACCAAAACAATTCCAAAAGGAGAAGGCCAATTGCCTAGTCGATAAACATCTGAAACCGGCGCAACTTCGAGAGCACGCACAACCAATAAAACAGCAACAACAACCAATAATCCCGCAGAAAAAAGACTTACGAATGATTTAAATTTTGAATAGCGTTCATCATAAAAAAGAAGGACTGCTCCGACACTTAACGGTAAAAGAATAGGCAAAATAAGAAGATGCTGTACGCAAAAGTGCATCACTGTACCTCACGTCCATCAACGTGATCTGAACCTGTTAATCCGCGTGAAACCAGAAGAATAACCAAAAATAAAGCTGTCGTTGCAAAACCAATCACAATTGCTGTCAAAACCAAAGCTTGTGGAAGAGGATCAACGTAATTCTCTGGATTAATCACCATAGAAGGATCAACGATAGGAGCAGCATTGCTCCGCGGTCTACTTACTGAAAACATAAAAAGATTAACACCGTAGGAAATCAAAGACAAACCAAGAATGACCTGAAAAGTTCGTGGACGTAAAATAAGCCAAATACCTGATCCAACAAGAATACCGATGCTCAAAGAAAGAACAATTTCCATTAATTCTCCTTCTCCTTCAAAAGTGGTTTTTTACCGATTCGGTAACTACGAATTGACTGGTGTGCAAGGGCAATTAAAATGAGAACAGTTGCACCTAGCACGAGAGAAAACACACCAAAATCAAACAAAAAAGCAGATGCCAGAGGAATCTTTCCAATCAATGGAAAATACTTATATTGAAAAAAGGAGGTTAAAAAGGGATAGCCAACGAACAAAGCCCCTACTCCCGTTGCCGCTGACAACAGTAAGCCAAACCCCATCCACCGCAAAGGTAAAACCCTCAAACGGGTTTCCACCCAACGAATATCACGGGCAAGATATTGCAAAATAAAGCCTATTGCTAAGGTCACACCACCGACAAATCCCCCTCCTGGAAGATCATGCCCCCGCATAAATAAATAAATCGAAAAAGCGATAATAACCGAAAAGAGCCAACTCATAATGACAACAGGAACAGTTAAATAATTCACGACTGTATCCCCTACATTTCTATCAGGTTGTTCCATATCAAAAGCTTTCTGAATACGTTGTTGAAACGGCGCATCAATACTTTCAGCAGCAGGACGAAACCGTCGTAAAAGAGCAAAAACAGTGAGTGAAACAACACCCAAAACGACAATTTCTCCCATGGTATCAAAACTACGGAAATCAACCAATAAGACATTTACGACATTACGACCACCAGCACCAGAATAAGCATTTTTCAGAAAAAAATCGGAAATTGTTGTCCCTTGAGGACGTGTCATCATCGCAAAGGAAAGCCAAGCGACTCCAGCGCCTCCCAAAAGAGCTATAAAGAAATCACGAACACGACGCAAACGCACAAAAAAACGAACAGGAGTTGGAGCAGGATTATACAAACGCTTAGGCAACCAGCGCAAACCAAGCAATAATAGAACAGTTGTCACCACTTCAACAACCAATTGTGTTATTGCCAAATCGGGAGCAGAAAGCCATAAAAATGTTGCACATGTCATCAAGCCGGCTCCCCCCAAAAGCATCAATGAGGCAAGGCGATGAAACTTTGCTTGCCAAGCAACCAAAAGCGCACACAATCCACCGACCAACCAAAGAGCAAGAAAAGGAATATCAAGCGGAAAAAGCGGCAACGCACCCGCTGGGATTAAACCATCAAACCAGAGTAAAAGACCAACAAAGACAAAAGACACCAAAAAAATCCAGTGCAATTGTATTTGCAAACGACGTGTTGACAAAACAGATTCCACAAAACGCGCCCATTTCCATGAAATAATCACGAGAATGCGTTCAAAAATACGCGGTCCATTCAAATGACGAAAGAAAGGAGCCCCATCATCACAAGATAAAAAATAACGGTGCCCGACAGCATAGAGCAATCCACCCCCTAATAAAGCCACTAAACTCATCATTAATGGGGTATTAACTCCATGCCAAACAGCTAAACTATAAGGAACTGTCATCGGTCCTAAAACAGACATAACAGCATTATCCAAAATGGGACCTATTGTTATATTAGGAAAAATACCAACGGCTAAACAAATAAAAACTAAAAGTTCCATTGGTAAACGCATAAAATGCGGTGGTTCATGGGGTGTTTTAGGTAAATCGATAGGCTTTGGTCCTAAAAAGACACCATGAATAAAGCGTATAGAATAAGTCACACTAAACAAGCTTGCCAGCGTTGCTACATAAGGTGCAATCCAATCGAGCCATGATTCCATATGCGTTTCAACGGCTTCAGCGAAAAACATCTCTTTCGATAAAAAGCCATTCAACAAAGGAACTCCGGCCATCGCTGCACTCGCAACGAAAGCAAGAGTTGCTGTAATAGGCATCGAACGATAAAGCCCTGTCAGCTTACGCATATCACGTGTTCCCGTTTCGTGATCAATAATGCCAGCAGCCATAAATAAAGAAGCTTTAAAAGTAGCATGATTGGCCATATGAAAAATTGCCGCAACACATGAAAGTGGGCTACCAAGGCTTAAAAGGGTCGTAATCAATCCAAGATGACTAATGGTTGAATAAGCAAGAAGCCCTTTTAAATCTTGCTGAAACATGGAAAAATAGGCCCCAAGCAACAGCGTCAAGAGACCTGAAAAGCCAACCAGCCAAAACCAAGTTTCTGTTCCAGAGAGCACGGGCCATAAACGAACAAGCAAAAACAATCCTGCTTTCACCATCGTTGCTGAATGGAGATAAGAGGATACGGGTGTCGGAGCAGCCATTGCATTGGGCAACCAAAAATGAAAAGGAAATTGTGCACTTTTTGTTAATCCCCCCAATAAAATACAAATAAGTACAGCATTATAGAGAGGATTTGACCGAATCATATCACCAGACTGTAATACCTTATCCAAATCAAAACTGCCAACGATGTGTCCAATCAATAAAATCCCAATAAAAAGAGCAAAACCACCAAAACCTGTGATTGTTAAAGCCATCCGCGCCCCTTCACGCGCACTTGCATTATGGTACCAATAACCGATCAACAAAAAAGAAAAAATACTGGTGAGTTCCCAAAAAACAACTAAAAAAACGAGATTTCCTGACAAGACTATTCCTGTCATTGATCCCATAAAGGCAAGAAAAAAAGAAAAAAACCGCGGTACAGAATCCGCCGAATCCATATAGTAACGTGCATAGACAACAACGAGCAGTCCAATTCCTGTGATGAGTAAGCAAAAAAGCCAAGACAAACCATCCATACGGAGGATCAAATTAACGCCCCATTCTGGTAGCCAAGCAATATCTAAACGCACCACGCGATTTCCACGAACCGCTGGATAAAGCATTATTGTAAAAAGAAGACTGAAAAGTGCAATGACACCGGCAAACCACGCTTCATTGTTTTTTGCTGTCGAACGAAAAAAACCGATAACAACACTTCCACAAAAGGGAAGCAAAACGAGCAATATCAACATTGCTTCCCATGTTGTCATTCTTTAGACTCCATTTTTCTCTTAATATTTTGTTGTCAACAAAATAAAAACTACACTGTTACCCCCCTCATCCCAGACTTATGATAATAAGCTTTAATAAAACTTAAAGGTATTTAAATTTTTCAAAAAACAACTGTTGCGTGAAAAAAAGCTCCATATCATACAACTTGCTCTTTTATTTTAAGAGCAACAACAAGCATGATAAGGCTCAAGAGAGATTTTTCACATTTAACAATTGCTACCCTTTAAAAAAGCGTGAAAGACACTGCTTACGAGCTCCATGAAAAGGTTGGTAACTATTATCATCTTTATTATAAGAACGATAACGTGCACGACAAGATTCGATATGTTGTTGAGGCAACTTTTTTGCTTCTGATACAGCTTTTAATAATGTAGGTTTTGTGTTTAAATGTGATAACGCAACAAAAGCTGCTTCAGGATACCACCAATTGTCTTTATACTTACGATAACCACGTCGATAGTTATGATACCCTTTAAAGCCGTTAAGTTCTCTACGCCCTGTAAAAGTCAAAGGCACTACACTCTCTGGAACAAAAGCCTGATGAATGGCTTTAGCTTCAACGTTACTCTTATTTTGCATTAAATTAACAATATTGGTTGTCACAATGAAAAAAACACCAATAAATACAAGACTCCAAATATAATATAATTTTTTTTTCATATACATAACGCAAATCTCAACATTACAAAATTAAAATGCAGTGACAGAAAGTTTTTTTAATGTAAGAAAGAAACAAGTTCTTTTTTTTGAGACATTCTGTTGCTCTTTGTATTAAACGTTGAACTTTGCAATAAGATCCTTCAAAAGAGAATGGATAAACAATGATAAGAACTCCCTATTATCTTATAAATAAATCTGAACTCATAAAAAATATGAAAACTATTGCTTGCTTACGCGAAATGTCTGGCGCAAAAGTTCTCCTTGCTTTGAAATGTTTTGCTACATGGAGTGTTTTTGATTTAATGTCTGAGTTCATGGATGGAACCACATCATCATCCCTTTATGAGCTGCGTTTGGGAAGAGAGAAATTCGGCAAGGAAACCCATGCCTATTCGGTTGCTTGGGCAGATCATGAAATTGATGAAGCATGTGGTTACGCAGACAAAATTATTTTTAATTCTATCCAACAACTTCAACGTTTTTCTGATGCAACAAAAACGATTCAGCGAGGACTAAGGTTAAATCCAGGAATCAGTGCATCCAATTTTGATCTTGCCAACCCCTCTCGCCCTTTTAGTCGCTTAGGAGAAACGAATAAAAGCGCTATAAAAGAAGTTCTCCCTCTCATCAATGGCTTAATGATCCACAACAATTGCGAAAATGCTGATTTTAATCTTTTTAATCAAATGCTGAATCACATGGAAGAAAAGTTTTCAGAACTTTTCGCTGCAGTTGATTGGATAAGTCTTGGCGGTGGAATTCACTTTACCGCTGAAAATTATCCTCTAGAAACTTTTGCAAAACGCTTAAAAAATTTCTCAAAAACCTATGGTGTCACCATTTTTCTAGAACCAGGAGAAGCCGCTATAACCAAAAGCACCACTCTAGAAGTAAGTGTTCTTGATACATTATATAATGAAAAAAAACTTGCTATCGTTGATAGCTCCATTGAAGCGCACATGCTTGATCTTTTAATTTATCGTGAAAATGCTAAGTTAGAACCAAATCAAGGACCACACGAAATTATGGTTTGCGGAAAATCTTGTCTTGCTGGTGATATTTTTGGAACATTTCGTTTCCCTGAACCCCTTAAAATAGGTGACAGATTATCCTTTCAAGATACAGCAGGCTATACAATGGTTAAGAAGAATTGGTTTAATGGCGTTGCAATGCCTGCCATTGTTATAAAAGAATTTGATGGTACACTAACGCTTCAACGTCAATTTAGCTACAGTGACTATCAGGAAAGTCTTTCATAAAAAATAACCGTATAAAAAACGGTGTAGAACGGTATTAAAAAGGAGATAAACCCACAATGAAGAAAAATATTCTCATTATTGGTGCTGGAGGTGTTGCACAGGTTGTTGCGCACAAATGTGCTCAAAACAATGATATTCTCGGTGAAATTCATATTGCTTCACGAACACTCAAAAAATGTGAAGCCATCATTGCTTCCATTAAAGAAAAGAACACAATGAAAGAGCAAGGTGTTCTTAAGAGCCATATGCTCAATGCAATGAATGTAGAAGAGACTGTAAAACTCATCCAAAAAACAAAATGCGAAATTGTCATCAATGTTGGATCTGCTTTTCTTAACATGTCTGTTCTTTCAGCTTGTATAGAAACAAAATGCGCTTATATCGATACTGCAATTCACGAAGATCCTTTGAAAATTTGTGAAACGCCCCCTTGGTATAGCAATTATGAATGGCCCCGACGTCAAGAATGTGAAAAAGCTGGTATAACGGCTATTTTAGGTGCCGGTTTTGATCCAGGTGTTGTCAATGCTTATGCAGCATTAGCACGTGAGTGTTATTTTGATAAAATTACCGATATTGACATTATTGATATTAATGCTGGAAACCATGGGCATTGGTTTGCCACGAATTTTGATCCAGAAATCAACTTTCGAGAATTTACAGGTCAAGTATGGTCTTGGCAAAATAAAAAATGGGTTTCCAATAAAATGTTTGAAGTGAGCCATGAATGGGATCTTCCCGTTGTTGGGAAACAAAAAGCCTATATGACAGGACATGATGAAATTCATTCATTATCCAAAAATTTCGATGTTCAAAATGTTCGCTTCTGGATGGGATTTAGTGAACATTATATCACTGTTTTTACTGTTTTGAAAAATCTTGGGTTGTTATCCGAACAGCCTATTAAAACGGCAGAAGGACAAGAAGTTGTTCCTCTAAAAGTTGTGAAAGCCGTCTTACCTGACCCTGCTTCTTTAGCACCAAATTACACAGGAAAAACGTGTATTGGAGACCTCATTAAAGGCGAAAAAGATGGTAAACCAAGAGAAGTTTTTATCTATAATGTAGCGGATCATAAACAAGCTTTTAATGAAACCGGTGCACAAGGCATTTCTTACACAGCTGGTGTACCAGCAGCAGCTGCATCCCTTCTTATTGCCACCGGCGAATGGGATGTTAAAACCATGGTTAATGTAGAGGAATTACCATCGCGTCCTTTCCTCAAATATCTTGAGCATATGGGGCTTTCAACGTGGATAAGAGAACAACAAAAAGAGAGACAACTGCAGTTTTAAACTTATTCTCCATACAGCGATACAGACAAAAAAACCGCCCCTTTAAAAGGGGCGTTTTTTTAACAGATACCGCATAAATCGATAAAAAGTTATTAAAGATCATGGTTCTCTAAAAAGAACTTAAATATTAAATATGGAGTGGTTTAGCAAATGTTGCTAAAGCCGCTTCTCGCACTGCTTCCGATAGGGTAGGATGCGCATGGCAACAACGCCCCAAATCTTCTGATGAACCACCAAATTCCATCAAAACTGCAATTTCGTGAATCATCTCACCAGCACCAAATCCAAGAATATGTCCACCTAAAACCCGATCTGTCTTTTTATCGGCAAGAATTTTAACAAACCCATCACTTTTTTGCATCGCACGTGCACGACCATTGGCCATAAAAGGAAATTTACCCACATTATAATCAATGCCAGCCGCTTTAAGCTCTTCTTCTGTCTTTCCCACACTAGCAATTTCCGGCTGTGTGTAAACAACACTAGGAATGACATCAAAATTAACATGTCCCCTTTGACCTGCCAAAATTTCTGCCACAGCAACGCCTTCTTCCTCAGCCTTATGCGCTAGCATCGGACCTTTAACAACGTCACCAATTGCATAAATTCCTGGAATACTCGTCTGCCAATGCGCATCAATATCAATAAAGCCACGTTCATCCACTTTGATACCAGCTTCCACCAAACCAAGACCTTCCGTATATGGAGAACGTCCAGTAGCAATAAGCACAACATCAGCCTCCAAAGTTTCAGCAGCACCGCCCTTAACTGCTTCAAAACGCACTTGAGCCATTGAACCAGATTGCGTAAGTTCTGTCACTTTAGAGCCAGTCTTATATTCCAGCCCCTGTTTTTCCATTATTTTCTGAAATTGCCGTGAAACTTCACCATCCATTGAGCCTAAAACTTTGTTAAGATATTCAATAATAGTCACTTTAGCACCTAAGCGACTCCAAACTGAACCAAGCTCTGAACCAATAACACCAGCACCAACAACAATCATGCGTTCTGGTACTTTTTCAAGGGCAAGGGCTCCTGTAGAAGAGACAATAACCTGTTCATCAATTTTAACATCCACACCCGGAATGCTAGAACTCTCTGACCCCGTTGCAATAATAATATTTTTTGTTGCAATTGTTTGTTGCCGACCATCCCTAGCAACCACTTCAACTTGACCTGCGTCTAAAATTTTGGCTGTACCAAAAAAAGTGTCAACTTTATTCTTTTTCATCAAAAAAGAGACGCCGCTGGTATTGGCTGTAACAACAGCCTTTTTATGCGCCATCATTTGATTAAGATTAAGCTTAGATTTTTCAATAGAAATACCAAGCGTTTCAAAGCCATGTTGTGTTTCAGCAAACACTTCCGAAGCATGTAACAATGCTTTAGAAGGAATACAACCAACGTTAAGGCAAGTGCCACCTAGTGTCGTCCGCTTTTCAATAATTGCTGTTTTAAGCCCCAGTTGCGCAGCTTTGATTGCTGCAACATAACCACCTGGTCCCGCTCCAATTACAACCACATCATAAGACATCCGTTTTTCCTTTCATCCTGAAAATTGTACTTTTACAAATCAAGAACAAGGCGTTCCGGATCTTCCAAACTTTCTTTAATACGCACAAGGAAAGTCACAGCCTCTTGCCCATCTACAATACGATGATCATAAGAAAGTGCTAAATACATCATAGGACGGATCGCAATTTGTCCCTCAACAGCCATTGCCCGTTCTTTAATAGCATGCATTCCTAAAATACCAGATTGTGGAGCATTCAAAATCGGTGTTGACATTAATGATCCATAGACTCCCCCATTGGTAATGGTAAAAGTCCCACCTTGCATATCAGAAACCGCTAATTTTCCATCACGAGCGAGACGTCCCAAACGACCAATTTCTTTTTCAATCTCTGCTAACGACATCTGATCTGCATCACGAACCACAGGAACAACAAGTCCTTTATCTGTTCCAACAGCAATTCCGACATTGACATAGTTTTTATAAATAATATCCGTTCCATCAATTTCTGCATTAACAGCAGGAAGCTCCTTTAAAGCATGACAAACAGCCTTGGTAAAAAATCCCATAAAACCAAGTTTAACACCATGTTTCTTTTCAAAAAGATCCTTATAACGCTTGCGCAAATCCATCACCGCCGACATATCAACCTCATTAAATGTGGTTAACATTGCAGCTATGTTTTGTGCATCTTTAAGACGGCGCGCAATTGTTTGGCGCAATTTCGTCATACGAACCCGTTCTTCACGTATTTCTTGAACAGGCACCGCTGAAGAGCTAGATACAGAGGCAGGAGTAGAGCTGGGTGCTGGAACAGCAGGTGGTGGTGTCTTTATTCCTTGCACCAACACATTAAGAACATCTTCTTTAAGAATCTGCCCGCGTTTTCCAGAACCTGAAACATCACTTTTTGCAATATTATTTTCAGCCATTAATTTTGCTGCTGAAGGAGCAGGAGGCATTGTATCGCTCGAAGAAGGCTGCTTCAATTCAGATGGAGCTGTAGACACGGATGTCTCAGAAGAAGCTTGTGCCTTAGAAACACCAGCTGCTCCAGCTTCAACTGTTCCCAAAAGCGCTTTCACTTCAACCGTATCGCCTTCCTTTGCTATGATCTCAGATAATTTTCCTGCAACAGGTGAAGGAACCTCAACTGTTACTTTATCGGTTTCTAATTCAACCAAGGGCTCATCCATAGCGACAGCATCACCAAGCTTTTTAAACCATTTGCCAACTGTCGCTTCGGTAACTGATTCGCCTAAAGTAGGAACACGGATTTCAGTAGTCATAATATTCTTCCATACATCAGAGTAGTCATAAATTAAGAACCTAACGCGTCTTGAAGAAACGCAGCCAGTTGTTCAAGATGTTTCACCATTAACCCAGAGGCTGGTGATGCGCTTGCAGGACGCCCCGCATAACGCGCACGTGAATATTGCGCATTAATATGCGTCAAAACCCATTCTAAATAAGGCTCAATAAATGACCAAGCCCCCATATTCTTTGGTTCTTCTTGGCACCAAACAACTTCTGCCTGTAAAAAACGCGACAACACATCGACCAAAGCCTTTGCAGGAAAAGGATAAAGTTGTTCAACGCGGAGCAAATAAACATCATCAACGCCTCTTTTTTCACGTTCTTCATAAAGATCGTAATAAACTTTACCCGTACAAAGAACAATACGGCGAATTTTATTATCTTTCTGCAATTTAATAACAGAATTTTTGAGACATTCTGCATCATCAAGTAACAAACGCTGAAAACCCATTTCTGGTCCCATTTCATTGAGAAAAGAAACAGCTCGCTTATGACGCAAAAGTGATTTTGGTGTCATTAAAATTAAAGGTTTACGGAAATCGCGTTTAATCTGCCGACGCAAAATATGAAAATAATTCGCAGGGGTCGTACAATTAGCAACTTGCATATTATCTTCAGCACAAAGCTGAAGAAAACGTTCCAAACGCGCCGAGGAATGCTCCGGTCCTTGTCCCTCAAAACCATGAGGCAACAAACAGACAAGACCAGACATACGAAGCCATTTACGTTCAGCAGAGGAAATGAATTGATCAAAAATGACTTGTGCTCCATTAGAAAAGTCACCAAATTGTGCTTCCCAAAGCGTCAATCCCCGTGGTCTAGCAAGAGAATATCCATATTCGAAACCAAGAACAGCTTCTTCAGAGAGCATAGAATTGACAACTTCATAAAGAGCTTGATCCTTTCTCAAATGATTCAAAGGAATATAACGTGCCTCATTTTCTTGATCATAAAGAACTGAATGGCGTTGTGAAAAAGTTCCACGCTCAACATCTTCACCGGAAAGACGCACCGGCGCTCCTTCTAAGCAAAGTGAACCAAAAGCTAAAGCTTCAGCTGTTGCCCAATCAACACCTTCACCAGTTTCGAAAATCTTAGCGCGGTTACTTAAAAAACGCTGTATCGTTTTATGCACATGAAAATCTGCTGGAATCTCTACAAGTTTCTGACCAATTTCCTTTAAAATTTCTATCTCAACGCCTGTTTTTCCACAACTCTGCTCCTCAGCACTATTGGAAGCCTTGAGTCCTGTCCAGCTTCCATCAAGCCAATCCGCTTTATTAGGTTTATAAGAAGCACTCGCTTCAAATTCATTCTCCAGCTTATCACGCCATTGCTTCTTTTGCTGCTCAATATCTTCTGCAGTAATCACGCCTTCTGTTACCAACTGGTTACCATAAAGCTGAAGTGTTGTTTTATGATTACGAATTGCTTTATACATGAGCGGCTGTGTAAAGGAAGGTTCATCACCTTCATTGTGCCCATAACGACGATAACAGAACAGATCAATTACAACCGGCTTATGGAAAATTTGACGAAACTCTGTCGCTACTTTTGCAACAAAGACGACCGCTTCAGGATCATCACCATTCACATGAAAAATTGGCGCATCGATCATTTTCGCCACATCTGATGGATAAGGTGAAGAACGCGAAAAGCGCGGATCCGTTGTAAAACCAATCTGATTATTGATAATGACATGAACAGATCCAGCAACATTGTAACCTTTAAGACCTGAAAGACCAAAAGTTTCCTGAATAACGCCTTGCCCTGCAAAAGCAGCATCACCATGAATAAGCAACGGCAAGACTTTTGCCCGTTCATTCAACGGAAGTGTGTCAGTATGCTTAGAACCCACGAGTTGGTCTTGTTTAGCACGCGCCTTGCCAATAACGACTGGATCAACGATCTCAAGGTGAGACGGATTAGCCAAAAGCGATAAATGAACATTCTTACCATCAAACTCAAGATCAGCAGAAGTCCCTAAGTGATATTTGACATCACCCGATCCTTCCACATCATCAGGCTTATAAGACCCCCCTTTGAATTCATGAAAAATAGCCCGATGTGGTTTTGCAAGAACTTGTGAAAGAACATTTAAACGACCACGATGTGCCATTCCTAAAATAATTTCCTGCACACCTAAAGCGCTCCCGCATTTAATAATCTGCTCAAGAGCAGGTATCAAGGCTTCACCACCATCAAGTCCAAAACGCTTTGTTCCTTTATATTTCGTATCTAAAAACTGTTCGAACCCTTCTGCCTCAATAAGCTTATTAAGAATAGCTTTTTTGCCTTTCTGTGTGAAAGCAATCCGCTTATCCGGTCCTTCAATACGCTCTTGAAGCCATGCTTTTTGAGCAGGATCAGAAATATGCATATATTCCACCCCAATCGTTGAACAATAGGTACGATTGAGGATTTCAAGCATTTGCGGAATAGTTGCGTATTCTAATCCTAACACATTATCAATAAAAATGGGTCGCTCATAATCAGCAGGAGTAAAACCGTAAGCTTCTGGAGAAAGCTCCTTGTAGTCTTCAATTTTTTCTGCCAATTGAAGGGGATCAAGCTGTGCACGAAGATGCCCACGGGCACGAAAAGCACGAATCATCATAAGTGCATGGACAGAATCACGCGTTGCTCGAATAATATCTTGTTCGCTAGTGGCTTTTCCTTTTTGCGCAGCACTTGTTGCTGCTTTTTCTTTTAATTTATCACCAACATGTTTTTCAAGAACAGACCAATCTCCATCGAGAGCAGAAACCAACTCACCATTTGCCCTTAACGGCCAATGATCCCGTTGCCATGTTGCACCTTCAGCATTTCTTAGAACATCTTCTTTTTTATCATGAAGGTTTTCAAAAAAAGTACGCCACTGTGAATCTACACTGGTGGGATCTTTTTCATATTCGGCATAAAGCTGATCTATATAATCCGCATTTCCACCATACAGAAATGACGTTTGTGCAAAAAGACTATTTATCTCGTCCTGCCTTGCCATATCTCTCTCCGGAACATCGATTCCGTCTCCTTATAGTTTCTTTCAACCTTTAATGCTTATAAAGCAAATGAGGGTCAAAAAGTTCGAAAAAATTTTGCCTTTTTATACTCAATATTTCATCTGAATAAAATTTATCTTTATTCAGATGAAGTTTTTTATCTCTTTAAAACCGACATCAAGGTTTTTCCTATCTGTGACGGTGAAGGAGAAACCCGAATCCCAGCGGATTCCATTGCAGCAATTTTATCTTCTGCTCCTCCTTTACCACCAGAGATAACAGCACCAGCATGCCCCATTGTACGTCCTGGAGGGGCTGTACGACCAGCAATAAAACCAACGACTGGTTTTTTACGACCTTTTCTCGCTTCATCTTGAAGAAACTGTGCCGCCTCTTCTTCAGCAGAACCACCAATTTCACCAATCATAACAATAGACTGAGTTTCCTCATCAGCTAAAAACATTTCCAAGACATCAATAAACTCGGTGCCCTTAACAGGATCACCACCAATCCCAATAGCTGTTGTCTGACCAAGCCCCTCATGACTCGTTTGAAAAACAGCTTCATAAGTCAAAGTCCCTGACCGCGAAACAACCCCAACAGAGCCCTTTCTAAAAATAGACCCAGGCATAATACCAATTTTACATTCATTGGGAGTGAGAATACCAGGACAATTGGGACCAATAAGACGTGATTTTGATTTCTCCAATTGAGCTTTGACTTTAACCATATCCATAACAGGAATACCTTCCGTAATACAGATAATCAAGCGAATCTCAGCATCGATCGCTTCTATAATAGCTGCCGCAGCTCCTGCTGGTGGAACATAAATAACCGAAGCATCTGCACCGGTTTTCTCTTTTCCTTCAGCAACACTGGAAAAAATAGGAAGTGTCTCACCTTTTGCACCTTCCCATGTTTCTCCGCCCTTTTTAGGATTAACACCACCAACCATTTGCGTGCCATGATAAGCAAGCGCTTGTTCTGTATGAAATGTTCCTGTTTTTCCTGTAAGCCCTTGAACGAGAACTTTTGTATCTTTATTCACAAGAATTGACATAGTTTAAGCTCCCTTCACGGCTGCAACGATTTTTTGAGCAGCATCATCTAAATCATCAGCGGGAATAACATTCAAACCACTGTCACTGATAATCGCCTTACCCTGCTCAACATTCGTGCCTTCAAGACGGACAACCAAAGGAACCTTTAAACCAACTTCTCTCACAGCAGCAACCACACCTTCAGCAATAACATCGCAACGCATAATACCACCAAAAATATTGACCAAAATGCCCTTAACATTTGGATCAGCAGTGATAATTTTAAAAGCAGCGGTTACCTTTTCTTTTGAAGCCCCACCACCAACATCAAGGAAATTCGCTGGTTCAGCTCCATAAAGTTTAATGATATCCATTGTCGCCATAGCAAGACCCGCTCCATTGACCATGCAACCAATTGTGCCCTCAAGAGCAACATAAGCAAGATCATGCTTTGAGGCTTCAATTTCTTTTGGATCTTCTTCTGAGATATCGCGCAATTCCAAAATGTCTGGATGACGGAACAAAGAGTTATTGTCAAAAGAAACTTTTGCATCAAGAACGCGCAAACGACCATCTTTCATCACAATAAGCGGATTGATTTCAAGAAGGCTCATATCTTTTTCACAAAAGACCTTATAGAGAATTGGAAAAAGCTTTTCCCCATCTTCTCTTGCACTATCACGCAAATTCAGTGCATCACAAAGCCTTGTACAATCATCAGAAGTAACACCCTGTATAGCATCAATGGGGAGAGTTAATATTTTTTCTGGTGTTTCTTCAGCAACTGTTTCGATATCCATTCCACCTTCCGTTGAAACAACGAAAGAAACGCGACCAACTGTACGATCAACCAAAAGTGAAAGATAAAGCTCCTGTTCGATATCGGCGCCATCTTCGATATAAAGGCGATTAACCTGTTTACCCTCTGGACCAGTTTGTTTTGTTACCAAAGTTTTACCAAGCATTTCTTGGACATTTGCAACAACTTCTTCAACGGACTTTGCGAGCCGAACACCACCCTTTGCATCAGGACTGAGTTCTTTAAACTTACCTTTACCACGACCACCGGCGTGTATCTGGCTTTTAACCACATAGAGTGGCCCTGGTAATTTTTTTGCCCACTTTTCAGCTTGCTCTACAGAATAAACAGCAACACCATTTGCAATTGGTGCTCCATATTCATGAAGCAGACGTTTAGCCTGATATTCATGGATATTCATGCATTTGTCCTTTTCTTTTACGGATTATTTCACTAACCCTTAAACCTTAATATTTAAAATACTCTGTTTTAACCAACAAAACCTTGCTCAATTCATTTGAGACGAGGCATAAGAGCGATACAAGCCTCACAAAGCTTTTGCACCGCATTTACTGAATACTCAAAAGCATCTCTTTCGTCTTTATCAAGATCAATCTCGATGACCCGTTCAACACCCCCTGCACCAAGGACAACAGGAACACCAACATAGGTGTCATTAACCCCATATTCCCCTGAAAGATAGGCTGCAACAGGAACAACACGTTTAGTGTCCTTTAAATAGGCTTCAGCCATAGAAACAGCAGAAGCTGCTGGTGCGTAAAAAGCAGAACCTGTTTTTAGCAAACTAACGATTTCTGCACCACCATCACGGGTACGCTGGATAATTTGATCAATTCTTTCCTGTGTTGTCCACCCCATCTTCACAAGATCCGGCAAAGAAATACCACCAACTGTTGAATAACGCACGAGAGGCACCATCGAATCACCATGCCCTCCTAAAACAAATGCAGTCACATCTTTAACAGAGACCTTAAATTCTTCAGACAAGAAATGACGAAAACGCGCCGAATCAAGAACACCAGCCATACCAACCACTTTATGGGTAGGAAGACCTGAAAATTTCTGCAACGCCCATACCATTGCATCAAGGGGGTTTGTAATACAAATAACAAACGCTGAAGGCGCGTATTTTCTAATTCCCTCACCAACTTGTTCCATCACTTTTAGATTAATACCCAAAAGATCATCACGAC
This sequence comes from Bartonella sp. P12B, assembly GCF_055796185.1. Taxonomy (NCBI): domain Bacteria; kingdom Pseudomonadati; phylum Pseudomonadota; class Alphaproteobacteria; order Hyphomicrobiales; family Bartonellaceae; genus Bartonella; species Bartonella sp. P12B. Next base: position 192,871 of record NZ_JBTTDI010000001.1, on the reverse strand, counting down.
TCATACCAGGTTTTCGTGCAACGCCTGCTGTTACAATAACAACGTCAGAACCTTCAATGGCTTCATAAGCATTTGCACCTTTTAAACTGATATCAAAACCATCAACGGGTGAAGATTCAGCAATATCAAGAGCCTTACCCTGTGGAACACCCTCCGCAATATCAAAGAGGACAACGTCGGCAAGCTCTTTAAATCCAATAATATGCGCTAAAGTACCCCCGATCATACCTGAACCAATGAGAGCTATTTTTTTTCGGGTCATTTTATTTCTTCCTAACATTAAAAACTCAGCACACGTTTATCAGCATCAGTACACTGAATATTTCTTTGACCTTAGTTATATTTTAACAATATCAACAAAAAGAGAAAAATATAAAACCTACCAAATTTCTCTTTTTACAAAAGTAACAATTCTCCATAGAAATAATCATTAGAAAATTACCATGAAGTATCGATAAAGTGTATTTAAAAAAAATACAACAGAATTATCAATGTTCTTTTAAGTGCAAGGAATTATTATTCTTACAGTTTACGTAAAGGTAAAGTTCTATTCAGCTTTTCCCCTTCAAAGAAAACGTTCTGCCCAAAGTTTCAAATAATCTTGGCTTTGCATTTCAAAAAGACGTGATTGTGTTCTTTTAAACTCAAATGTTTCCGTCGTCTGAGCACGCCCTTTATATAAATTTTCAAGGATATCCGCCGCTGATATAAATAATCTTATGTGGCGCTCATAAAGAATATCGATGAGTAGAATGAAACGTTTCGTTTCATTGCGACATGTATCATCCATTACAGGCACATTATCGACAAAAATCGTGTGATAACGCTCAACCAATGCTAAATACTCAGCTGCTGCCAAAGGTTTTGCACATAAATCTTGATAATCAAAGCGTGCACATCCCCCGCCAGAGCGTGGAATATGAATCAAACGCCCCTTTATCGCAAGTTCATCAGAGATTTCCTTGTGTCCTTTTAGCACCAGTGCCCAAGCTTGATCCATACACTCATTTGCTTCCCCCCCTAACGGCGTTATATACACATGCTGTAGATTTGACTTTTCAAGGCGATAATCTGTTTTTGTATCAAGATTGACAATGCGAACATGCGCTTTCAAAACTTGAATGAAAGGTAAAAAAAGCTCTCGGTTTAGACCATTATAATAAAGATTATCGGGTGCAACATTTGAAGTCGCAATGAAGAAAACGCCTTTATCAAACAAAGCAGAAACAAGACGCCCCAGCACCATAGCATCAGCAATATCTGTGACACTAAATTCATCAAAACAAAGCACGCGCGCTTCTTGTGCAAGATCTTCAGCAACAGCTAAAATAGGACTATCTTTTCCAGTTTTTACATTCGTTGATGTTTGACGGTAAAAATTAATGCGTTCATGCACATCAGCCATGAAATCATTAAAATGTGCACGCTTTTTATACCCTTGCGGTAAACAAGAAAAAAACAAATCCATAAGCATGGTTTTGCCTCGTCCTACTTCGCCATAAAGATATAACCCTCGAAAGGAACCCTCTTTTTGCCTTGAAAGACGGGGAAAAAAAATCCTCTTGAAAAAGTTCCAGAACTGCCAAGGGCGGGAAACATTTTGATCCATAACATCTTGTAACAAATGATCAAAATGTTCTGTTAAAGCCAATTGAGCAGGATCAAAATAGATGTCTCCTTTGTATACCAGCTCCTTATAGCGCGTTGACACTAAAACCATCCAAACAACCTTTTCAACCTGTTTTCAATGAAAAATACAAGTTCTCGTCACAAACCAGTGTCCATATTTCTTACTTTTTCATAACCGGTCAAAAACACTCTAACGGCTTAAAACAACTGGACGATCATCAAGTGTATACCCCTCAAAACGATCAACATTGGAAGAATAAAGGGAAACAATAACGCGTCCCGAATTATTATAGAAATATAATCTTTTCCCTTTAACAGCCCATGAGTTTATTTGAGAAATGATTCCTGGACAGTGTAAAGGACCAGCCCGATACCCTTGGCCAAATTTCGTTTGTGGCGTTGCAATTCGGCAAACTTTACCCCCCACAGAAAGATTCCACACTCCAGCAATACTTGCAGGAAACAAATCAACAGCATTACTTGGCAACTCAAGACTAGCCATTCTTCCATCACTCTGAGAATCGCCTTTTTCATACATTGAAACATCTGATGCTTCAGACTCTAACGAATAAGAAGAGGCAGGATCAGACATTACTTCTGTTGGCATTTCTTGAAGTGGATAAAAAATTTCTGCTGTGTTGTCACGAACATTCCTGTCAAATCGCGATGTAGAACATCCCGCTAAGAACATTACCATTGAGATTGCAATGAAAAACGAAATTTTTGAAAATGGCATATCCATACTCTTTCCCACAACTAAATAAGTTCACTCAAAGGAATAGGTAAACATCATTATAGGGCATTTTACAAAGATAAATTAACAAATTAAGAAAAATAGGCCGAAAATCGATTATTTTAAAGAATAAATAATTTTTTACCACCAGTTTCATGATTAAGTACTAGAAATTTATAAGATTTTCAGTCATACATCTATGATGGCCATCACTAAAAATAGAGAAATTTCATGAAAACGCCTTTCAGCAAAATGAACGGTCTTGGTAATCAAATCATTGTTGCTGATATGCGTGAAAGTGAACATTCGCTTACACAGCAAGCAATCCTTGCTTTATCGGAAAATCCTCAAACTCGTTTTGATCAAATTATGGCGATCCACTCATCAACTAAAAAAGAAGCCAACTTTCGTATTGAAATATGGAATGCTGATGGTTCAATGGCTAAAGCTTGTGGGAACGGTACTCGTTGCGTAATTGCATGGCTCACAGACAACAATCTTGGTGAAATTTTTCATTTGGAAACGCCTGCTGGAATGATTGAAGGTAAACGCCACGCTGACGAACTCATTTCTGTTGATATGGGAAAGCCTCTTTTCAATGCAAAAGAGATGCCTGTTTCACGTGAAATACTTGATACCAATCACGTAGAGATTGCTGCTGGTCCTTTAAAAGATGCTTGCCTTATATCTATGGGTAATCTCCATGCTATTTTTTTTATTGAGAATAATATTCAAAATATTCCATTAGAAATCTATGGACCAAAACTTGAGCATGATCCTCTTTTTCCAGAACGGTGCAATATTTCCATTGCTTCTGTCTCGTCAAAAAAAAGCCTAAATTTACGCACATGGGAGCGTGGAGCAGGATTAACGCAAGCATGTGGAAGTGCAGCTTGTGCAGGTGCGGTAGCGGCTTATCGACGTGGACTGACAAAACGCCAGATCGATGTGAATGTCCCAGGGGGAACGCTTAATATTTTTTATCGAGAAGATGATCACGTTATTATGACCGGTCCAGTAAAATATGAGTTTAGTGGTTTTTTTAACCCTTTAACAGGGAGTTACAAAAAGGATCACTTTTGATGACAGTAGAAATTGTAACTTTTGGTTGTCGACTAAACAGCTACGAATCGGAAATCATACGCAAAGAAAGTACTTCTTCAGGACTAGGTCAACTCAAAGACGGTGCTATAATCTTTAATACCTGTGCTGTCACTGCCGAAGCCGTGCGACAAGCAAAACAAGCTATCCGTAAAGCAAGACGTGAAAATCCTCATGCCCGCATTATTGTGACAGGATGTGCCGCACAAACAGAAGGGCAAAATTTTGCCTCAATGACAGAAGTTGATCTTGTTTTAGGGAATGAAGACAAGCTCCATGCTCATTCTTATCGTCAACTTCCTGATTTCGGTATCAACCATTCCGAAAAGTTGCGTATCAATGACATCATGGAGGTACAAAAAATTGCCCCCCATATGGTAAGTGCAATGGAAGAACGCACCCGTGCTTTTGTACAGGTGCAAAATGGATGTGATCATCGCTGTACATTTTGCATTATTCCTTATGGACGCGGTCCATCACGTTCAGTTCCCATGGGGGCTGTTATTGAACAAATAAAAAAACTGACAGACAATGGTATTCAAGAAGTTGTTCTGACAGGTGTAGATCTTACAAGCTACGGTCATGATCTTCCAGGAAAAGCTACTCTAGGAAAATTAACTTCAACCATTTTGCATCATGTTCCTGACTTGCCTCGACTACGCCTTTCATCAATAGATTCTATTGAAGCAGATGAAGAACTTATCAATCTTTTAGCCTATGAAAAGAGAATAATGCCACATTTGCATTTATCTTTGCAAGCAGGCGATAATATGATACTAAAAAGGATGAAACGGCGGCATTTGCGTGAACATGCAATTCAATTTTGCCAAGATTTGCGTGCCAAACGTCCTACAATGGTTTATGGTGCTGATTTAATTGCTGGTTTTCCAACTGAAACAGAAGAGATGTTCGAAAAGAGTCTCTCTTTGATTAACGATTGTAATTTAACACATCTTCATGTTTTTCCTTTCTCTCCAAGAGAAGGAACACCTGCTGCGCGCATGCCGCAAATTAACCGTAAAATAGTAAAAATGCGTGCAGAAAGACTACGCAAAGCTGGTGATGAAGCATATCAAAAACATCTTTCTCACTTACAAAATAGTCAACAAACAATCCTCGTTGAAAAAGATGAAATTGGACGAACAGAAGATTATACCCTTGTACAAATAAAAGGTGCAAAAGCTGGAACAATTGTTCAGGCCCTTATCATTGACCATGATGGTGATAAATTGATTGCTGTTCTTCCAAAATTGAATGCCGCTTGAGCAGGAAAGCCCTTATGACAAAATCTTTTATAAAAAAAATATTTTCTTTTAAAAAATCTAAAGAACAAGAAAATGAACAAGTGCGTATCCCTTATGAAGCAGGTACGACGAAAGAAAGTGACGACAAAAATAAAAGCATAAATAACAATCAATCTTCTATCGATAAAGAAAAAGAAGAGGTACAAGGAGTAAATCAAAAGACAACATCTGAAAAGTGTGATGAAAAAGCTCCATCTTTTGCGCCATATTCTGGAAAAATAATCGTCACAGATACAATTAGTGAAAAAAAAATTGACGAGTTTTCATCGATTTCTTCTGTTGAAGAGAAAAAAACAGCGTGGTTTGGGCGTCTAAAAAAAGGATTAGCCCTTTCTTCACAACGCTTAAGTGGATCGATTGGTGACCTTTTTGTTAAGGGAAAACTTGATGAAGATACATTACAAGAATTAGAAGATATTCTTATTCAAGCTGATCTTGGTATAGAAACGGCTACACGGATCACTGATATTTTGGCTTCTAATCGTTATGGAAAAAATTTAACTCCAGATGACATTCATACTATTGTCGTTGACGAAATAAAAAAAGTGTTGGAACCTGTTGCAGTTCCGCTAGAACTTGACCTTAATCATAAGCCTCATGTTATTTTATTGGTTGGTGTAAATGGTACTGGAAAAACGACAACTATTGGAAAACTTGCAGCAAAACTCACCGCAGGAGGGTTAAAAGTTATGTTGGCTGCTGGTGATACATTCCGTGCTGCCGCTATTGAACAATTACACATTTGGGGTGAACGCACCAGATCTCCTGTTATTTCAACTAAACTAGGAGCAGATGCTGCTAGTCTAGCATATGATGCTTATGAAAAAGCAAAAGAAGCAAACAGTGATGTTTTGATTATTGATACAGCTGGACGCTTGCAAAATAAAACTGAACTGATGGATGAATTGGCAAAAATTATTCGTGTTCTAGGTAAACATTCTCCCCAAGCACCCCATACAATCCTTCAGACGCTTGATGCAACCACTGGGCAAAATGCACTAAACCAAGTGGATATTTTCCGTGAAATTGCTGGCGTTAATGGTCTCATCATGACAAAGCTCGATGGCACTGCACGAGGAGGAATTCTTGTTGCCATTGCAGCAAAATATAAATTACCCGTTTATTTTATCGGTATAGGAGAGAATATAGAGGATTTTCAACCTTTTTCTGCTTCTGACTTCGCCGAAACTATTGCAGGAAGACACGCATGAAAAAAACTTCATTTAAGCCACATTCGCATAATAATCCCGATTCTAACCATATCAAGAATAATCAACAAGATCTCCTTTCACCCACACTTAAATTTTTCTTAGAGATGGGACCATTGGTTGCCTTTTTTCTTGCTAATTATAAGGGTGAGTGGTTGATAAACAACATTGGAATTTTTAAAAATTTTAGTAAACCTATTTTTCCTGCAACAGCCATTTTCATGGTAGCGATCATAGTTGCCCTAAGCCTATCATGGGTTCTTACACGAAAAATTCCTATAATGCCTCTTATCTCAGGAATCTTTGTTCTAGTCTTTGGATTTTTAACGCTTTGGCTTCATAATGACACTTTTATCAAAATGAAACCAACAATCATTAATATTTTATTTGCTCTTATTCTTTTTGGTGGCATGCTTTTTAAAAAACCACTTTTGCGTTATGCTCTTGATTCTACTTTAAAAATTGATGATTTAGGGTGGAAAAAACTCACATATCGTTGGGCATTTTTTTTCATTTTTCTTGCTCTTCTCAATGAAATTGTTTGGCGTAATTTTAGCGATAACTTTTGGACCAGTTTTAAAGTATTTGGTGTTATGCCTATAACAGTTCTTTTTATGCTCATTCAAATGCCTCTTATAATCAAACATTCAACAGGTCTTTTTACAGAAGAGGACAAATCTAATTCTTGAAAACAACACCTTTATTACTATAAATTGTTTTGTAGCTTCATCGCCATAGACTATTCATGGAGAGAATACGTGTTAGTTGAACAGTTCATGTGTCGAGAAGATAATTTTGGTGTACTCATTCATGATGAAAGAAGTGGCTACACAGCAGCAATTGATGCACCGGAAAGCAATGCGATTCAAAAAGCTCTAAAACGCCGCAACTGGACTCTTCAAACTATTTTTGTAACGCATCATCATTATGACCATGTAGAAGCACTGGAAGAATTAAAACAAATTTATAAAGCTGTAGTGATTGGACCAGAAACAGAAAAAGAAAAGATTAATCATCTTGACCAAACACTTCAACCGGACGAAAGTTCTTTCTTTGGCACGCGCCCATTTTTAGCTCTTTCAACACCTGGTCATACTTTAGGTGCATTATCTTATTATTTCCCTGAAGAGGGAATCCTTTTTGCTGGAGACACACTTTTTTCTCTCGGTTGTGGACGTCTTTTTGAAGGGACGCCTTCACAAATGCTACACTCTTTAAAAAAGCTTCGTCATCTTCCCGATGAAACACTTCTTTATTGTGGTCATGAATATACAAAAACCAATGCTCTTTTTGCATTAACAATTGACCCACACAATCAAAAACTTCATCAAAGAACAGAAGAAGTGTTCTTACTACGCGCAAAAAACGCTATGACTTTACCAGTAACCTTAGGGCAAGAAAAAGCTACCAACCCTTTTCTTCGCTGGGATAGTAGTCCTTTACGAAAAGAACTTTCTATGGAAAATCAAACAGATGAAGAGGTCTTTGCTGAAATCCGAAGAAGAAAGGATAATTTCTAGCCATGTTTAGGTTTATATACCTTTTGTTTTTCCTTTTTCTTTTTGTGCTATACACTCAAATGACAACAGCAAAGGAAAAAAACAATTCGTTTAATTTTCCACGTGTTATAGAAAACTATACCTTAACAGAAGATTTCCTTTTAAAAGTGGAACAAATTGAAAAGGATTGTAAAAACTTACCACCAGAGCTAAAAACATCTCATAAGAACTATAATACTAGCCTTGAAGGATTTATCGCTCTTATTTCTGCTCAACCAAAATTAATGGCTCTTTTAAGAAAAAATAAGATCACAGCAAGAGATTTTGCTCTTGGTAATTTGGCAATTCAAGAAATAGTAACAGAACTTTTAAATGAATCTTTTGAATCTTCCCCTGAAAAGCTTAAAAGAGAAGGTTTTTCTTCTCCTGAAAAAACTCCTATATTTTTAAGCAATTTGGAATTTGGTAAAAAACATTTATATCGATTGCTTGTTATTTTAAAAGGAAGTTGTAAATAGCTTATCTCTTTTTAGACAATGAATTTAACCTTGTAAACGTCGGCAAATATCATCCAATTGCTCTAATGAAGAATAATGTATTTTTAGATCACCGCCTTTTTTGCCATGCCTAATGATAACTTTCATTCCAATAACATCTGCAAGTAATTTTTCTAAAGATTTTGTTTCTGTATCTTTCTCCACGGCGGTTCTTTTTTTGACTTTAGGATTTGCTTGTTCATATGCAAGTATTTCCGTTTGACGAACAGAAAGTCCTTCGCGAATAATTTTTTCAGCTAAATCTTGTGGATTATCGACAGTAATAAGACAGCGTGCATGACCAGCTGAAAGTTGTCCATCCGTTAAAAATTGCTGCACTTTTTGTGGAAGTTTTAATAAACGAAGCGTATTAGCAACATGACTCCGGCTTTTCCCAATAACTTGTGCCAAATCTGCTTGCGTATATCCATGCTCATTGAGCAAAATTTCATACCCCATTGCCTCTTCGATAGGATTAAGGTCGGCACGTTGAACATTTTCAATAATTGCCAATTCTAAAGCCGTTTTATCATCTACATCGCGAACAATAACTGGTAATTTACTTAAATTGGCTCGCTGTGCAGCACGCCACCGTCTTTCACCAGCAATCAACTCAAATCGGTGAGGATTATCACGGGAAGGTCTCACAATAACAGGCTGAACGACACCATGCTGGCGAATTGATTGCGCTAAATTATCAAGTTCTGAATCGGTAAAATGACGTCGTGGATTATGTGGATTGCACGAAATGGATTCAAGAGAAACAAATTTTTCAGAAACAGGGGATATTGTAGAGGACTCTGTAAATTTGTCAGTATTTGATGAACGTGTAAAATCATTGTTTAAACCGATATCCCCAATTAATGCCGCTAATCCACGACCCAGTCTTTTTTTTGATTGATCATCATTCATAGTTTTTCTCTTTGAGTTTTTTATAAAAATTATCTTTTATATTTTTAAGCAGCAGCATGTGCTTGTTTTTCGCGTTGAATGACTTCCGAAGCTAGACGCAAGTAAGCCTGACTACCGGCGCATGTTAAATCATAAAGCAATACTGGTTTACCAAAAGAAGGTGCTTCTGATACCCGCACATTTCGCGGAATGACAGTGCGATAAACTTTATCTCCCATAAAAGAGCGGACATCTTCGACAACTTGATTAGAAAGATTATTACGTCCATCATACATTGTTAGAACAATACCTTGAATTTCTAAAGAAGGATTAAGAACAGATCGCACTTGTTTTACTGTTTCAAGCAATTGACTTAATCCTTCAAGTGCTAAAAATTCACACTGCATAGGGACTAAAACCGAATCTGCAGCCCCCATAGCATTAAGTGTGAGAAGATTAAGAGACGGCGGACAATCAATTAAAATATAACTGTATTTTTTTTCCATCTTTGGATCATCACAAAGAGCTTTACGTAATCGTTGTATACGATCTTGAGAGGAAGCAATTTCCATTTCTACACCTAAAAGATCAAGTGTAGAGGGTACAATATGGAGATTTGGGACGGCTGTTTTCAAAGCTGCTTGTGTGACTGAAATTCCTGAAATAAACACATCATAAGAAGATAAAGGACGGCTATTACGATCAATTCCCAATCCTGTACTTGCATTCCCTTGTGGATCAATATCCATAATGAGAACATTTTCACCAATAGCTGCCAAAGCTGTAGCAAGATTAATTGCAGTGGTTGTTTTTCCGACTCCACCCTTTTGGTTTGCAATAGCGATAATCCGTGTTTCGCTCATTTTGCTTTACCCTCTATATGATCGAACATGAGAAATTTCTAAAATAACAGAATTTTCATCAATTTTACTTTTATGTTCTAGCAGATCAAACTGCCAATTGGCAGAGGCATTTTTTATTTCTGTAGAGTAATCCCGACCTTTTTGCAAAAGAGCTATTGTTTTTTTTGTTAAGAGAGGAAAAATAAGTTGTAGGAGCGTATCGAGAGAAGCTAATCCCCGTGCTGTTATAATCTCTGGTGCATCTATTTTTTTGTATACATCTTCAATTCTACAATGATAAACTTTTGCTGGAAGATTAAGCTGAGCAATAACTGTTCGCAAAAAAGCTACTTTTTTCCCATTACTCTCAACGAGATCAATATGCCCTTCTTTTTTTTCTTTCAGAAAAATGGCAATAACGATTGCAGGAAATCCACCACCTGATCCAAGATCACACCAATTTAATAAATCACTGTGCAAGGGATAAATTTGTGCACAATCCAAGATATGGCGTGTCCATAAAACTGGTACTGTCGCATGAGAGACTAAATTAATATGTGTATTCCATTGTGTTATTAAATTTTCAAACTGTATTAAATTTTCCATCGTTTCACGTGAAACAGAAGGAACAATATTTAAGAGTTCTTGATATTTTTTCTGTATAGAAATATCCATTAAGCTGATTTAGCCTTTTCGCGTCGTTGACGTTGAATAGATGTAATAATAAGGGATAATGCTGCTGGCGTCATTCCATCAATTTTTTGAGCATCAGCGATTGAACGTGGTGATATTTGTTGAATCTTTGTCTTCAATTCATTTGAAAGACCTGAAATTGATTGAACATCAAGAGAAGAAGGGATTTCTAAACGTTCATCACGCTGAAGAGAAGCTATATCCTGTGCTTGTTTTTCTAAATAAACTGCATATTGTGCCTCAATTTCTAAGGATTCAACAGTTTTAGAGTCGAGTGATTGTAGTTGCGGCCAAAATTGTGAAAGGCGCTCTATAGTTATGCTAGGATAAGCAAGAAAATCATAAGCTGAACGTCGAACGCCATCGTGATTGACTTTCAACCCATATGCAGAAGCTTGATTGGGGGTTAGAAAAAGCTCCTGACATATTGATCGTGCTTGATCAAGACGTTGTTGTTTTTGTTTATAACACTCCCAACGGGCTTTACTTACAATACCCCATTGCTGTGCTAAAGGTGTTAATCGAACATCAGCATTATCAGACCGTAAAGACAAACGAAATTCAGCACGTGATGTAAACATTCGATAGGGTTCACAAACTCCACGTGAGACTAAATCATCGATCATAACACCAATATAAGCTGTAGACCGGCTTATAAGTATTTCCTCTAATTTACCGACCTTACGTGCGGCATTCAATCCAGCTAAAAGACCTTGTGCTGCAGCCTCTTCATATCCCGTTGTACCATTAATTTGACCTGCTAAAAACAAACCTGGTAAGGAGCGTAATTCCAATGTTTTTGTTAATTGTTGTGGATTAACAAAATCATATTCAATAGCATAACCAAGTTGAAGGATCTTAACATTTTGCAAACCTTCAATAGTTTTCAAAAAAGAAATTTGTACATCTTCAGGAAGAGAAGTAGAAAGACCATTTGGATAAACAGTATCATCATCTAACCCTTCAGGTTCTAAAAAAATTTGATGTCCATCACGTTCTCCAAATTTAACAATTTTATCTTCAACAGAAGGACAATAACGTGGTCCTAACCCTTCAATATTTCCAGAATATAAAGCAGATCGATGAATATTTTCACTAATAATTTTATGTGTTTTGGCGTTTGTACGTGTTATTGCACATTCAATTTGTGGTTGTTCAATTTTTTCTGTTAAAAGAGAAAAGGGAACGGGATCTTCATCAGCTTGCTGTTTTTGAAGAGAATCCCAATCTATTGTTTTTTTGCTAAGGCGTGCAGGAGTTCCTGTTTTTAATCTTCCAAGATTTATCTTATAACTTTTTAAACGTTCAGCGAGATGTATACTCGATTCATCTCCCATCCGTCCAGCAGTCCACGTTTTACCACCAATATGAATAAAACCATTTAAAAACGTCCCTGTTGTTAAAACAACAGCACCAGAAAAAATTGTTCCTTTATTTTTTAAAACAACACCTGAAGCACAACCATCTTTAATAATCAAATCAACAACTTCATCTTCAATGAGAATGAGATTATCTTGTTCTTGTAAAAAATTTTGAATTGCTTTTTTATAGAGTTGTCTATCAGCTTGTGTACGAGGTCCTCTTACTGCTGGTCCTTTTCGTCGATTAAGAAGTCTAAATTGAATTCCAGCAGCATCTGCTGCTTTTCCCATAAGACCATCCAAAGCATCAATTTCACGAACCAGATGCCCTTTTCCAAGTCCACCAATAGCGGGATTACACGACATTGTCCCTAATGCCGATATTTTCTGTGTAACAAGAGCTGTCCGCGCACCTGCACGAGCTGAAGCTGAAGCAGCTTCACAACCAGCATGACCACCTCCAACAACAATAACATCATAGAATTGCATCAGAATTCATTCCATAAATAACACTTTTCAAGTTTCACGTGAAACAAGATATAAAATACATCATCTTTTAAATGTGTCTATTGAAATAATCAATGTTTCACGTGAATCATTATTTACCAACACAAAATTCTGAAAAAATAATATCAAGCAAATCTTCAACATCTATATCTCCAGTAATTTTTCCAAGAAAATCACTCGCACGACGAAGATGTTCTGCCCGTAAACTTAAATCAAGAGAAGTATAATTCACAGAAGTCTCAATTTCTTTAACAGCCTCTTTTAATAACTGAAGTTGTCTTTTACGTGCTGGAACAAGATTCCCAATTTCAGAAACACGACGTAAACAAAAGGATTCAAGTTCCTTAATAAAACAATCAAAATTTAAACCAGTTAAAGCAGAAAATTGTATAAAATAATGTTTTTTATTTTCTTCATAAAGATCAAGTTTATTCCCAACATGCCATATTTCAGCTGATGTTTCTGGTAAATCAATCTCTTTAGGATTTCCCATATCATAAACTAAAACAACCAAATCAGCATCCCTAACATGCTGCTTAGCTACTTCTATTCCCAACAGTTCTATCTTATTTTCTGTTTCTCTAAAACCAGCAGTATCCGTTAAAAAAATAGGTAAACCACCAAGAATCAACCTCATTTCTAAAGCATCGCGGGTTGTACCCGCTTCCTCTGTCACAATAGAAACAGGTCTTCCAGCCAAACGATTCATAATACTTGATTTTCCAGAATTTGGTGAACCGGCAATAACAATTTTTAACCCATCACGTAAAATACTCGCACGTTCCCCTTCATCAATATGCTCTCGAAGAGAAGCGCAAAGATCTTCCATATTTTTCCAAACTTTATCAGATATTGCGTTTGGGATATCAGCTTCATCAACAAAATCAAGTTCTGCTTCAATAAAAGCACGTGCTTTCATAATTTTATGACGCCAATCACGATAAAGCGTTGTTAAATGCCCACTTGTCCCCATAACAGCTAAACGTCGCTGACTTTCCGTTTCTGCTTCTATTAAATCAGCAAGACCTTCTGCTTGAACAAGATCTAATTTTCCCTCCATAAATGCACGACGTGAAAACTCACCCGCTTCTGCAAGACGACATCCAGAAAATGTAGATAATTCATCGAGAAAACGATTAACAACTGCTTTTCCTCCATGCAAATGAAACTCTGCACAATCTTCTCCTGTAAAACTATGAGGAGCAGGAAAAAAAACAGTCAAAGCAGAATCTAAAAAACTACCATCACAAGCAGTAAGATTTCCATAATGCATAAACCGCGCTTTAGGTAGACAACCACAAAGCGTCTTAACAATATTCACAACATGAGGACCAGAAAGTCGAATGACTGCAACCCCTGAAGGCAACAACCCACTCGAAACAGCAAAGATTGTATCCACAGGATATATCCTAAGCGAAAAACTTAATGTTTTTATGTATTCATTGAATCAAAAAACTCACTATTATTTTTCGTTTGTTTTAATTTATCAATGAGAAATTCAATTGCATCAGTGACATTCATAGGTGTCAAAATACGACGAAGTACAAAAATCTTATGCAAATCTTGCCGTGCTACTAAAAGCTCTTCCTTACGTGTTCCAGATTTCAAAATATCCATAGCGGGAAAAATACGCTTATCAGCAACTTTACGATCAAGAACAATTTCTGAATTACCTGTTCCTTTGAATTCCTCAAAAATAACCTCATCCATACGACTACCAGTATCAATCAAAGCCGTTGCAATAATAGTTAAAGATCCACCTTCCTCAATATTACGTGCAGCACCAAAAAAACGTTTAGGACGCTGTAGAGCATTTGCATCCACACCACCTGTCAAAACTTTCCCTGATGAAGGAACAACCGTATTATAAGCACGCCCAAGGCGTGTAATAGAATCAAGAAGGATAACAACATCACGCCCATATTCAACAAGTCGTTTTGCTTTTTCAATGACCATCTCAGCGACTTGAACATGACGTATTGCTGGTTCATCGAAAGTAGAAGAAACAACTTCTCCTTTTACAGAACGCTGCATATCAGTAACTTCTTCTGGTCGTTCATCAATCAAAAGAACAATAAGATAACATTCAGGATGATTAGTCGTGATAGAATGGGCAATATTTTGAAGTAAAACTGTTTTTCCTGTCCGAGGAGGTGCTACAATGAGTCCTCTCTGTCCCTTTCCTAATGGAGATATTAAGTCAATTACCCGTGATGACATATCCTTTTCTGTAGGATTTTGTATTTCCATCTGAAAGCGTTCATTTGAATAAAGAGGAGTGAGATTATCAAAATGAATTTTATAACGAATTTTTTCAGGATCTTCAAAATTGATCGTATTAATTTTAAGAAGAGCAAAATAGCGTTCTCCTTCTTTTGGACTCCGTATAGGACCTTCAACTGTATCACCTGTTTTTAAAGAAAAAGATTGAATTTGTGCAGGAGAAAGGTAAATATCATCAGGTCCTGGAAGATAATTGGCATCAGCAGATCGCAAAAATCCAAATCCATCTTGTAAGACTTCAACGACTCCCTCTCCAATAATTTCTACGTCTTGTGAAGCAAGTTTTTTTAAAATGGCGAACATTAACTCTTGTTTTCGCATTAGGGAAGCATTTTCAACTTCCAATGCTTCAGCAAAAGAAACAAGTTCAACGGGATTTTTACTTTTAAGTTCTTGTAGTTTCATTTCTTGCATGAAATACGCTCTTTAAGTGATGGGGGAATTATCCTTAGAATAAAAAGAATGAAATATTCTTATAAGAAAAAAGAATTCTACACTCAATTTTTAAAATCTGCAAGCATCATTTACATGAATTATTATCATATGATATTAAATAATTTTATAAAAAAATTGATTATATAATTTTAAGTAATAATTAAATAAAAAACATTTTTATAAGAGATAATATAATATCTATCGATGAATTCATATTATTTTTTTATTTTTCCTATATTTTTTGTATTAATATAGATTCTAAAAGGAGATTCTTATTATTTATGTCTGTGTATAATGTGAATTATTAATTATACTTTCTCTGTCCTCAATTTTATCCCCAAAAATAAAAGAAAAAAGAACAGTTATAACATGATCTTAAAAGCATTATCCCCATTGTTTCATCATAAGAGGAAATTCAATTATCACAGCTGTTCAATTTGTGCATAAAAATGGAATTTTTTTGCTAAATTTTAGTTTTATAAAAGAGGCTGATCATATATACACATTTGTTAACAAGGAGTTAAAATTTTTGTGACAAGAGAGAAAAAATCCTTTCATTTACACATGCTTTCTGATGCAACGGGGGAAACATTAATTTCTGTTGGAAGAGCGGTTGCATCGCAATACACGATGAGTCACGCAATAGAGCACATCTATCCTATGATTCGTAACGAAACACAGTTGCAGAGAGCTCTTGATGAGATACAGCAAGAACCAGGTATTGTTCTTTATACAATTATTGATAAAAAAATTAAGCTACTTCTTAGGAGAAGATGTGAAAAAATAGAAGTTCCTTGTATTGATATACTACATCCTGTTTTGGATGCTTTTCAGTCTTACCTTGGAATACCAACAAATTTACGTGTGAGTGCACAGCATGATCTCAATGCAGATTACTTTCGTCGTATTGATGCATTAGATTTTACAATAGAGCATGATGATGGACAGTCTTCCAATGATTTAACAGGGGCAGATGTAATCCTTGTAGGGATTTCAAGAACCTCTAAAACACCTACCAGTATCTATTTAGCAAATCGTGGAATCAAAACAGCTAATATTCCTCTTATTCCGGGTATTGATTTACCAGAAGCTATTTTAGAAGCAAAAAATGCTTTGATTATTGGTTTAATCGCTTCAGCTGAAAGAATCTCACATGTTCGTCAAAATCGAGATTTAGGAGAGTCTCCTGCTATTGAAAGCTATACGAATAAAATCAGTATAGCTGAAGAGTTAACCTATGCAAAACGTATTTGCGAACGCTTCGGTTGGCCTATTCTTGATGTAACAAGACGCTCTATTGAAGAAACCGCTGCTGCTATCTTTGAGCTTTTGTCGCGATTCCGTGAAGGAAAATGAAAAAATATGGTAGCAGATAGATTAATATTAGCATCTCTTAGTTCTTATCGTGCACAATTATTGAAAAAAGCAGGTTTAAACTTTTTCGTTGAAGGAGCTTCTTTTAATGAAAGAGAAATAGAAAAAACAGTGGAAACACAAGATCCTAAAAAACTGAGTTGTTCTCTTGCAAGTGCAAAGGCAAAAAATGTTTCTGATCGCTTTCCTGATTCTGTAGTCATTGGTTGTGATCAAGTTCTTGATTTAGAGGGACAAGTTATTCATAAAGTTACAAGTAAAAAGGAAGCACATCAACGTTTATGTGATTTATCAGGAAAGACACATTTCCTTCATAGTGCAGTGGCTTTATTTAAAAATGGTCAAGAAATTTGGAATGAAGCTTTTAGTGCACAGATGACAGTCCGTTTTCTTTCATCAGAGTTTATTGAAAGTTATTTAGCACGTGTAGGAATAGATGTTTTTAACAGTGTGGGAGTATATCAAATTGAAGGGGAAGGAATCCAACTTTTTGAAAAGATTGATGGAGATTTTTTTACCATTATTGGTTTACCTTTATTGCCTTTATTAATAAAATTGCGGTATTTAGGGGCTATAGATGGTTGAGTTAACAACAGGGTATAAAAAAACAGTTTTTCCACGTGCTTTTGTTATTGGCACACCTATTCACCATTCAAAATCACCAAAAATTCACAATTTTTGGCTTAAACAATATAATTTGCAAGGTGAATATTTAGCACAGGAAGTAGCTCCTGAAAAATTTAAAGATTTTTTCACATCTATACAAAGAAGGGGTTTTTGCGGGGGAAATGTCACTCTTCCCTATAAACAAGAAGCTTTTCACTTAGCAAATTATAAAGATAATGTAGCAACAATAATTGGTGCTGTTAATACACTGTGGTATGAAGGGGATAAACTTTGTGCAACAAATAGCGATGCCTATGGCTTTAGTGCCAATCTTGATGATTTTGTTCCTGAGTGGGGTGGTGAAACAGCACTTGTTTTTGGTGCGGGTGGTGCTGCTCGAGCTGTCCTATATGCTTTAAAAAAACGTGGATTTGAACGTATTTTGTTACTTAATCGTACAAAACAACGTGCCGATGATTTAGCAGAGTATTTTGGAAAACCTGTTGAGGTCCATGATTGGTATCGTGTTGATGAAGTACTTCACAAAGCTGATTTAATTATTAATACAACTTCGGTGGGTATGACAAACTCACACGAAAAAAAAAGTGATTCTTTTTTTTGTGATTTTCAGAAAACAAAAACAACAGCGTTAGTAACAGATATAGTTTACACGCCATTGATAACGCCTTTTTTACAACAAGCAAAAGCGCATGGTTTAAGGATAGTAGATGGACTTGGTATGCTTTTACATCAAGCTGTTCCTGGTTTTGAACGATGGTTTGGCATAAGACCACAGGTAACAAAGACACTACGAACAGCAATTTTAAAGGATATGGGTGAAGAGATAGGATGAAAATTATAGGGTTGACCGGATCAATCGCTATGGGAAAATCAACAGTTGCTGATTTTTTTAAACAAGCTGGTATTTCTGTTTTTAGTGCTGACAATGCAGTGCACCAACTTTATAAAAGTGAGCCAATCTTATCACTCATAGCACGTATATTTCCTAGTGTTGTTGAAAATGGCAAAATTGATTGCCTCAAGCTTTCGGAGATTGTGATCAACGATAATAAAAAATTACAAACATTAGAAAAAATAATTCATCCTTTGGTACAAAGGAAAGAAAAAGAGTTTATTGATACAGCACGCCAACAAGGAGAAAAATTAGTTGTTCTCGATATTCCTCTTCTTTTTGAAACAAAGAGTGAAAAGCGTGTAGACAGTGTGATTGTTGTTTCTGCACCACTATCAATACAGAAGGAGCGTGCTCTGATTCGCTCAAATATGAATGAAAGAAAATTTGCCTTTATAAATGCTAGGCAAATGTCTGATGAAAAAAAACGAGAACGTGCTGATTTTGTTATTGATACAGGAAAAGATTTAGAGAATACACGGCAACAAGTTTTTTATGTAATAAAGAGTTTACTAAAGAATTGAAATCATGCGTGAAATTATTTTTGATACAGAAACAACGGGTTTAGATAAAGAGAAAGATCGCATAATTGAAATCGGTTGTGTAGAGATGGTTAATCGTTATCTCACAGGACGCCGATTCCACGTTTATTTGAACCCACAAGGCGTTATTATTCCTGATGAAGTTGTAGCAATTCATGGATTAACCAATGAGCGCTTGAAAAATGAGAAAAGCTTTAGTGATATTGCTGATGAATTTTTAGAATTTATCAATGGTGCAATGATGATTGCGCATAATGCTAGTTTTGATATTGGTTTTCTTAATGCAGAGCTAGGACGAGCAAATAAACCGCTTATCAGTGTTGATAATATTCTTGATACATTGGCTATGGCACGGCGTAAATTTCCTATGGGTCCTAACTCTCTTGATGTTTTGTGCAAACGTTTTGGAATTGATAATAGCCATCGTATTCTTCATGGTGCTTTGCTTGATGCAGAGATTCTCGCTGATGTTTATATTGAACTCATTGGTGGAAAACAGGGCGTCTTGAGTTTTGATAACAGAGAGGATGTTTATGAAAATACCCAAAATGACAAAGATGCTCTCAACACAGTTAAATTTCGTCCACAAACTTTACCTTCAAGATTAAGTGCGCAAGAAAAAAATATGCATGCTGATTTTATTAGTAAAATGGGTGAAAAGGCTTTGTGGAATGACTTCAAAATTCCTGAATAATTTTTCCCTCTTTTTCTTAAGAAGATTATTTAAAAAGTTAGAAAGAAAAAAATCTCTAAAAAATAGTTCAAAAAAATATGGTCGTTGTGGGGAGGGGAACACCACAACGACCCTGTCATTACATCGTACCTCAGCTATCATAGGAGGAGCAAAATGAAAGCTATTATATCCTGTAACAGCAAAGAAAAGCTCTAGGTACTACAGTGCAACGACTTCACGCTTTATGAAAACAAAAAATGGCTTTTTAGAGGCAATTCGATAAATTTTAAAATTTAAAGTAAAAAAATATATGAAAATGAATTATTTTTTGATTGAAATGGAGAGAATGAACCTGTCATGAAAGAAACAGATCATCTTTTTTTGGTTGATGGATCGGGCTATATTTTTCGTGCTTATTATGCTTTGCCGCCTTTAAAGCGCAAAAAGGATGGACTTCCTGTAGGAGCTGTAGCTGGTTTTTGTAATATGCTGTGGAAATTGCTCTGTGATGCGCGAAATACAGCTACCGGTGTTGTTCCAACACATTTTGCTGTTATTTTCGACTATTCATCCGATACATTTCGTAAACAAATTTATCCACAATATAAAGCGAATCGTGAGACACCTCCAGAAGATCTTATTCCTCAATTTTCTTTAATACGCCAAGCAACGAAAGCCTTTAATTTACCTTGTATCGAAAAGGAAGGATTTGAAGCGGATGATTTAATTGCTACCTATGCACAATTGGCAACGAAGGCTGGAGCAAAAACAACAATTATTTCTTCTGACAAAGATCTTATGCAATTGGTGAATGGGCATGTATCCTTGTATGATGGGATGAAAGATAAGCATATTGGTGTTTCTGAGGTTATAGAAAAATGGGGTGTTGCACCAGAAAAAATGGTCGATTTGCAAGCTTTGATTGGGGATCCAACTGATAATGTTCCTGGTATTCCAGGTATTGGTCCTAAAATTGCAGCTCAATTGTTAGATCAATTTGGTACCCTTGATCTTTTATTTCAGCATGTCTTGGAAGTTAAGCAAACAAAACGACGTGAAAATCTTCAAGCCTACAGTGAACAGGCACAAATTTCTCGTGAATTGGTTCGACTTAAAAGAGATGTGCCGCTAGACAATAGTTTAGATGATTTTATTTTAGAACCACAAGATGGTCCGCGTTTAATCGCTTTTCTTAAATCTATGGAATTTACAACATTAACACGTCGTGTAGCAGAGGCAACAGCATGTGACGCAGCAGCTATTGATGCACTTGATATCGATGTTGAATGGGCTAATTCTGCACAAGAGCGGGATCAGGATATTAAAAAAGCTGAGAGAGCAATATCTGATAATTTTTCTGAAGATTCTCCACAATTTTTAGCACAAAAACGTAAAGATCAAGCGTTGGCTCAAAAAATTACAAGAGATGCCTATACGACCATTCTTGATGAAGAAATTTTAAAAGAATGGCTCTTGGAAGCACAAGAGCAAGGTTTTTTCGCTTTTGATACTGAAACGACTTCTCTTGATCCTATGCAAGCAAAGCTTGTTGGTTTTTCCTTGGCATTACAGCCGGAAAAAGCGGCTTATGTGCCTCTTGAACATTTTGAAGGAGGAGATGATCTTTTAGGAGGGGGACGTATTGTCGAACAGATTGAGACACAAAAGGCTTTGACGCTTTTAAAGCCGATATTAGAAAATCAAGCAGTGTTAAAAATTGGCCAGAATATCAAATATGATTGGTTAGTGATGAAACAATACGGCATTGTGATACGCTCTTTTGATGATACTATGCTTTTATCATATGTTTTAGATGCTGGAACTTTAACACATAATATGGATGATTTATCGAAGCGTTGGTTGGGACATCAACCGATAGCTTACAAGGATTTAACATATAATGGGAAAAAGATTACTTCTTTTGCGCAAGTAGATTTGAAGCAGGCAACTCTTTATGCTGCTGAGGATGCTGATGTAACGCTTCGTTTATGGCAAGTTTTAAAACCACAGCTTATAGCTCAAAGAATGACAAAAATTTATGAGCGCCTTGATCGACCACTGATAGAAGTTCTTGCAAGAATGGAAGAACGTGGGATTCTGGTTGATAGGCAAGTTTTATTACGCCTTTCAGGAGAATTAGCACAAGCTGCTTTGATTCTGGAAGAAGAAATTTATCAGCTAGCTGGTGAAAAATTTAATCTTGCCTCACCAAAGCAATTAGGGGATATCCTTTTTGGCAAAATGGGTTTACCTGGAGGTGCTAAGACCAAAGGTGGTCAATGGTCAACTTCTGCTCAGACCTTAGAGGAGTTGGCGGCTGATGGTCATGTTTTACCACGTAAAATTGTCGATTGGCGTCAACTTGCAAAACTAAAATCGACTTATACAGATGCTTTACCTTCTTACATTTTACCAAAAACAGGACGCATTCATACGAATTATTCTTTGGCAATAACATCAACGGGTCGTTTATCATCATCGGAACCTAATTTACAAAATATTCCTGTACGGACAACAGAGGGACGTAAAATACGAGCAGCTTTTATTGCTCCAAAAGGGCATATGCTCCTCTCGGCTGATTACAGCCAGATTGAATTGCGCATTCTCGCACATATTGCCAACATTACAGCCTTAAAAGAAGCTTTTGCACAAAGCCAGGATATTCACGCTATTACAGCATCACAGATGTTTGGGGTTGCGATAGAGGGAATGCATTCAGATATACGCCGACGTGCAAAAGCGATTAATTTTGGCATTATTTATGGTATTTCAGCTTTTGGTTTAGCAAACCAATTGGGTCTTTCACGCCAAGAGGCAAGCCGTTATATCCAACTTTATTTTGAACGGTTTCCAGGAATTAAAGACTATATGGAAACGACTAAAGAATTTGCACGCCAAAATGGTTATGTAGAAACAATTTTTGGACGTCGTATCCATTATCCAGAAATAAAAGCAGCTAATTCACAGGTACGTGCCTTTAATGAGCGGGCTGCTATCAACGCACCAATTCAAGGATCAGCGGCGGATATTATTCGTCGTGCTATGATTCAAATGGAAGATGCTTTGGCAAAAGAAAGATTGTCAGCAAAAATGTTGCTACAAGTGCATGATGAATTGATTTTTGAGGTACCAGAAAATGAGAGTGAAAAAACCATGGCTGTTGTTAAAAAAGTTATGGAAAATGCTACAATGCCAGTCCTTTCTTTGTCTGTACCGCTTGAGGTAAAAGTAATGGTTGCTCAAAATTGGGATGAGGCACATTAGTTCTTTCCACTTATTTTCTTTTCAAGAATGGTCATTGCATTAGCAAGATTAAGATAGGCTTTGATAGGCAAATGATCTGAGGCAATGCGTGCAAGTGGTGAATGGTGGTTTTCAATATTTGTTACCAATTGATGGGGAAAAGCAAAAATTCTATCAAGAGCTAGAAAGGGAAAACGAGAAGGAAAGCTTGGCACAGTTCCAAGTGTGCTGTCAAAATAAGGAGAAAAATGGTTTAAGGATGAGCCTTTACCCACACGCCATTCATTAAAGTCTCCAATAAGAAGTGTAGGCATAAGGGGGCGTTTTTGTAAGAGTGTGAGAAGCGTTTTTGTTTGTTGATTGCGAGAATGGCGTAGTAAACCAAAATGAGCAGCAATAATGCGAATAAGACCTGCATCCATTTCCAACTCTACAATTACAGCGCCACGTGGTTCAATACCAGGAAGAGCGATTTGTAAGATATCACGGATACGCCCTTTTCGCACAAAAAGAGCATTACCATGCCAACCATGGCCGTGAGGGGACATGGGATTCAAAGGCACTCGAATCAATCCCGTTTCGGTTTTTAACAGTTCAAGATCAATCAAACCTACGCGTTCTCCAAAACGTTTATCTGCTTCTTGGAGGGCGAGTATATCAATTTGCAATTCAGCAATAACATTTACAATACGGGTAGGGTTAAAAACCTTATCAACACCTATGCATTTATGAACATTATAGGAAGCAACGGTAAGATCATAATGGTTATTTCGGTTGATTATATCTGATTGATAATAAGAGCTATTACGGATAGCCTTTAAAAGAGAGCTATGGAGCTTTTTCTGGATAAATGCGGTAAACCAAGGAAATTTTTGCTTATAAGGCATCTTTATTATTTTATGAAGAGGGTTTTACCTAAAAGGTAAAGGGTAAACGCTCGATTAAAAATAAAAGAACCTTGTTTCTTAAAAGAAACAAGGCTCTTTAATTGAGCTATGATTTTTATACTCAGTCACGATTTGAGCCAAGAAACTGTAGCAAGAAAACAAACATATTTATGAAATCAAGATAAAGACTGAGAGCACCCATAATAACTTTACGTCCTTTAGTATCAGCCCCATCTCCTTCATAATACATTAATTTAATGTTTTGTGTATCGTAAGCTGTTAAACCAGCAAAAACCAATACGCCAATCACGGAGATTGCGAATTGCAAAGCACTTGATCCAAGAAAGATATTCACAACCATAGCAAGCATTAAACCAACCAAACCCATAAAGAGGAATGACCCTATCGCTGTGAGATCACGCTTTGTTGTATAACCATAAAGCGAAAGAGCACCAAAAGCTGCAGCGGTAATAACAAAGGTTTGTACAACACTTTCTGTCGTGTAACGCAAAGTTATGGAGGACAGTGAAAGTCCAACGAGGGCAGCATAACCAAAAAAGAGACTACGCGCTGCACTTGTGCTCAATGTGTTGATTTTAAAACTGAGAAATAATACCGCCACAAGTGGTGCAAACATGACAATGTAGGAAAGTGGCGATGTGTAAAACGTCACTCCAAATGGAGTCAAGTAAATACTTCTACTGATTTGAGCGGCTGCTTGGCTCATATCTGTCGTTGTTGCTAATGATGCAATTGCGTAAGCAGCAGCAGCTGTAATAAGCAATCCAATAGTCATCGTATTATAAACGCCCAGCATATAGCTGCGCAATCCTTGATCAATTGATGCATCGGCACGGGAAACAGACGCCGAACGTAAATTTTTAAAATCAGCCATAATATAAAGTCCTTTAGCATATGTTCCATCAGATGTCGGGGTTAAAACTTATACTGTTAAAGCAACAGGTTTGTGTGAGTTCTTACTTTACCTCTATAAGCAACCCCAGGCGCCGCTGATGAAATTCCAGCATACCTCTCCTTATTATGGGGATTTATTTTAAAATTACAAGATATTTTCGTTAGAAAGAAACCTTACAAATTGGTAAGGAAAAGCCTTATTTTGCGTAAAATTATTCCGTTTTTTTGTAAGATTTTGTGCAAGGAAAATTATTAGAATATGCGTTTTTTATTTCTCATTTAAATGATTAAATTCATGAGGCGCGAGCATTTTTGTGTTTATGAAGAGAGAAAATAAGCAGATCATTATCTTTTTTTCAGCTCTCAATAGTGTGATTTCATAGTTTATCAAAGACAGAGTGAATTTTAAAAAAGCCTTTTGAGAGATCTGTAAATTAATCTATTGAATGCTTTTTATCTTTCAGAATAAGAAATGTTGAAAAAACAATACGATCAAAGAGTCCGAATTCAAAATAAAAAGTGGTTATGTATCTTTAAAATCAATATATTATCTTTGTGATTGAGAAATATATAAAAAGCAAAGAGAAAAATGAATGAACAGACTTTTACTCAGAAAATGTCTGATTGGAATGACGTTTTGTTTTTATCAAAGTTCGTAATTCTTCAATAAGTATAGCAACAACACCTAAAGTGATAAAGCTATCGGCAAGATTGAAAACAGCAAAATAAAAAACATCATCTATATGAAAAAGTATATAATCCGTAACATGATGAAAGCAGATGCGGTCAATAAAATTGCCAATTGCTCCTCCAATAATAAGAGTAAGGCCAAAGCGCGTTAAAGACTTATTATATTCAACATTTTTCCAGAGCCATAAAAGAAAAATAAGAATAACAAACGTAATAGCAATGAGTCCCCAATGAGAAAAAGAAGACAAAAACGAAAATGCAATACCAGAATTGCGCACATGGTATAGAGAGAGAAAAGGAAGAAGCGGTTTTTCTGTTCCTAGGGGCATATTGTGTATAACCCAGTATTTTACGGCTTGGTCAATTCCTACTGTAAATGCCAAACCAAGGAGGAAAAAAGGCAGTGATTTACGTATCATATTTTGGACTCACATGTTACAATTTTAAATAAGGACGGCGTATTTCATAAAGCATGAGAGCTGTTGCTATTGCTAGATTAAGAGAATCAGCGCCTCCACTTTGTGGAATGCGGGCAAGTTTATCACAACAACTCGTCAGAATATCTTGTAAACCTTGTTTTTCATTTCCCATAAGAAGTATAATGGGCCCATTATTGAAATTAATTGTACGATAATCGGTAGAACCCTTGAGGTGCGTGCCAACAACTATGCCTTTTAAATTTTTAGACCAGTTTATGAAGGTTCTCTCATCACAGTGATAAAGTGGTATGGAAAAAATTGATCCCATTGTTGCCCGTACTGTTTCGGGGGAAAAGGGATCTGTTGTCTCACCGATCAAAATGACACCTTTAGCTCCTACGGCATCAGCAGTGCGAATAATGGTCCCAAGATTTCCAGGGTCACGCACTCGATCAAGCGCAACATAAACATCTTCGACCTTTTCTTTTATCATTTCGAGTGATTGCCACTGTTGTTTAAAAATACCAATAACTGTTTGTGGATTATCGCGGCGGGTAATGGATTCCATCACTTTTTGTGAGGCTTTGATGACGAAACCACCATTGGCCACAGTGCGTGCAGCAGTGTTTTCTATAGCGGTATTACCGATTGTGTTTTTGGAAAAAATAAGTGTTTGTATAGTCCAGCCGAGATTAAGAGCATCAATCACTAATTTAAGCCCTTCTGCCATGAAAAGCTCTTCTCGACTTCGATTTTTCTTTTGGCTGAGTGCTCGAAGATCTTTGATAATGGGATTGCTAAGGGAAGTAATTTCTTTAACCTTACCAGTTTTTTTAATACACATATTCAGGCAGTCCAACGGCTAAAAAGAGAAGTAGAAAGGGCGCGTCCGGCGGCTTCTTCACGCAAGATTAATTCTCCTGATTCGACTGTACCGCCAAGATTTATCAATTCATCACGCATTAAAGCATGAAGTGCATAGAAAGAAGCACGAATAGAATAAGCTGTCAGTACAATAGAAAGGGGGGTATCAGAGAGAAGTTTGCGACAGTTTGTGATCATAGTTGGTAAGTGATCGAAGAGTTGCCAAATTTCGCCATGAGGACCACGCCCATATGCAGGAGGATCAAGAAGAATCATATCATAAGTTTTTTTACGACGCAGTTCGCGCTCGACAAATTTTACAGCATCATCGCAAATCCAACGAATAGGGTGATTTGACAATCCTGCTTTCTCTTGATTGATTTTTGCCCAAGCGATAGCTTTTTTAGAAGCATCAACATGTGTAACATTTGCACCGGCACGTGCGCCAATCAAAGAAGCGATACCTGTATAGCCGAAAAGATTGAGCAATTTGATTGGATGTGTAGCTTTAGTAATTTGTTCTTCCATAAAGCGCCAATGGGCATCTTGTTCAGGAAAGACCCCTACGTGACGAAAGGAAGTAAAACGACCTAGAAAAGACAAACCATTCCAAGCAAGAGGCCAAGTTTCACCAAGTGGTTTTTTGGGAAAATGCCAACGACCAACACCTTCTTCCTCTCGATTGCCGGTGAAAATAGCATCAACATTAGCCCATTGTTTTTGTGATAAAGTGGGTTTCCATAATGCTTGACCTTCGGGACGAATAATGCGGTAAGCACCATAACGCTCTAATTTTTTTCCATTACCAGAGTCAATGAGAGCATAATCTTCACTCATACCTGTTTCTAAGATAAGAGGTAACTTTTCCTGCGGATATCTATCGTTGAGATGAGATTGAAAATATTGTGCAGGCATATTCGGTACCACGATACAGATATTAAAAAACGAGCGTTAGAAGGCTTTTAAAACTCTCGTAAGAATATAAAAGCTTAAAATCAATTAAAGCATGTATAGGAAAAAAGAGAAAGACACTTTTAATTCTGTATTGAACACAGTAGGGGACAAATTCTTTAAAATACAATAGTATTTTTATACCATATCTGTAATTGATCTTTTCAGTTTTTCGAGTTCGGTTTTGCTTTTTTTGAGAGCTTTTTTGCATTTACGATACGCAACCCAATTCATTAGACTTCCTAATAAGATACCAAGACCGAAAAAAAGAAAGAGCCATATAGAAAAAGGAGCGTGATAAGTAAGATTTTCAGAACTTGTCCAAAAAGGATCAAGAGTTAATGTAACCATCTGACGATTAACGACCATCAAAGCAATCAAAAGCACTGTGGGAATAAGCAAAACAATTGCTAAAAAGATACGTTTAATTGTCATAAGTTTACTCACTGATTAAGCCGATCACGTAAATCCTTGCCAGTTTTGAAAAAAGGAACCCATTTTTCTTCAACGATAACGGCTTCACCTGTTCGTGGATTGCGGCCGTTACGGGCTGAACGGCTTTTAACAGAAAAAGCTCCAAAACCGCGAAGTTCAACACGATTACCGTTCGCAAGTGCTGTTGAAATTTCCTCAAAAATAGCATTTACAATATTTTCCACATCACGTTGAAAAAGATGTGGGTTCTGACGGGCAATAATTTGCACGAGCTCTGATTTAACCAAAATAGCCTCGCTTTCATACAAAAAGGATCTCTATAATTGTTATTGTGCATTTCATGCATACATATTACAACATATAAATGGTTAAAACCAAGAAAAAACAAATTGCAAGAACCAAAATTTGAAAATATCTCTTATAAGGAATATACGAATTGAAAAATGTGGAGGATTATGAGGGACTCAGACAGTATGTCCGTAAAAAATCATTATGAAGTTGTTTTAACAAAATCGTCTTTTGGAGATGTTTTTAAAAAAGCATCTCGTCATTCGCATTGCATTAGAATATTAAAAATTTTTTTACCTCTCTTAGCACTGGCTGTAGCATTTGTTTTTTGCTGGTTTACATTTTTCTTTGTTCCCGTTGCTTCTGAACCCGTCACTTTAAATAATGAAGAAGGAGAAATTACAAAATTGACAATGCTCAATCCCAAATTAGAAGGTTATACGCGCTCTCATGAGCCTTATTGGCTGAAAGCAGAAAAGGCATTTCAAGATCGTACCCGTGCTGGAGTGATTGGCTTGCAGAATCTTACCGCTGAAGCGTTTATGGGCAAACAAAGACGGGTTTTTCTCGATGCGCAAGGGGGAATTTACGATAATATTAATGGTTGTTTACAGTTGGATAAACCATTCACCATTACAACAAATGACGGAATGACTGCGCAATTTATGACAGCAAATATTAATTTATCTGAGGGGCAATTAAACACAGATCAACGTGTCAAGATTCAACGTGCGGGTTTTCATCTTATAGCAAATGCTTTACAAATCCGAGAAAAAGGACAAAACATGTACTTTCATGGTGGTGTACATTTAGTGCTTGATAAGCAATGAGAGAGTCTCAATATGAAATCTTGAAATGACCTTTATGAAAGAGAAATCTTGTGTATACGTAAAGAGAAGAATTGAGAGTGATGAGATGAGGCCGAGGGGATCATACAAAAAATGGATAGGTTTTTCTCTGGTTTTAAGCTTCGGAGTCCTAGGGTTTTTAACAGTTTTTTGCTATGCTGAAGGTACAAATTTTGGAATTAATTTATCAAATGACAAAGAACTGGTAGAACTTTATGCCAATTCTTTAGAAATACGCGATAAAGATGGTATAGCCCTCTTTAATGGTGATGTTTCGGTGAGGCAAGGTGAACGCCTTTTGCGAACAGAAAAATTAGTTGTTTACTACGATAAAGCGCATAAAAGCACTAATAAAGATCAAGGAGATACGAAGGCATCTTCGCCTGCTTGGTTTGGCTCGACAGGTATTAGGAAAATGGAAGCTTTAGGCAAAGTTTATATAAAAATTGCTACGCAAGTCGCTACAGGTGAGAAGGGCGTTTTTGATGGTCAGTCAAAAATAATGCGTTTGACAGGGAATCATGTCGTCTTAACCGATGGTGATAATGTGGCAACAGGATGCAAATTAACAGCAGATATGCAAAGTGGAAAGGCTTTTCTAGAAGGTTGTGAAACATCCGAGAAAAAAGGCCGTGTTTCTATCATTTTTAAACAAAATCAAAAGGATGGCCATTAAGATTTCATGTTTGGAATCAAAAGAAAAAAACCGACGGACAAACATGATCTTGCAAGTGAAA
Organism: Bartonella sp. P12B; assembly: GCF_055796185.1. NCBI lineage: Bacteria > Pseudomonadati > Pseudomonadota > Alphaproteobacteria > Hyphomicrobiales > Bartonellaceae > Bartonella > Bartonella sp. P12B. The sequence goes on along the minus strand of NZ_JBTTDI010000001.1, from coordinate 163,464 downwards.
CTTTAAGAAAACGCTTAAAGGGAACCTTAATTGCCAGTCATTTGATTAAAGTTTACCGTGGAAGGCAAGTTGTTAATGGTGTTTCTTTTGGTATTCGTACCGGAGAATCCGTTGGTATTTTAGGTCCTAATGGAGCGGGCAAGACGACTTGTTTTTATATGGTTACGGGGCTTATTAAATCGGATGGAGGATCTATTCGAATTGATGGATTTGATGTTACCCATCTTCCAATGTATCGGCGTGCGCGTTTAGGTATTGGATATCTACCCCAAGAAGCATCGATTTTTCGTGGTCTTTCAGTAGAAAATAATATTAAGGCTGTTTTGGAAGTGGTCGAAAAAGATCGCCTCAAGCGGCATGAAGAATTAGATGCTCTTTTACATGAATTTAAAATTGATCATTTACGCAAGATGCCAGCACTTTCTTTGTCAGGGGGAGAACGCCGACGGCTTGAAATTGCCCGCGCTTTAGCCTCTCGCCCTCATTTTATGTTACTTGATGAACCGTTTGCAGGAATTGATCCTATCGCCATTTTTGATATTCAGCAGCTTATTCGTTATTTAACTCAGCGTGGAATTGGTGTGTTGATAACGGATCATAATGTGCGCGAAACATTGGGTCTTGTAGACCGTGCTTATATCATTCATGCAGGACGTGTGTTAGTTCACGGTCGTCCTAATGATATTATCAACAATGCTGATGTACGCAGAATTTATTTGGGGAATCAGTTTTCTCTCTAATTTTTCTACTTCAAAGAGTCTTTTTTAAGCTTAAACGGGTTATGGGAAGCACAAGCCTTCTATTTTTTATTCAGGCAATTAAAAGCCCATTACACAGAAGAGACTGAAATTGTATTTTGATTCTATGGGGAGAGCGGTATGCATTTCCAGCCCATAAATTAGGAACGATTATTGGCACGTTGCGAAAACTATAATTATGTTATTAAGGGTTTTTAAAACAACAGATACAATGGTTTATGGACAAAATGAGCGGAGATATTTTTTAATTGGGTTAAACAATAAACCTTCTAGTGTTGATACACGCATAGCGTTAATGTTAAGAAATTTCTTATTTGTGCCAAAACTTTTTTTATAATTGGCGTCTCACACCGGATTTTTTCTGCGTGTAAAAAAACATCAATATGATTTAATTTTATTATTTTATAAGTTGAATTTGCTTTTGATTGTACATGAAGAAGATATACTAGATTAATCTTATAATGAATGGTAAACGAGGTTTTAAATAAATGCGCGTATTGCTGGAGGGTGTATAAGATTGATAATGCTTTTCTGTGTTGAAAACAACAGATCGATGACATTGTTTCGGGTATTTTGATGGTAGCACCAGAGGTTATAAATTACAGTTATCAAATAGGGTTTGTGAGTTTTTATTGGTTTGCATTACGCATTTAAAAGCGGGTTTAGAACAGCGGGTATTCATCTAAATATGTGAATTTCTTTTAAAATAATTGTTGAACGACTTAAAACTTTTTAAATCGTTTTCGCTGAGCAGTGCTCAAGCTGCACAGTGATTGTCAAAGTAAAATATCATTTTGCTTCGGGATGCTTCTCGTTTTATTAGGAGTTAGAACTTAAAAGGAAGAGGATAATCTGATGAGGGATTGTACATTAACTCTTGTGACAAAAAGGTCAATAAATTTATGAATGATAGACTTTAAGAGTATCATAGAGAGATTAAATTTTATGGACAGCTTCATTTCCTTTTTGTCAGGCTGTTAATTAGGATTTGAGTAACTATTTATTGCTGCACTGATAGTGATATGAAATGAATAAGCCATCACCCATTATAAATTGAACAATAAAGCTCTATGCAATGATGCAAAAAGTGAGAGAACTTTAGATAACACTGTTTAGAGGTTTATTGCTGAGCATTTGAGCGTGTAAAAGGAAAATTAAAATATGAATTTGAGTGAGTTAATTGCACCGGAAGCAATTATTCCGGCTCTTAAAGCGAATTCAAAGAAACAAGTTCTACAAATTTTATCCAAAAAAGCTGCTGAATTGACAGGTTTGAGTGAACGTGTGATTTTTGATATTATTTTACAACGTGAAAAACTTGGTTCAACAGGTTTGGGGAGTGGTATTGCGATTCCACATGGGAAATTGCCTGATATGAACCGAATCATTGGGATATTTGCACGCCTTGAGAGCCCTGTTGATTTTGAAGCTCTTGATGATGAGCCAATAGATCTTATTTTTCTCCTTTTAGCGCCTGAGAATGCTGGTGCAGACCACTTAAAAGCTTTGTCACAGATTGCGCGTGTTTTGCGTCATGCTGATGTTGTGCAAAAATTGCGCAATACGCATGATGCTTATGCGCTTTATGCTTTATTAATTAAAAATTCAGAATCGAATGCAGCTTAAAAAAGGGTGTGGTGTCCATGGAAGAGTGCACTACAGCACAGGTTGGAAAATGGTAATGATATCGTCTGTAATTCAAAGAGTTAAGGTTTACTCTTTATATCATATCATTTTGAAGGAATTTTCACCAAGGAGGGTTCTTGTTTCAAAAAACAGAAAAAATACCAACCTTATGATTTGAGAAGTATAAAAAGGCAGCATCTAGATGCTATTGAATACGAACTATTGACACACTATAATTGATAAAAGAATGAGTATTTTTTTACGATTTTTATTAACGCAAATGCGTTGAATATGTTAAATTATAGTGTGTTTGAAAGGAAGTGCAGCGAAGCATATTCCTTTAGAGGGGTCATTTGCGAGGTTTGCAACGAATTGTTTATGGTAGAGGGGCAGAATTTATTTGTTAACAGGGTGGTGCTATATTCATATTTTTTAAACCTAATTACTGAGTAAAGAATTCATGTTAGTAACAACTGAAAGGTTAAAATTAAATGCAAAGGTCTTTTCTGTTTGGCGCGAAAATATTTCGCTTGTTGAAGAGATGAGAATATTACACTAAAGCATCGAGAGCTTTTGTTGAGCTTTTTCAATGAAGAGAATCTTGTTAGAGACTAGAGAAGTGAGCTAAATGAAGATGTTTGGAAAGTCTGCTATTGCTGCATCTATAATGATTTTGGTTGCTGTTGGAGCTGCGTGTGCACAAACGCCAAGCCGTTTAAACCAATTTGAGGCATGGGGAGCTTATTCTTATAAATCCCCCAAAAATACAATTTGCTATGTATTATCGGTACCCTTGGAGGCCCTTCCAACGACAGTTAATCATGGTGATAATTTCTTTTTGGTTACCAAACGTTCAAATTCACCGATTTCATTCGAACCACAGTTTATGGCTGGTTATACGCTTAAAGAGGGGTCAAAAGTCACCGTAACCATTGGAGATATGGATTTTGAATTTTTCACGAAGGATTCATCAGCTTGGTTGGCATCATCAGCATTGGAAAAGCAGCTTGTTTCTGCTATGCGTTCTGGGATAAATATGACAGTAAAAGCAGTCTCAAAACGTGGAACCAATACCACCTATACTTATTCCTTAAAAGGGATCACTGCTGCATTAAATGCTGCTCAGAAGTGCCATTAAGGTCTCTGTAATTTTAAACGAGTGAATTGGAAAACAATGGCCATTTCATATGACCTTAGACCGGTTGATTCACGTTTAGCACGAGAAACAAACGGTGTTATCGTGGAGGAGAGTTCTAAGCTTCCTTTAATTGGCTTATCGCAAGCTGAGATGATGCAAGTTTTAAAGACGGTTGGTGTGCCAGAACGTCAAACACGTATGCGTGTACGTCAACTTTGGCATTGGCTTTATGTCCGTGGTGTTTCAAACTTTGATGAAATGCTGAATATTTCTAAACCAATGCAAGAAATGTTTAAAAATCATTTTTCCATTGCACGTCCGGAAATTGTTGGAGAACAAATCTCAAGAGATGGTACGCGTAAATGGCTGCTGCGTTTTCCAGCACGGGGGGCAGGAAGACCGGTTGAAATTGAAACAGTTTATATCCCTGAAGAAGGGCGTGGTACTTTGTGTCTTTCATCACAGGTAGGATGTACGTTAACTTGTTCCTTTTGTCATACGGGAACACAAGTCCTTGTTCGTAATCTGACAGCGGAAGAGATTTTAGCACAATTATTAGTGGCACGTGATTGTTTGGGTGATTTTCCTGATAAAAATACTCCTGAGGGAGCAATAGTTCCAATTGAAGGGCGTAAAATAACCAATATCGTTATGATGGGGATGGGCGAACCACTTTATAATTTTGAAGAAGTTAAAAAAGCTTTATTGATTGCATCTGATGGGGAAGGGCTTTCTTTATCAAAACGCCGAATTACGCTTTCAACCAGTGGGGTTGTTCCTGGAATTATTCGAACTGGAGAAGAAATTGGAGTTATGTTAGCGATTTCGCTTCACGCAGTGCATGATACGCTACGAGATATGCTTGTTCCAATTAATAAAAAATATCCGCTTTCTCTATTAATGGATGCTTGCCGTAATTATCCTGGTCTTTCTAATGCTAAGCGAATTACGTTTGAATATGTTATGCTGAAAGATATAAATGACAGTTTGGATGATGCTAAACGGTTGATTCAATTATTGAAAGGGATTCCAGCGAAGATTAACTTGATTCCTTTTAATCCATGGCCTGGAAGTAACTATCAATGTTCTGATTGGGAACAAATTGAGCGTTTTGCTGATGTGGTTAATCAAGCAGGCTATGCTTCTCCTATTCGAGTACCGCGGGGGCGTGATATTTTGGCTGCATGTGGTCAACTTAAATCGGCTTCAGAGCGCTTACGAAGATCTGAACGTTTAAAATTTGAAGATGCAGTGAGCAATCAATAGTTTTAATCTTGGCTAATAAGAAGACGTAAAGCAAAACTGGTAAAAATACTAGCCATAAACCAATCTAGAAAGCGAAGATAAGAGGGATTTTTTTTAAGGCTCTGAGTAAGCTTATGAGCCATAAAAACCATAGAAATTGTAATTGGCAGAGAAATAGGGATATAAGAAAGTCCTAAAATAAGGAGTTTCTGTGTAGCCATAGGATCATTAGCATTGATAAATTGCGGTAAAAAGGTCACGTTAAAAAGAATAACTTTAGGATTTAAAAGATTAATTCCAATGCCGGCAAAATAATGACGCCTAAAACTTTGGTTTTTCTGAGGAGTTTGTTTGAGAGAAAGTGTTGAGCTTTTACATAATGCTTGCAAAGAAAGCCATAAAAGATAAAAAGCTCCTGCAATTTTGAGGAGGAAAAAAGCACGTGGCGAAGCGAAAATGAGCGCTGATAAGCCAAGTGCTACAGCTGTTACTTGAATGGCAAAACCTGTTGCACTCCCTAAAGCGCACATAATCCCAGCTTTTTTACTTTGTGCAATAGTACGTCCTACTGATAGCATGAGATCAGGTCCTGGAATGATTGCTAAAATCAGCGATGCTAAAGCGAATTGTATAACAATAGACCACTCCGGTAGAAATGACACGTAAATCTCCTCTTGTTTGTAAGCGGTTCTCACCATTTATGCTCTGAGAACACGCTTCCTTACATTTTTTTTGCGTTTTTTTCATGTTGCTTAAAGAGAATTTATTTTTATACTGCTTACATCGTTTTACTTTCTGAGTACAAGAAGGGAAAGCGAATCATATAGAGCTTTAAAATGAAAAAATGGCAGAATGTAAAGAGAGTCGTTTTGGCTTATTCAGGGGGATTGGATACGTCAATTATTCTTAAATGGTTACAAAGTGAATTGGGTGTTGAAGTTATAACTTTTACAGCTGATTTGGGGCAGGGGGAAGAGTTAGCGCTTGCCCGTCATAAAGCTGAGATGCTTGGTGTTAAAGAAATCTATATTGAAGATTTGCGCGAAGAATTTGTGCGTGATTTTGTCTTTCCAATGTTTCGAGCGAATGCCGTTTATGAGGGAACCTATCTTTTGGGAACATCAATTGCGCGTCCGCTTATTGCAAAGCGCCTTATTGAAATTGCCAAAGAAACAGGGGCAGATACAATTGCTCATGGTGCAACAGGGAAAGGCAATGATCAAGTACGTTTTGAACTTTCTGCTTATGCCCTTAATCCTGATATTAAAATTATTGCTCCATGGCGTGATTGGTCTTTTAAAAGTCGGACGGATTTGCTTAATTTTGCGCATGCACATCAAATTCCAGTAGAAAAAGATAAGCAAGGTGAGGCACCTTTTTCAGTGGATGCAAATTTACTCCATTCGTCGTCAGAAGGGAAAGTTTTAGAAGATCCAGCACTTCCTGCCCCTGAATATGTGCATATGCGGACTCTTTCACCGGAAGCTGCTCCAGATAAAGTCACCAGAATCACCATTGGCTTTAAAAAAGGTGATGCTATCTCGATCAATGGAAAAAACTTATCTCCTGCAAATTTACTTTCTAAATTGAATGATTATGGGCGCGATAATGGTATTGGTCGGTTAGATTTGGTAGAAAATCGTTTTGTTGGCATGAAATCGCGGGGTGTTTATGAGACGCCAGGAGGAACCATTCTCTTGGTTGCTCACCGTGCGGCGGAATCTCTCACATTGGATCGGGGGGCGGCGCATTTGAAAGATGAGTTAATGCCGCGTTATGCAGAGCTTATTTATTATGGTTTTTGGTTTTCACCTGAGCGGAAAATGTTGCAGGCTGCGATTGATTTGTCCCAAGAAAATGTTGAAGGTGAAGTTACATTAAAGCTTTATAAGGGTAATGTAATTGTTGAAGGACGCCAAAGCAAAAAGTCGCTTTACTCTGATAAATTGGTGACTTTTGAAGATGATGAAGGTGCATACAATCAACAAGATGCTGCTGGTTTTATTAAATTAAATGCTCTACGTTTGCGCACATTGGCAACGCGTTCGTCTGAGTGAAAATAAACAATCCTATAAAATCACCCTTCTAGTGTAACAAAAAGGGTGTTTTTGTATAGAACGTTTAATTTTGCACTTTTTCTAACGTAGTGGTATTGACGACTAGGGTCTTTATCCAATTTTTAATTTGGTGTTAGAAGTTTTATTTCTGCTGATAATTTGAGGAGGAAAAGCTTAGAGTAATGGCAATTAAACACCAATACTCAAAATGAGTAAATTACGCTTCATGATGCTTATACTTTGTTAATATAAAAAGGAATAATAAGAGAATGCAATGAAAAGAATAAAGCAAATACGGGTCATAACAAAAGCGTGATAAAAGATTTTAGGAGCTTTTCGCTTGTTATTATTGACGAATAAATTCAAGAACCATACACCATACTATTAAAGAATGTAATTTTAGGATAAAGATAATGATGCGTGATCCGTATGATGCCCTTAACCTTACGCCAGAATTAAGAGATGCGGCTGTTCAATCGAGAGCTTGGCCCTTTGAAGAAGCACGCAAAATTATCAAGCGGTATGAAAAGACAGGTTATCCAGAAAGTGTAATATTTGAAACAGGCTATGGTCCTTCTGGTTTACCGCATATTGGAACCTTTGGGGAAGTAGCACGTACAACCATGGTGCGTCATGCTTTCCATATTCTCACAGAGAATAAAGTTAAAACAAAACTGCTTTGTTTTTCTGACGATATGGATGGTTTACGCAAGGTTCCTGATAATGTTCCTGATCGCGAGAAAATGGAAAATTATCTTGGTCGACCTCTTAGCCGCCTACCAGATCCTTTTGGAGATACTTATCCTTCTTTTGGAGCAGCAAATAACGCGCGCTTACGTGCTTTTCTTGATCGTTTTGGTTTTGATTATGAATTTGCAAGTTCCACGGATTATTATAGTTCCGGTCGTTTTGATGAAACGCTTTTAAAGATACTTGCTTGTTATGATAAGGTGATGGCAATTGTTTTGCCAACATTGGGTGAAGAACGACGCGCTACCTATTCATTGTTTTTACCCATTTCCCCATTTTCTGGAAAAGTCTTACAGGTTCCAATGATTTCTCGTAATGTTGAAAAAGGCACTGTTACTTACATTGAGCCTGAAACAGGAGAAACCATTGAAACGGAGGTTACAGGGGGAAAAGTCAAATGCCAATGGAAGGTAGATTGGGCAATGCGTTGGAGAGCGCTTGGCATTGATTATGAAATGGCAGGAAAAGATCTTATTGATTCGACCAATCTTTCTTCTAAAATTTGCAAAGTGCTTGGTGGAAATCCGCCAGAAGGATTTAATTATGAGCTCTTTTTGGATGATAAGGGGCAAAAAATTTCTAAATCCAAAGGAAATGGTTTAACCATTGATGAGTGGTTAACCTATGCACCAACGGAGAGTCTCGGGCTTTATATGTTTTCCAAGCCCAAAACAGCAAAACGGCTTTATTTTGATGTCATTCCAAAAGCTGTTGATGAATATTATACACATCTTTCAGCCTATGGTCGGCAAAGGTGGCAAGAACGGCTTAATAATCCTGTATGGCATATCCATAATGGCTTTCCTCCGCAGGTTGATTTGCCTGTATCCTTTGCCATGCTCCTGAATTTAGTAAGTGCTTCAAATGCTGAAAATAAAGGTGTTCTTTGGGGTTTTATTTCTCGTTACGCGAATGGTGCAAATGCACAAACTTATCCAGAACTTGATCAGTTGGTGCAATTTGCTCTTAAATATTTTGAACTTTTTGTCAAACCAAACAAAAAGTTTCGAACACCAGATGACAGTGAACGAACAACATTAGCGCAAATTGATGAAAAATTAGCCAACTTGCCTGAAACTGCTGATGGAAACACCCTTCAAAATGCGCTTCTTGATGTTGCACGTTTAACGGAACGCTATCAAGATCATAGCAAGAAAAGCCCTGAAGGGGGGCCTGGTGTTTCGAATGTCTTTTTTCAAATGCTCTATGAAGTTTTGTTAGGGCAAGAACGAGGACCACGTTGGGGGTCCTTTATTGCTTTATATGGAATTAATGAGACGCGTGCACTGATTGCTGAAGCGCTTGCGCGATCTGCGGGGGAATAATGGAAAAAAGAGCACAAGAGGTAAAGCGGCGTCGTACATTTGCGATTATCGCCCACCCGGACGCGGGAAAAACAACGCTAACAGAGAAGCTTTTATTATTTGGTGGAGCTATTCAGCTTGCTGGTGAGGTGAAGGCAAAAAAAGATCGTATTCAAACCCGTTCTGATTGGATGAATATTGAACGGGATCGCGGTATTTCGGTTGTAACATCGGTGATGACATTTGAATATGAAGATCATATCTTTAATCTCCTCGATACCCCAGGACATGAGGACTTTGCTGACGATACATATCGCACCCTTACAGCAGTTGATAGTGCTATCATGGTGCTAGATGGTGCACGGGGAATTGAGCCTAGAACACTGAAGTTGTTTGAGGTGTGTCGGATGCGAGATATTCCTATTGTTACGTTTATTAACAAAATGGACCGTGAAGCGCGTGACCCCATAGAACTTTTAGATGAAATTGAAGAAAAACTCGCCCTTGATACCGCACCAATAACTTGGCCGATTGGTACGGGTAAAGATTTTGTTGGAACATTTGATCTCCATCATAATCGTTTTCGTCAAAAAGATGATGAGATAACGCAACAGACGGTGAAAGGACCTGAAGAAGTTGCAAACTTACTTCCTGAAAACCAACGTTTGTCTTTTATAGAAGGAATAGAACTTGCGCGAAGTGCTTGCAAAGATTTTGATTTGCAGTCTTTCCGTGAGGGACATATGACACCGGTTTATTTTGGTTCGGCTTTACGAAATTTTGGTGTTCGTGATTTGATCAATGCACTCACGGATTTTGGTCCAAGCCCTCGTGATCAGATTGCAGATCAACGCAATATCACAGCAACTGAACCTAAAATGACAGGGTTTATTTTTAAAATTCAAGCTAATATGGATCCTAATCACCGCGATCGTATTGCATTCTTTCGAGTCTGTTCGGGAACACTTGAACGTGGTATGAAGACAAAATTGATAAGAACCGGAAAGCCAATCACACTTTCTGCCCCACAATTTTTCTTTGCACGCTCACGTCAAATTGCTGATAAAGCTTATGCTGGTGATATCGTAGGGATTCCCAATCATGGAACATTGCGGATTGGTGATACCCTAACAGAAGGGGAAGATCTTCTTTTTAAAGGTATGCCTAATTTTGCACCGGAAATTTTACGTCGTGTTTGTTTGGGCGATCCGATGAAAGCAAAAAAACTCAAAGAAGCCTTACAACAAATGGCTGAAGAAGGGGTAGTGCAATTATTTATCCCTGATGATGGATCACCTTCTCTCATTGGTGTGATTGGTGCTTTGCAAATTGATGTTTTGAAGGAACGACTGAAGGCAGAATATGGCTTGCCAGTGAGTTTTGAACCAGCACGCTTTAATATATGCCGTTGGATTTCAGCACAGAACAAAGATGAATTGCAAAAATTTCTTATCAATCACCGTTCTGCTATTGCCCATGACCTAGAAGGCGATCCAGTTTTTTTAGCAGAAAATCATTTTTCTTTAAATTATGAAGCAGAACGAGCACCGAACGTAAAGTTTACAGCTTTTAAGGATTATCAAATACGTTCTGAATAAAGGGAAGACCTTTACAGATATCTTTTTTGCCGACAGAGAAATTTTTCTAAAAAAACAAACAAAAGGAGAGCCACGATCTCTCTCCTTTTTAGAAAAATCATTATGGATAGTCTTTAACGAAGACCATCTTTGATCCATTCACAAACACGCCCCTTAGAAGCGGCTCCAACCATATTTGATGAAACATTTCCACCTTTAAACATCAACAAGGTAGGAATCGAGCGTACTCCATATTGGGTAGCGAGTTCTGGACTTTCATCAATATTGACTTTGGCAATTTTAACTTGATTTTGCATTTCTGCTGAAATTTCATCCAAAATCGGAGCAATCATTTTACAAGGTCCACACCATTCTGCCCAAAAATCAACGACAACAGGGGTAGAGGAGGTCAGAACTTCGCTTTCGAAATTGCTCTTATCAACTTTTATACAGGTCATAGGTTTATCCTTTATATCCACTTCTATAGATTGGTACGATAACCATTCATATCAAGTTGTATTGCAAAGATAAATTATAGAAGTCTTTGTAAAAAAGGTTTTCGCAGTTCATAAAGCAATTTCATCAAGAAGTGCTTCGAGTTTTTCTGGAGGGAGTTTAAAAACTTTCACGTCTTTACTGTAGACAAGAAGAGCTTGAATATTTTTATCGGGATGGATAGCTTGCAGCAATTTTCGATAAAGAGCCATTTGCAACAAATAGCGTGGGGCGATAGCGTTTTCATTGTCTGGTGGGGTTCCGGTTTTAAAATCAGCAAAGATAATGCTATTTTGTGTAATGTATAGCCGGTCAATTTGACCGGAAATTGCTTGTTCTTTTCCACGAATTTTAACAATACCCATTAAGGAGACTTCAGCACGTGAATCAATAGAAAAGAGAGGTTTGAGGTAGGAGTGCTCTAAAATCTGCCAAACATGATGAAGAGCTTGTTCTCTTTTTGCTTTGGGCCAATGAGAGGCTTTGATGTTGAGATAGTGTTGGGCATAATCACGACGTTTTTCAAGAGGGCAATGAGGTAAATATTGTAACAATCGGTGAACAATATTACCATATTCAATGTAAAAAGCTCTATTGGTATTTGTTTCTCCTAAAACAGGTGAAATATTATGCTGTTTTGTATTGGAAAAAATCTCATTATCAGCCTCAATGGAGAGACTAGCAACAGAGGGCCTTAATGGTTTTGGTAGGGCTGGTTCTGCCGGTACTTTATGGAAGAAAAACTCGGGTAAAGGTAGGAGTGCTTGGTTATTCGCGGAAGGTCCTTCTTGATTTGTTGGGGCGTGAGAAGCGGGCGTTATACAATAGCGCCAAGCTGCAATATCTTCAGCAGGACTTTTTATTGACGCCATGTGTGGTTTGAGCGCTTTCTTTACCAATTCTAGCCATGTCCCAGAGGAGGCTCTCTCATTTTTATAACCGCAAACAAATAATCGATCTTCAGCACGCGTCATTCCTACATAAAGAAGACGTTTGTATTCTTCTTCAGCACGCTCTTTTAAATGCGAAAGTGCTTTTTCAGAGGGTTTTGTGTTAAATTCCGCGTTGGGATGCCAGATAAAAGCTTGTTGATCGCTCAGTTGTGCATTGTTTAAGGGAACCTTCAGAAGATGTGGTGCATGTTGAGGATGCCAAATGGCACTCCCAGGGTCGATGAGAAAAACAACAGCAGATTCCATTCCTTTAGCAGCATGAACAGTCATGATACGGACTTCTTCATGATTTTGATCAAACTCACGTTTAATTTCCGGTTTACTTGCGCTTAATGTTTCCAAAAAAGCTTGTAACCCTGGCAATCCGGTTTTTTGAATAGTGAGTGTATAGTCCATGAAAGCATCGAGCACGTCATTTGCTTCCGATCCTAAGCGGGATAGAATTTTTTGCCGTCCTTTATCATTGTTTAGAATATGGCTATAGAATTCAAAAACTGGTATTTTATCCACGAGAGTGCGATAATGACTTAAACTTTCAAAAGCATCTTTAAAAGATGTATGCGATGATGTGTGCATACAGAGGCTCTGCCAAAGGGATCCTGTACGGTTTGCTGCAATCTGATAAAGTTCTTCTTCGCTAAGCGAGAAAAGAGGACTTTTTAAAACACAAGCAAGAGAAAGATCATCTTGTGGTTGCAAAACAAAACGCGCAAGTGCCATCAAATCACGCACGCTAATATGGTTGGTAAGTTGTAAACGATCAGCACCCGCTACGGGAATATTGCGCTGTTTAAGTGCACGAGTAAGTGCAGAGACAAATTCATCACGCTTACGAACCAAAACCATGATATCGCTCGCACGCATTAAGCGTCCTTTTGCTGGCAGAATTTCTCCTTTATTCAACCAGTTCGCAATGGTTTCCGCAATAGTTTCCGCTAAATGTCTTGCCGGCGTATCTAAATGATCAACAGTTACATGCCAATCACTAGGAAATTTACTTGTTTCTTTGGAAAATGCATCCCATAAAATCACATCACCTGGGCTATGAACACGAATAGCTTCGTGCACTGTTTTTGTGTTTTCTGCAGAAAGCCCTTTGTAATTTTCTGGTGTTTCAAAGACAAGATCGACGCTTTTAAGGACATCAACTGTCGAGCGGAAAGAATAGTTCAATTGTATTTTTTCAAATTTCTGTTTTGCTTGCTGCGCTTTTTTTTGAATTATTCGTCCATTTTCAGCAAAGTTTTCTGGAGCAGCCCCTTGAAAGGAATAGATGGATTGCTTTTCATCTCCAACAGCAAAAAGAGTTCGTATATTCGTGCGTTGACTGTGACCTGTGAAAAATTCCTGCGCTAAAAGTTGAATGATTTGCCATTGGTCAGGATTGGTATCTTGTGCTTCATCGAGCAAAATATGATCAAGACCACTATCAAGTTTATAGTGCACCCATTGGCTTGCGCCTTTACGTTGTAACAAATGAAGTGTTCGTTCAATGAGGTCATCAAAATCTAACAAGCCATTGGCTTTTTTTAAATTCGCATAGATTTTAAGGTAAATAGAACAAAGCTGAAAAGCAGCCTGATTGAGTGTGAGAACTTTTGCACATTGATATTTTTCTAAAAGAACAGAAAGTTTGCTTTGTTTATCTTCAACCATTTGTTGAATAAAGGGCCAAATTTCATCTGATTTTTTAGAAGAGAGAGGTGAAAAATTACGGGGATCACCTTTCTTGTTAAAATAAACATTGGAAATAATGTTAATGATAGTTGTTTCATCATCAGTGGTTTTTAATTGAGAAAGTGTCTCAATGATATCCTTGGTGTTTTTGTTACCATAGGTTTGACAATGTATAAGAGCATAAAGAGGGAGATGAGCAGTCTGTTGAATGTTTTCTAGCAATTGTTGATTGGTCTCATCGGGCGCTAAATTAAACAGTGCACGCAATTTTTCTTCTTTGTTTTCAGACAAAAGAGAGGATAAAAAATAAGACAATTTATGTTGTTTTTCGGTTGCTTCATAAAGTAACTGATTAAAAGTATGCTCACTGACGACTTTAAGGAGCTGTTTCAAAGCGGATTGCGCATCTTTATGGGCTAAAAGTTGGCGACGCGATTCTTGTAATAATTTTTTTCGATTAATATCATCGATGAGTTCAAAATGCCCTGCAATATTGGCTTCTAACATAAAGTGATGTAAGAGAGATTCGCAAAAAGCATGAATCGTTTGGATTTTTAAGCCCCCTGGTGTTTCGAGGGCACGAGCAAAGAGTTGACGTGCATAGGTTAACTTTTGCGCATTGATGGGCGTATTTTCGAGCTGCAATAAGGTTTTTTGAAGCTGTTCATCATCAAGTTCATTCCAGCTGGAAAGTGTACGAAAAATCCGCGATTGCATAACAGCAGAAGCTGCATTTGTGTAAGTAAGGCATAAAATACGTGCTGGAGGAGTGCCATTTAAAAGCAAGCGGATGACGCGTTCGGTTAAAACATGGGTTTTTCCAGATCCAGCATTTGCGGAAACCCATACGTTTGTTTTTGGATGTGTTGCTGTTGCTTGTGCTTCAAGAGCTGCTTCAGGGATAGAAAAAGGAATCATGATTGGCCTGCTTTATGAAGATCATTAGACCATTCCCATAAGCGTGCTAGATGGTCATAATCACCTTCATATTCTTTTTTTAAAGGGACTGCATGTGAAAGGTAGCCTTGTTGTGGATTTTGGTAATATTCCATTAATGCGATAAGGTGTTGCCATGCTTTTTCACCGAGACTGATGACACTTTGGTGCTCATTTTCCTCTTTTTTTGAAAAAATTGATTGAGGCGATATTTTACCTTTTCCATTAAGAGCAATGTAAAATAAATTGACAGGAGTAAGATCTTGGAAATCTGTAAAGGCGCCGTGCATGAGTAGGGCTGTTTCTAATGCCAATTGTGGAAATAATAAATCACGAACTTGCTTTGATGAGGGAGGCGTACTGGTTTTAAAATCAACAATTTCAACCCTTTTGTTTGGTAAAACATCAATACGATCAGCACGCCCAGCAAGAGTTACACCTGTTGTTCCTATAGGTATTTTTTGTGAGACCACTTCGGCATGTCGTTCCCGAGGGCTTAGACTTTGTTCCCATTGGATTAAAAAGGGAGCAAGATTTTCAAAATTATTCCACCAAATTGCTTCAATATCGGGGGGTAAATTTAATTTATCAAATTCTTTACGTGCAAGAGAGAGCAATGCATTCAATGCATTTGCAGCATGTGGATTTTTTATTTGTGTGCAAAAAGCAGCAAGAATAGCATGATAAAGTGTTCCGCGTTCAGCAGCGCTAGGAGCATTGATGAGTTCTTTAAGGGGTTTAAGACGCAAGATTTTTTTGGCATAAATTGCATAAGGATCATACCGCAACGTTGAGATTTCAGTGACCGAAAAATAACGCGGGCGTGTCTCAAGAGGTGGTACAGGACAAGGGCGTTGTGCACAGGCGACCCTATTTGTATCATCAAGCATTTTCGCCCAATGAAGCAATATTTCTCCTCGTGCACGGATTTGTTGCCAAACCTGTTTTCCTATAACGGTTTCTAAACGTTGTAACCAGCGTGAAGGAAGTGAAGGAGCATGATTAACTCTCATAGCTCGACTCATTACCACGTTATTCATTCCCATAGCCCATTGAAAATCATGGGCGGAAAGGCCAATACGTTTTTCTGGTGGTTCAAGCGTTAACATCATTTTCATCTGTCGTGATAAAAAAGCATCATTACGGGTTATAATCGGCCATGATCCTTCATTAAGACCGCCAATAACCACTGTATCAACCGTTTGTAGGCGTGATTCTAACGTGCCCCAGATGAATAAACGTGGATGCCCTCCGGGTGGAGGGGTTACAGAGCGGGGTGCGATCAGAGCCGAAAACATAGCGGGCCATTCACGAAAGGAAAATTTTAATTCTGATTGATCACTGGCCAATTCACGCAAAAAAGTTGCTAAAGCTTGCCCTGCTTCATGTTGATAAAGATGTACAAGCGAATTATTTTCATCACGCCCAAAATTTTCAAAAACTTCAACGGTCGCTATTGCGACTTCATTGAGAGTGTATTCTTTTCCCTGTTTCATGAGAGATGCTAACGGCTCGACAGCTTTGACCAAAAGATAACAAAGAAAACGTGCTTCTTCGCACTTTTTTTGATCAAGGGCACTCTTTTCAGAAGTGTTTTGGGGGTAGGTTTCTATCCATTTTTCGACAAATTGATCACATTCGCAAAGATTGATACAGCTGGTATTTCCTCGAAGAACAAAGAGTTCAAAATTTTCTGCCATTTCACGTAAACAATGCCGAGTTTGTCCTAACCTTGTGAGGGGATGTTTAAGAAGAGAAAGAAAAGCAATGGGATCATGAGGTTGAAACACATTTTCTAAAAGAAGCCGTAATAAGGTTGAAGGCAATGTTTGTGCAAGTGGAATCCCTCCTGAATCATTTGCTTCAATACCAAAACGCTGTAATTCAGCTACCACACGGCGTGCTAAATTACGGTCATTTGTAATAAGAGCTGCATTTTTTTGAGGTTCCTCAATAGCAGTGCGTAAAGCAACAGCGATAGCAAGAGCTTCTTCACGCTCGTTGATAGCTTCAATGAATGACCAGTTTGCACAAAGCTGTTCATAATCATCACGGACAACTTGTATCCAGCGATCTGTTGTCGAGGCTGGTCGAAATGCTTCTGATAAAAGAGCGATACGCTTTTTCTTTATTATACTTTGTTGACCAATTTCACGAACATCAATGCGATGACATTTCATGAGAGAGAGAAGTTTTTTTAAATGATATTGAGGATGGCTAAAAGCATTCTTTGCATGATCGAAAATATCACAAGTTGTTTTTTCTTTATGGATTGTGCCTAAGGCTTCCCATTGTTCTTCATCCATATGAAGATCAAGTCCAGGAAGAACAACCGCACCTTTAGGGAGGGAAGCAATCACTTTTAAAAGCTCAGAAACTGCGGGAATAGAACCTGATATTCCAGCTGCAAGAATAGGTTTATCAGGTTGTGTGTGTTGTAAAATATCGGCATGTATTTTGAGTGCTTGATTGCGCCATTCTGCTGGATTGCTTCGTTGTCTTTCTTGTAAAATTTTTGGCCAATTTTGTGTAACAATCGTGAGAAAATCGAGAGTTATTTGCCACCATTCTGCTACCATATCGGGCGCAATTTCTTTAAGTTTTGACCAATCCGCTGCCTCCGTTTCGATTTCATCCATCAAATTTGCTAAATCTTGAGCAAGCCAAATTGCATCGGCAGTATGAGCAGGAATAAGCACGTCTTCTGTACCAAACATGGCACGCAAATGTGCTGGCAAATTTTCACGCCAAGGGCGAATAAGACGTGCTAAAAGTAAAAGACGTTCAGTGTTTCCAATGGGAGGATTCAGGGTGTTGGTATGATTTTCTAGAAAAAGAAAACTCTCATCATCTAGATCTCCTAAAGGACGAATGGTTGGCAAGAAGGTTGATTTTGTGTCACTTCTTTCAACAAAGGCTGTACGTAAAGCGCGGGCAGCACGGCGTGTTGGCACATAAATGAGGGTATCAGCAAGGGCTATTTGGAGATCCCCATTTGGTGCAAAATTATCAATAAGAGCACCGCAGAGCAGTGCATCAACAAAGTGCGGTAGAAAAGCTGTTCCCGGAGAAATAGAAAAGACACGTGGTTTGTAGGTCATGTAATCTCGTTTGGGATGCGTGGAAATGTTCGGTATTATTTATGTTATTTCTACTGTATACAATTTTCATGCAGAGAGAAACTAAAAAGCTATACTTGCGCAATGCATTTTTTAACTTATGTTAAACAGCCAATTTTCCAGATAATCTCTATATATTTTCATCAAAGGTGTGGAAAAAAGCATGGTCACGGGCTATATTGATCTTCATATTTTTTAGCAAAAATGATCATTTGGATGAAGAATATCCAAAGATTAAATTATGAGACTTTATTCCGTTTTTGCAAGGAGTCCTGCTTCCTGATAAAATCTTTGTAAAGGTGCGAGCATTGGATGTGAGAGATTGCGAGCAAGATAATCTTACATATGGGGAAGATGCTTAAGATAAGATGATTTTCCATCTTGTTGATGGCAACGGATAAAAATCCCTAGAATTTTTGAAACCCTTTGGGCACCTGCGATTGCATAAAGCTTGCGCAATTCTTTTTCATCAAAAGGGCGTGGTGCTTTATGGCGTGCAGTGCAATAAGCATCGAGAATTTTCATCTCAAGTGTTGGAGCAATAAAGGTGCGAGCATCTTGCGCTAAAGAGACAATATCATAGATCGTTGGGCCTTTTAAACCATCTTGAAAGTCAAGAAGACCAATGTGGGCAATTCCTTCCTGATGCATACGCCAAAGAATATTTGGTGAATGATAATCACGCATAACAAAGGTATTTTCTCCTTGAATGAGGCTTATGAGATAGGATTGCCAACAGCTAAAAAGGCTTTACGCTGTTCTTGATTTAAGTTTTTTTTGTGTTTGGAAAGGCAAATACCAATCAAGCAATAAGGAAAGCTCTGATTGTAGTGCTTGACAATCATAGGAGGGGATTTGAAAAGCAAAAATGTTGCAAATTGCTTTTGTGAAGGCCATAATTTTTGATGAAAGGCAGCCCATAATTTGCTACAAGCAATAGAACGCTTTTCTATAGGGGTATTGTTTTGATCTAAGAGCCCTTCCTATCCGAAATCTTCTAAAATCAAAAGACCTTTTTCAAAATCTTCGACAAAGATATGAGGAACAGAAAATCCGTTGTCTAAGATAAGCTGGTTAATTCCTATAAATTGACGAATATCTTTCGCAAGGTATGTCATTGTTGCATAGGAAAGATCTGTTTGCATAGTTTGTGTATTCATAAGGATTTCTTGATGATTCGCACCTTTGAGAAATTCATAGGTACGTGGGGAAGCATCACTAGCTAAAAAATGACGATGAACATGACCACGGTTATGGGTTTTTAAAAATGTGCGAATTGCAAAAGATCGCTTGAAGACGTTCCGTAGAATGTTGTGCTGATGTGAGAATCACGTAACGCCCATGGTCTTTATATTGTAAAGTGAGAGCAAAGGTAACTGGTCCTAAAAGATCTTCACTTTTTTCTGGCCATTCAATAAGTAAAATATTTTTTTCACGTGCTTCATGAAGTCCTAATTCATCAATTTCTTCTGGCATAGAAAGGCGATAAAGATCAGCATGAATGATTTCAAATTGTGGAAGTTGATAGCTTTGAACAAGAGTGAAAGTAGGGCTTGGAACATCCAGAGTATTGTCGTTAGCAAGTGTATGAATGATTGTTCGTGCGATGGTTGATTTTCCTGTGCCAAGATCACCTTGCAGTGTTACAAGGTCACCTGATTTTAAAGCAAGGGCTAAATCTTGCGCAAAAAGTTTGGTTGCTTCTTCATTTTCAAGAAAAAAACTAAAATTCATAAACAGTTCCGAAAATGGATGTACAAAATTTTTTAATAAGAAAGAATAAGATTAAAGAACTTTATCTCCTTTGGGAATCGGAAAAAAACATTTAACTGTTGTTCCTTGTCCGGCACCGGTAAGAATTTCAACACGTCCACCATGGAGCTCAACAAAGCTTTTAACGAGGGACAAACCAAGACCTGCTCCAGCGCGCCCACCATGATGTGCATGGGAAGAAAAACGTTTAAAAATTCGATCCAGAACATCTTCTGGAATATCAGATCCTTCATTATGAACACTAAAGACGATATTACCATCTTGTTCGTCGGCACAAAATTCAATCGTACTCGCTTCTGTTGCAAAATTAATAGCATTGCTAAGGAGATTAACAAAAATTTGATGCAAACGTGTTGCATCAGCGAAGATAAAATTTAAGGACGGAGAGATTTGTTGTGACAGCACAATATAACGTCCATTAAGACGCTCTTCTACGCGTGTTACTGCTTGCATCATGGCATCGGCAATATTAACGGGTTGCACATCCAACTCCATAATACCAGCATCAAGGGTTGCAAGATCAAGAATATCGTTAACAATATTCAAAAGTGTGCCTGATTCTGAATGAATATGTCCAAGATATTCTTTTTGGCGTTCATTGACAGAGCCAAAAATTTGATCACGTAAAATATCAGAAAATCCAATAATATTGGTAAGAGGTGTTCGCAGTTCATAGGAAACATGTTGAACGAATTCATTTCGCAAACGATCAGCACTCTCTAAAGCTTCATTTTTTTCTTGAAACGCGCGTGCAACATGAACACTGTCGGTAACATTCACGAAGGTAAGCATCGTCTGCCCATTGGGAAGCGGAACCAGTGTATAGTCAATAATTATTCCATTTATGAGATCCATACGACCTGAAGAGGTGTCGCGTTTTTCATCCAAGCCTGTAATCAATTTGGTAAATTGATCCCATTCCTTTCCTATGGTTAAGGCAGCGCAATGGCTTTTTAACTGCGTAATATGGGTGCCTTCCACCAATAAATTATAAGGGAGAGACCATAATTTTGATAAAGCAGGATTCGATAAACGAAGACGTCCATCCGTACCAAAAACCACCACGCCTTCTGAAAGTTTATCAAGGGTTTCGCCCTGTATTTTAATGAGTGTGTTATAGCGTCGTTCAAGATCAATTTTTTCTGTAAGATTTTCATAAAGCCAAGTGGCGCCTCCTTGTGGATGAGGGCTGGAAATAACACGTATTGTACGCCCATCTGGAAGATTCCAAATTTGTTGATTCGATTCTGTTTGCTGGGAAGCTTTAAAAAGTTCTCCTTTCCATCCACGCCAATCAGGGTGTTCAGCAATGAATCCTTTTTCACGTAAACGTTCAAGCAGCAGTGTATGGCTTGGTTCACTTTCTAAAAAAGAACTCTCCAACGGCCATAAAATTTTAAAAGCGTGGTTGCAGAATTTTAATTTCTGATTGGTATCGAAAACAGCCACAGCTGTTGAGATTTGATCAAGTGTTTCACAATGGCTTTGGAGAACGCGTCTTAGTTCATTAGTAAGATTTTCATATGCGCTGTCATCATGTGCAAAAGCTGCCATTCCTTCGGCTGTCGTAATTCTTGTGAGGTGAAAACAGTGTCGTTCTCCATCAATAACTGTATGGACATGCTCCTGAAAAATTGTTTCTGTCTCATCTGTTTTGTGCTGTGTTGTTTCATTGAAAAGGTCATTGACTTCATTGCTGCCTTCTCGAAAACCTGTTATTTCTTTAAAAGCGCGATTGATAAAACAAATCTTTCCTTCACAATCTCTTATCCATACAGGTTCTTGAATGCGATCAAGAAGATTGCGTTGCATTCTTAATTCGATGAGAATTTTGGCGATATCTTTCTGTAAACGCACATTTTCACTCTGCTGGGTTGAGATGTCTTGAAAACGTGCAATGGCTACTGTTCCAGCAATGACTCCTGTAACGTGTAACAGCATATTATTTTTAGTGGTGATAGAAAGCTCAAAAGGATGAGACTCGTAACGTAATTGCGTTAATGCGTAGTCAAGTTCTCGCAGAGAATTCTCCTCGAGCCAAAGATCAAAATTCTGAAAATCTTGCTGCATAATTCCTACTTTTTGTAACGCGGAAATATTACCAACCATACGAGGAGAAACCGTTGGATTTTCCCAAATAAGAAGCAATTGCCCTGTTTCTTCCAGAAGCCATTCATAATATTTAAGTTTTTCAGAAAAGTCTGCTTGAAGAGCCTGTAGGGGTTTTTGTGAAGCTTTTTTCGCACGCATAATAACTGCTATACAGGTGAAAAGCGAGGCGCACCCAATCCCTCCACACAGTGCTAGAAGCAGCCATGGACCATCTGGCAAAGTGAATCCGAAAGGTAGATGGATTTCCAATGATTGAGCAACAACGGTTGCTGGAAAAAAAAGGAAAAGAAGACAAAAAACATGCTGACAGATTCGGATCATTTTTTGAACTTTTTCTTTGGGATCATAGTCACCACAACGGGGCATGGCGCCTTTTCCTTTTTCTTTTAACCTAAGGAAACATCTAGTAACGATAATGATTTGGTTTATAGGGTCCTTGAGGTGTAACTCCAATATAGGTAGCTTGTTCTTCTGATAAAACAGTTAATTTTATTCCCAATCGATCAAGATGAAGGCGTGCAACTTTCTCATCGAGATGTTTAGGCAAAACAGTCACTTCATTTTTGTAGTGTTCTGAATGGTTAAAGAGTTCAATTTGCGCTAGAACCTGATTTGTAAATGAAGCTGACATGACAAAAGAGGGATGTCCTGTAGCATTACCAAGATTAAGTAAACGCCCTTCAGAGAGTAAAATGATGCGTTTTCCATCAGGAAAGGTGATCATATCGACTTGAGGTTTAATATTCGTCCATGGCAAATTTCTAAGGGCTGCTACTTGGATTTCATTATCAAAATGGCCAATATTTCCAAGAATACACATATCTTTCACTTGCCGCATATGGTCTAAACGGACAATATCTTTATTGCCTGTTGTTGTGATGATAATATCAGCACTGGCCGCGGCGTCATCTAAATGAACCACTTCATAGCCATCCATAGCTGCTTGAAGAGCACAGATTGGATCAATTTCTGTCACTTTAACGCGTGCTCCTGCACCTGAAAGAGCGGCTGCTGAACCTTTACCCACATCGCCGTAACCACAGACAATGGCTGTTTTACCAGCTATCATGACATCTGTTGCACGTCGGATACCGTCCACTAATGATTCTCTACATCCATATTTATTATCAAATTTTGATTTTGTGACACTATCATTGACATTAATGGCAGGAAAAGACAAAAGCCCTTGCTTTTGTAATTGAAGAAGGCGGTGCACCCCTGTTGTCGTTTCTTCACTCACACCTTTGATTGCTGCGCGTTGGCGTGTGAAAAATCCTGGTGTGAGAGTCATACGTTTTTGAATTTGTTTGAAAAAAAATTCCTCTTCTTCTGTTTTGGGATAAGAGAGGACATCTTTATTTGTTTCTGCACGCCATCCCATCAAAATATAGTTTGTAGCATCAGCTCCATCATCTAAAATAAGATTTGAAAGATTGCCATCAGGCCATTGGAAAATAGCATCTATATAAGTCCAATATTCTTCAAGTGTTTCGCCCTTGACCGCAAAAACAGCAGTACCTGTGGCTACAATAGCGGCGGCTGCATGGTCTTGTGTAGAAAAAATATTGCTAGAACTCCACCGTACATCAGCCCCAATAGCTTTTAATGTTTCAATCAAAACAGCGGTTTGAACCGTCATGTGCAATGAACCAGAAATGCGAGCACCGCGCAAAGGTTGACTAGAAGAAAACTCTTTACGACAAGCCATTAAACCAGGCATTTCTGTTTCGGCAATATCAAGCTCTTTGCGCCCGTATGCAGCAAGTGCGATGTCTTTGACAACATAATCTGGGGTTGCCATTCTTTCATTCCTTTAAAATTATTTTTCTCTAGAGGGTAGGAGAAATTAAAAAAGACGGTAGGAGAAATCAAAAAAAAATGCAAGCCAATAGCACGACTTCTCTCTGTGAAAAATTCTTTTCAAGTTTCCATAAATTTATGCAAAAAAACACATTTTATGGAGTAAATTATGATGTTACCGACAAAATTTAGGAGGACTTAAAGAAATTGTTTTGAGTAAGAAAAATTTATCAATATTTATCTGTATTTGAGCTATAAGGAGGGAAGCCTAATAAGAAAGGCTTTTATGAGGGTATATTTTCTTAAAAAAGAAGATGCTCTCATGAAACACACGCTCTATTATTGTCTATAAATCAGTTTTAAATTCTAATATATTGCACGTTTAGAACAAAGATGTTGGGTGGATAAAGCTAAATTGTTCTAACTATTATGCAGGGTAGACAGGAAGGTATTGCTTATTTTATCTAATTTATATCAGAAATTAGAATACAGTTTTATTTGTAGAGATTATGGAAGCGAAAATAGAAAGATCTCTCAGACTTGTTATCCTCTTTAGTTTGAACTTGCAATTTTCAAAAATATCCAGAGTAATATCTTTTAAAATAATAAGATTACATAATAAATTATAACTTTATGCATTGCGTTCTTTCACAATATTCTGTCCTTTCACGAAAAAAGTCCGTTGTTATTTTGTGCATTTATGTAATTTTAAAGGGATGCCTCACCTTATTTCTCATTCTCTTCTATGATGGTGTCGTAAACTGACAATATCATTATCTCTACTAACGTCCAATGTTGCGACGGCCCTTGCATTAACGCGATTCATAAGAGGCGTTTTTACTTCTTTCTTCTAGTGTTGTTACTCACAATCAATATCGCTTATGACGTGCAAGCAAGAAATTTTATTTGACTCAATAGGAGAAGGTTTGAAATGAGAAAATTTTACACTATTCGAGGTTATGATACAAGTTGAAAAACGATGATATATCTTTATAAATCAATGCGTTGCCTTGTAAATGAATGCATGTTCATGGAACACTACCACCTTCATACTTGTCATCATAAGACAAAATTATAATGAGATTTTCCAGTTTCAATCTTGTACTCACTCCGGTATTAAGAGGGTTTATAAACAGGCATATTTGGCTCATGTTCACGCCATTTTGACCTAAAATGTTTTTTCTTTTGATATAGAAGTGAACACTTATATGCATTCTGAATGCAAAAAGCTGAAATGAAAAAGTCTTGTTCTCTTCAGTACTTTAATTTTACATAGGAAAAACAAAGAATTACTGTAAATCAATATCGTTGCTTGTTCTTGAGCTCATCCTTGCAAGAATTTTTGCTAAGCTTGTAAATTTTTGGAAAACTGACCTTGTGGACGAAACCTCCAGAGATAACTTGGTAAGAGAGCGACCATTGCTCTCGGAGTAATTCCGACACCCTCTAAAGTATATCCATTTTCTCTAGCTTCTTGAGAAACAATGTTATCCACTTGCAAGAAGCGTATTTGATCGGCTGTCACGAGTGTTGGCACGAGGGGTAACTTACCGAGAAGTCCTAAAGTACCTCCAAACAATAGACCGATAGAAAGAGGCATAGAGAGAATTGTTTTTTTCCGATGAATGATTTTTAAGATATTTTCAAGGGCATTTTGAAATGTGATAATTTGAGGACCACCAAGATCATAGCTTTTTCCAGAAAGAGCAGGATTTTCTAAAGCACGCACGACAAATTCAGCAACGTCACCAACATATACGGGTTGCAATTTACTTTGCCCACCTCCAAAAAGAGGCATGATTGGTAAAAAGCGTGCTAAGTTTGCTAAGCTGTTAAAGAAACAATCTTCTGGCCCAAAGATAACAGATGGACGCATAATAATTGCTTGAGGATGCTTATCCTGAACAATTTTCTCACCCATAGATTTGATACGTCCATAAAGAAATGAAGCGTTTTCGTTAGCTACCAGCGCTGACATATAGAGAAGTGGTATACCAGCTTCAGCTGTTAATTCAGCGACATTTTGTGTGCCGTCAATTTGTGTTTTTTGAAAGTTTGCTTGATTTGCTTGCCCTAAGCTACCAGGAAGAAACACGGCTCCTTCTGCTCCAAGCAATGCCCGTGCAACAGAAGCGCGGTGCTTGATATCAGTCTTGAGCATTTGGGTTTGTCCTACTTCTCCTATTTGCAGCATGTAATAAGCTTTTTGCGGATGACGAACGGCAATGCGAACGCGATAACCTCGTTTTGTTAAAGTTTCAACGACATGCCGCCCCACAAAACCAGAGCCGCCGAACACAGTAATAAGTTTAGGATGTTGATAAAGTGCACAATCAAGTTGCATGATTACAAGGTCTATCTTTCAAAGCTCTATGAATAATCAATTCCTAGCATGGTGGTGTTTTATTGTCACGCAAAATATCACCGGCAAGGTAAAGGGAACCACCAATAAAGACAATTGCATCTTTATGCTCTAAATTAATTCTCTGTAAAGCATCTTGTAGATGGGCTTGGGGGATGGCAAGAAGCCCTACTTTTTGAGCGGATTCCGCTAATTTTTTTGAACAAATACTAGCAGTATTATCTGTTAATGGGATTGTATAGATTTTATCTACGAGATTGGCTAGAGGACGAAAATAACTGATAGCATCTTTAGTGTTAAGCATACCAGCAATCATAATAATAGGACGGTTTGTTTTTTTTCTCCATTGAGCAATTTCTTCCGCAACAACTTTTCCAGCAGCGGGATTATGGCCACCATCTAACCATAAATTAATATTGGAAGAGAGTTGATCGACCAAAGATCCATGGGTAAGATGTTGCATCCGTGCGGGCCAATAAATATTTTGTAAAGCGTGATTTACTGCTTGTTCTGAAAGTTGAAAACCTGCTTGATAAACTGCTTCAAGAGAAGCTCCTGCATTAGCAATTTGATGAGCGCCAATGAGGTTAGGAAGTGGAAGATCCATGAGACCTTGACGATTTTGAAAGACCATACGCCCATGTTCTGTATAGCTTTGATAATCTTGATCAAACAGAGAATAAGGTGCCTTATTGTTATCCGCAATAGATGTTAAAATAGAAAGAGTGTCCTCGTGATTTTGCTTACCAATGACGATAGGAACTGCTGGTTTGATAATCCCCCCTTTTTCAAAAGCGATTTTTGCAATTGTCTTTCCAAGAAAAGTCTCATGATCATAATCAATGGGCATAATAAGTGATACAGCTGGTTTTTTAATCACATTGGTGGCATCAAATCGTCCTCCTAATCCAACTTCTAAAATAACGACATCAGCTGGGTGTGTACTAAACAGCATGAAAGCAGCGGCTGTAAAAATTTCAAAAATAGTAATCGGTTCTTGCCGATTTACTTTTATAATTTCACGAATTGTCTCAGCTAATTGGTTTTCTGTAACAAGTTGCCCCCCTCCTTTTTGACCTAACCGGCAACGTTCATTCCAATTAACAAGGTGGGGTGAGCTGTAGACATGAACACGATAGCCTGCACTTTCCAAAAGAGCACGACAAATTGCACAAGCAGACCCTTTACCATTTGTTCCGGCAATGTGAATAACAGGTGCGAGTTTTAAATGCGGGTTACCAAGATGTTCTAAAAGATGAAGAATACGTTCTAAAGAAAGATCAAATTTTTTGGGATAGTTTTTTAGTAAATCATCGACCATTCCTTGTATTTGATTTTTCCCCATAAGATTAAGCAGCATCTCTGTTAGAAAGCGATATCTGAGAATCTGTTGGAGATGGATTGGAAGGATGAACAGTCGCAGGATGCTTCATCATCAACCGTAAAAGCCGTGCAATGGTCGCTTTCATTTCTAAACGTGATACAACCATATCAATCATACCATGTTCGAGTAGGTATTCACTGCTTTGAAAACCTTCAGGCAAAGTTTCACGTATGGTTTGTTGAATCACACGTGGCCCTGCAAAACCAATCATAGCACCGGGTTCAGCAATGTGAATATCGCCAAGCATAGCGTAAGAAGCCGTAACACCACCGGTAGTAGGATTGGTAAGAACCACAATATAGGGAAGTTTTGCTTCTTTCAGCATTTCAATTGCTACGGTTGTGCGGGGCATTTGCATGAGTGAGAGTGTTCCTTCTTGCATACGTGCACCACCAGAAGCGGCAAAAAGAACCAAGGGACATTTTTCGGCAATGGCAGTCTCAAAAGCTTTGATAATAGCTTCTCCTGAAGCCATACCAAGGGATCCACCCATAAAGGCAAAGTCCTGAACAGTAGCTATAATAGGTAAGCCTTCAATCGTGCCGCGTCCACTTAAAATATTGTCATCAACTCCAAGTTTAGAACGATAATCTTTTAACCGATCAATATAGCGCTTTTCATCGCGAAACTTTAAAGGATCTGTTATAACTTTTGGATTTTCCAAAGGCGTATAAACACCATCATCAAAAAAATGCATAAGACGGTCTTTGGCACTGATACGCATGTGATAACCAGAGCTAGGAATTACATATTGATTTACCTCGAGATCTTTATGGAAGACCATCTCACCACTCGTGGGATCTTTAATCCATAGATTATCTGGAATTTCACGGCGTCCCAATATAGAATTAATTTTAGGACGAACATAATTTGTAATCCAGTTCATCTTTATCGCCTCTCTTTAAATATTATAAACTTTTTGTACCATTTTAAAGAATATAGGATTTAAATGATTAAACTCGCTTTGCATCTCAATAAACGAATCTTTTAAATACTTTTACAAGTATACGCATCGTTCTTTCTTGATTGCCTTTTAATTTTTTTTCCAATGTCTCAGCAATCACTAGCATTAAGAGTATTCCTTACAATAAATCTCTTAGCAGTTTTAATAACTTGCATTCTCCGTTCTCTTGCTTCGAGAGCAAAATCTCCTCCCTGTTTTGGTTAACTCCTCATTTATTTAATCATAACATCAATAGTTTTTAAGCAGAGAAACATTGCATTATAAAATATCAATAAGATTATAACAGTTCATAAAAACAATGGACACAATGGTATTTTAACGAGCTACCAGCATCAGAGCAAGATTTTTTTAAAAAGGCTCTTTTGATGAGAGGAGTGAAGACGGACATTTAAAAGAAAAATTTCCTTTTAAGCTCTCCTTTATTCAAGGATTTTTGTAGATTTTAAGTGAATGAGGATCATTATTTTTGTGTAGCATGTTCATTGGTTTTTTGGGAAAGCATCTTGTGGAGATGTGTCATAAAAGCGGCTGCGAAAAGTGGTGTTGCTAAATTAAGAATAGGAATCGAAACAAAAAGTGCGATCAATAACCCTGCGCCAAAAACCGTTAGGTAATGAGCGTGTAAGAAAGCATGTGCTTCTTGCTCAGATCGAAAGCGGTAGGCTGCAAACACAAAATATTCACGGCCAAGCAAGAAGCCATTAATAACATAAAAGGCAATCAAATTAATCCCTGGAACGAAAAAGAGAAGAAAAGCGATTCCATTGCCGAAAAGACTTAAGAGGACAAATTTCAAGGAAAGAATCAAAGAACGTCCAAAAGGCAGGGCATGTCCAATAGGCTCGTTTGGATAATCTTCTTTTTCGATAATTTCAGCAGCAGAATCAATGAAAAAACCACCAACCATAGCGGTGATTGGAGCAATCAAAAAAGCCATTAGCAAAGCTAAACCAAGGTTAAAAATGATAAGAATGCCCAAACCTAACCATCCCGCCCAACTAGGTAATCCTGGGAAAAAATGAGAAACCCAAGGCCAAAAGTAGGATACAAAAAGCTGGTGCACACCTAACCATACAATGACAAGTACAGCAAAGGTAATACCCAATGCTTTTAAGATCATAATGCGGTATTGCGGGGTCAAAAGACGTTGTAAAGCGCGATAAGCGGAAGTAAAAATCATAATAACTAAGTAAATTAAAAAAAGTGAAAACAAAAAAGAGGATGGCGAGAGCTTTATATACACTTGATTTTATAGATTGTATAATTTTGTTAATGAAAGGTACAGAGCTAACAGCTGTTATTTTTTATACATTACAGAAAAGTCCCCTTGTGATTTTTCTGTAATTCTCAGAACTGAACAGCGAGAGTGAATGGTAAAAAATGCCAAAACTGATCATTTTGCAAATAATCTAAAACACTTCAAAATTTTCATTTCTTTCAAAGTGGCAGAAACTCACTGTTTGTATAAAGGTGATCATTGAATGAATAAAATCATATTTGCAAATAGCTTTACATGATTTTGTGAATACATCTCAATTTCTGTTTTGCATTTTTTTAAGCATTTACTTATTTTCTCTCTAAAGAACTTTTATATTCATTTGTAACAAAGAGTTCTTTGCTCATGAATGAGCAGGGCTATGAGATTCGAAGAATGCTATAATAACCTTTGCTAGTTTTTGTGCTACTTGGTGTTTACTCATGTGCGGCCACTGTTCGACAGTGTCTTTGCTAACAAGACAAACTTGATTTGTATCAGAGCCCATGACGCTTGTGCCGTCCGTATGAAGAGAAACATCATTGGCAAGAATAAAATTTGCACCTTTTTCGATACATTTTTTTTGCGCATTTGCAATGATGTCAGAGGTTTCGGCAGCGAATCCAATTATCAGAGGGGGGCGGTTTGGAGCATGACCAATTGTTGCTAAAATATCAGGATTTTCAACCATCTGTAAGGATAGTGGTGTTTTCTGAGCATCCTTTTTTATCTTGTGCAAAGAGTGTGTTTGGCTGCGCCAATCGCAAACAGCAGCGACAAAAATGGCACCATCGGCAGGGAGTGCCGCTTGAACGGCTTGTAACATTTGACATGCTGTCTCAACATGAAGGGTTTTCACCCCTTGTGGGGCGGCAAGATTAACCGGTCCACAAATAAGTGTCACTTTGGCACCCAAATGTGCAAGAGTTGTTGCAATAGCGTGCCCTTGTTTGCCAGACGAGCGATTAGCGAGATAACGCACAGGATCAATTGGTTCATGGGTAGGACCAGAAGTAACAATAAAATGGCGACCAACAAGAGGTTTTTCTTGCACACCTAAAAGAGCTTCTGCTGCAGCTACAATAGTGAGAGGTTCACTCATGCGTCCACAACCTGTTTCATCGCGCTCAGCCATTTTGCCAATTTCTGGTCCTACTATATGAACGCCATCTATGCGTAATTTTGCAACATTACGAACAGTTGCTGGATGGCTCCACATCGCTGGATTCATGGCTGGTGCAATTAAGAGTGGACAGCGTGCAGCTAAAAGCACACAATCAGCCAAATCATCTCCTATGCCATTGGCTATTTTTGCAATGCGGTTAGCAGTGGCAGGAGCTAAAATAATAAGGTCAGCATCGCGTGCCAAGCGGATATGCCCAATATCATGCTCTTCTTCTCGTGAAAATAAATCGCAATACACACTACGACCGCTTAGAGCTTCAGCTGCTAAAGGTGTAATAAATTTTTGTGCTGCTTTTGTCATGATAATGTTTAAGTGCGCGCCACGTTCTTGCAAACGGCGAATGAGGTCAAGAGTTTTATAGGCTGCAATACTACCACCAATAATAAGGAGCAGTGATTTTGATTGCAATGATTGCGTTTCAATGACAGTTGCTTGAGAGGGAGAGATAGATTGAGCGATAGGATTGTTTAAAATGCGGCGGACTTCTTCTTCCATAGAAATGCCATTTTTGGCGGCACGTATACGTAAAGCTTCTTTGATTTCAGGAGAGAGGTTGCGAATAGTAAGACTAGCCATAAAATATCTCCAAGAAATAAATTGATTGCAATGATTGCATACTTTATATTTTTTAGCATATTGAGTGGATTAAAAAAAACGAAAAATGTAAAAAGTTAAACAAACGCAGCAAAGAGCAATAATGAACAAACTATAACGTCCAAAACGGTTGGTACGACTTTGTTCAACAGCAAGTTGCTTAAGAGTGTCCGGTGAAAGATTAAATCCGGTTTTTACTATTTGGTTAAGATCTTCTTCCATACGCTGGAAATTTTGTATCAATTGCGGTGTTTTGCGTGCCAGAGAAAGGAGTGCTTGTGCTCCTTCACTGAAGTCTTTTGCAATTCCAACAGGACCTAAATTTTTTCCAATCCATTCTCTGACAACCGGTTCAGAGGCTTTCCACATATTAAAATGAGGGTCTAATACGCGTGCTACACCTTCAACAACAACCATTGTTTTTTGTAGCAGTAAAAGTTCAGGGCGTGTTTGCATGTCAAAAAGTTCAGTGACTTCAAATAACAGCGTAAGCAATTTAGCCATAGAAATGCTTTGCGCTGATTGTCCATGAATTGGTTCACCAATAGCACGATTTGCTTGCGCAAAACTTTCCATATTATGGTGTGGAGGCACATATCCTGCCTCAAAATGAGCGCGTGCTACTCTGTGGTAATCGCGGGTAATAAAGCCGTAAAGAATTTCAGCAAGGAAATGCTTTTCTTTTTTGCCTAGCCGTCCTGTAATTCCTAAATCAACAGCAACAATACATCCGTTTTGGTCTACAAATAAATTACCAGGGTGCATATCTGCGTGAAAAAAACCATCACGCAAAGTATGACGAAGGAAAGATTGAATAAGCGTAATTGCAAGCACTTTCAAATCAAAACCAGCTTTTTTGAGAGCAGAAATTTCAGATATTCTGATACCATCGATCCACTCCATTGTTAAAACATTGCGCCCTGTTCGCTCCCAATCGATTTGTGGAACCCGAAAGCCTGTATCATGTTGAATATTTTCAGCCATTTCTGATATGGCAGCTGCTTCTAACCGTAAATCCATTTCAATACGTGTAGTTTGTGCCAAAGTATCAACCACACACACAGGGCGCAGTCTTCGAGAAGCTGGTATATAACGTTCTTGTAAATGAGCAACGAGATAAAAACTTCTAAGATCTCTAGCAAAACGCGTTCTAATATTAGGGCGGATGACTTTAACAGCACATCTTTTTCTATGACCAGTTCCATCATCGTATTCAGCTGAATGAACTTGGGCAATAGAAGCAGCAGCAATGGGTGGATAAAAGTTTACAAAGAGATCATTAATAGACCGACCAAGTGAACTTTCAATTTGCGCAATAGCAGCAGCGCAAGAAAATGTTTGCACCCGATCTTGTAATTGTGCCAAATCTTCTGCAATATCATGTCCAACAATATCGGGTCTGGTAGCGAGAAATTGACCAAGTTTTATGT
The DNA here is from genome assembly GCF_055796185.1 of Bartonella sp. P12B. Taxonomy (NCBI): domain Bacteria; kingdom Pseudomonadati; phylum Pseudomonadota; class Alphaproteobacteria; order Hyphomicrobiales; family Bartonellaceae; genus Bartonella; species Bartonella sp. P12B. The sequence goes on along the minus strand of NZ_JBTTDI010000001.1, from coordinate 130,969 downwards.
AAGAAGGGCCAAGCTTATTGATAGCATAGGAGAGATTTTCAGATCTTCGCTTTTTTTTTGTTTTTCGTCGCGCTACAACACCGGCTATACGATGACATAATGCTGGAAATCCTTTAAGATCATCGTGAGGCAGAGCACTCAAAACACCTTCACGTGCTAAAACCCATCCTGCGCGCATCAATCGAAAGTAAGTAGAAATTTGCACCATTTTTAAATTTTCCAACCTGAATGCAACGCTGCGATTGCACCTGTAAGATTGCGGTACGATATGCGTGAAAAACCTGCTTGGTTGATCATATGGGCAAAATCATCTTGTTTAGGAAATTTACGAATAGATTCAACCAAATAACGATAAGCATCACCATCATTTGCAATGATTTGACCAAGTTTAGGGATAGCATGGAATGACCAAAGGTCATAAAGTTTGTCAAGCCAAGGCATTTCGACATTAGAAAATTCTAAACATAAGAAACGCCCACCCGGTTTTAAAACACGAAAAGCTTCTCTAAGGGCTGTATCAATATGAGGTACATTGCGGATTCCAAAGGCAATAGTGTAAGCATCAAAGCTTTGATCTTCAAAGGGAAGGTCTTCAGCATTGGCTTCAACAAAATCAATCAGAGGAGCGAGACCATTTTTTTGTGCACGCTTTTTACCGACACTGAGCATTGAGCCATTAATATCAAGGACTGTAGCATGCGCTTTTTGGCGTGAAGCATTAAGGATGCGGAAAGCGATATCACCAGTCCCTCCAGCCACATCAAGAACCTTCCAACTGGCAAGCGCTGGTGGAGAAAGCCATGCTACCATAGAATTTTTCCACACACGGTGTAATCCTAATGATAAGATATCATTCATCTTATCATAATTTTCAGCGACGGAGTGGAAGACACCATCAACCATGGATTGTTTTTGCTCTTCATCAACTTTTTTAAAGCCAAAAGAGTTTTCCATACCACCTTTGGCACCTACACGTTCTGTTTCAGCTGTCATATGCATGACCTTCCTTAGTTTTTTTAATCGTAGATGAAGCGTAGAAGGAATGTTCAAATACGAAAACAACGTATAAAACCATGATGTTTATACAGCTAGAAACAAAAGAGTACCTTTAGATATCAAGATTGGCAACGCTTAAGGCATTCTCTTGAATAAAAATTCGTCTAGGTTCAACTTCATCACCCATTAAACGAGAAAAGAGTGAATCTGCATCGGTTGCGTCATTAATTTTAACTTGTAAAAGAGAACGCGCCTCAGGATCAAGAGTTGTTTCCCAAAGCTGCTCAGCGTTCATTTCACCGAGACCTTTATAACGTTGGAGAGTGATACCTTTTTTACCGTTTGTAAAAATACTCTCCAATAAACTCATAGGTCCCAAAATTCGTTCTGATTTATCTTTGCGATGTAGGCGTGGAGGAGGGCTATATATTTCTACGAAACTTTTAGAAACACGATCGATTTGACGTGCATCAGCTGAATTGATAAGTCCAGCATCCAAAATAACAATATCTTTAACGCCGCGTAAAATACGTTCAAAGCATAAACTTCCATCTGGTTTGTATTGACCACTCCAACCACGTTCCGTATCATCAGCGATTAAATCAAGGCGGTTTGCAACTTTATCTGCTATTTTTTGTGCTTTTTCTGCTGTTACAAAGGTTTCAAGATTAAAAGCCCCAACAATTGCTGCTTGCTCAACAATTGTGCGGTCATAACGCGTATGAAGACCATTTAAAAGTTGGCGTAACAGACGAGCATCTTCAGCGAGTTGGCGCAAATCAGCCCCCGCACGCATTTCACCTGTTGACAATTCTAAAGTTGCTTCTTCCAATCCAGTATTGATTAAAAATTCTTCGAATGCTGCCTCATTTTTGATATATTGCGAAGATTTTCCCCGTGATACTTTATAGAGGGGCGGTTGAGCGATATAGAGGTGCCCACGTTCAATCAATTCAGGCATTTGTCTAAAAAAGAAGGTCAGCAGAAGTGTGCGGATATGCGCCCCATCGACATCTGCATCTGTCATAATGATGATTTTATGATAACGCAATTTATCTGGTGAAAATTCATCTTTACCAATGGAAGTTCCAAGAGCGGTGATGAGAGTCCCAATCATATCTGATGAGAGCATTCGGTCGAAACGTGCTCGTTCAACATTGAGGATTTTACCGCGTAGGGGCAAAATTGCTTGATTTTGACGGGAACGTCCACTTTTTGCTGAACCGCCAGCAGAATCTCCTTCAACGATAAAAATTTCCGATTTTGCTGGATCCCGTTCTTGGCAATCAGCAAGTTTTCCGGGTAGAGAAGTGATATCAAGAGCCCCTTTTCGTCTTGTGAGTTCACGTGCTTTACGTGCTGCTTCACGCGCTGTTGCAGCTTCTACCACTTTACTAATGAGTAACTTTGCTTCATTAGGATGCTCTTCTAACCATGCTGAAAGACCTTCATTTACCAAATTTTCAACAATGGGGCGCACTTCAGAAGAAACTAATTTGTCCTTTGTTTGTGAAGAAAATTTTGGATCAGGAACCTTGACAGAAAGGATAGCTGTGAGTCCTTCACGGCAATCATCACCAGTTAAGTTAACTTTTTCTTTTTTTGCAATACCTGAAGACTCGGCATAACCATTAATTTGACGCGTTAAAGCACTGCGAAAACCTATTAAGTGGGTTCCACCATCACGCTGAGGAATATTATTTGTAAAACATAACACCTTCTCATGATAAGAATCATTCCACCATAATGCAACATCGACACTCATCCCATCCTTTTCACTTGCAATGTAAATAGGATTATCAAGGAGTGGTTTTTTTGTTTGGTCAATATATTTGACAAATTCAATTAATCCGCCTTCATAATGGAGTTCAACGGATTTAATATCAGCGTGACGTTCATCAACAAGAAGAATATAGACGCCAGAATTTAAAAAAGCGAGTTCGCGCAAACGACGTTCCAAAGTTTCAAAATCAAATTCAACCATTGTAAAGGTATCAGAGCTTGGTAAAAATCTGATTTCTGTTCCACTTTCTGCATCACAATCGCCAACAACACTTAATGGAGAATCAGCAACGCCGTGAGTAAATGACATTTGATGAATTTTACCATTGCGTTTGATTTGCATTTTGAGCCAAACAGATAGCGCATTAACGACAGAGACACCAACACCGTGTAACCCACCTGAAACTTTATAAGAATTTTGATCAAATTTCCCGCCAGCATGAAGCTGTGTCATAATAACTTCAGCTGCTGAAACACCCTCTGTAGGATGGATATCTGTAGGAATTCCGCGTCCATTATCGCGAACAGAACAAGAACCATCAGCATGGAGAGTGACGTTTACAAGAGTAGCATGACCAGCTAAAGCCTCATCAATAGCATTATCCACGACCTCATAGACCATATGGTGCAAGCCTGAACCATCATCAGTATCACCGATATACATGCCAGGACGTTTACGGACAGCATCAAGACCTTTAAGAACTTTGATAGAAGCGGCATCATAGTCCCCACACTGTGCAGGTGAGGTTCTTTCATCACTCATAAGTTAATCCATTTCTCTATTCAATTTGCGATATCAATTTTTTCGAAGTTTAACATTTTATCCAGTTATTTATGGAATAACCATATTGAATATTTACCGTATATCAGATTGATATTCAACATCTCTCAGCCCCTAAGAAGAGAATGATTTGTGCACACGCAAATATTTTTATACTTTTGCTTTTTATGTTAGAGGCAAAAAACACGTAAAATTGATCTCATGAAGTTTATTCTCACAAGGTTTTCATATTTTTAATGGCAATCGATAATCTCTTGGATTTTAAAATTACAATAAGAGAGATGAGAGTACTTTTAATGTAATGATTAAAAACGAGAGATATATTCTCGCATCATATTTTTGGTATGCAAAGGATTTGGATAAAACTATTTTGTGAAATCAAAAATGTGTACAGCTTATTGTTTATAGAAGAAAAATCAGAATGCGTTTTCTTTAAGAGGAAAATTTTGTATTTGTAAAAAATACAAGAAATATTCTTGGTTTTAAAAAGAGACTGAGAAGAAAAATAAAAATTAATGGGAGTGCAGAGGTTTTTTATTTACATTTCAAGCTAAAAAATCACTTCTTCACAAATGGTTTGCTTTTGTGCGTTTGTATAAAGAAGTTTGAAAATTTATTTTCAATTTATTCTAAAAACTATAGAGAAACTGTTATTTTTGATATTTTTAGGAGAATAGCAGCAATTTTAATTCATAAAGGGACAGATATTTCAGTGAAGTGCGTTAGATATTGTAACTGAGGAGAATTATATTGTAACTTTGAAAATGGGGGAGGAAGAAAAATTTTGCAAATAAAAAAACTTATAAATGGATTCAATGTTCTTATTGGAGTTTTATTTGTCCTATGGGGAATTTTATTTTCCTCTTTTGTAGAAGCTGAAACAACTGTAAGACTTCCCTCTTTTTTGGGTTCGCATGAACATGTAATACAGCCTGATACGACAGATATAACTCGTTTGCGTTTTGTAACAACATTTGATTTTCCTCCTTTTAACTTTCTTGACAAAACAGGGCACTTGGTAGGCTATAATATCGATTTATTACGTGCCATTTGCTCAAAATTAAATTTAGAAAAAGTCTGTGAGGTAGAAGTTGTTCCTTGGGAGGAGCTTGTAGATCATGTCAAAGATGGTGGTGCAGAAGTCATTATTGCTGGTTTAAAAGAAACCATTAAAACGCATCAAGATCTTGTTTTTACACGGTCTTATTTACGTTTTCCAGCTCGATTTGTTGCATCTCAATTTATTGCGTCTCAACTTGTAAATTTCGATGAACCAATAAGCGATAAACTTATCCATTTAAACAGTGGATTGTTATCGAAAAGTGCTCACGAAAAGCTGTTCCATAGTTATTTTCCTGAAGCTAAATGGCAAGAATTTAAAGACAGGGGGGAGCTTTATAAAGCACTCCAAGATCATAAGATTGATCTTATTTTTGATGATGGATTTGCTTTATCATTATGGCTAAATGATTCCAAATCTTTTAATTGCTGCCATTTTATTGGAGGAGCGTATATGGCTCCACAATTATTGGGGCAAGGAATGCAGCTTGCTGTTGCAAAAAAGAATGAAAAATTAATTAATATACTCAATTATGCTCTAAAATCTCTAGAAAGTGATGGTAAACTTACAGAGCTTTATTTGCGTTATTTTCCGGTGAGTTTTTATTGATGAATATTGATTTTAGGTAAGAGCTGTTAATCTTTCAGTGCCCATTCGATAGGAAATAGCTTCTGCAAGGTGATGGCGTGAGAGAAGGTTGGCTTCTTCGAGGTCAGCGATAGTGCGTGCAACTTTGAGAATTCGATGGTAGGCTCGTGCAGAAAGGTGCATTTTCTCACTCACATCTCGTAAAAGTTTAGCAGCATTTTTGTCAGGAATGGCAATTTGTTCGATAATTTTAGCAGGACAATCCCCGTTGGTGCGAATATGGTCAAGGCCCAATGTTTTAAACCGTTTAGCTTGAATGATACGACATTGTGCGACACGTTTTGCAACATCACAACTTTTTTCTGATTGTTCTGGTTGCATAAGATCCATAGCTGTTAGGGCAGGGACATCAATCCGTAAATCAATTCGATCGAGCAGAGGACCAGAAATACGGGATTGATAATCAATTTGGCAGCGTATTCCTTTTGCACAAACATGGCCTTTTTCTCCTGCCATACCACATCGACAAGGATTCATAGCAGCGATAAGTTGGATGCGGGCAGGATAGCTGATATGGTGATTAGCACGGGCGATAACGCATTCTCCACTCTCTAGAGGTTGACGAAGGGAATCGAGCACTTGTGGAGAAAATTCAGGCAATTCATCGAGAAATAAAATGCCATTATGTGCAAGTGAAACTTCTCCAGGTCGCCCTTTAAGACCACCACCGATCATTGCTGCCATGGAAGCAGAATGGTGCGGGGCACGAAAAGGACAGTGGAGTGAAATGGTATTATGGACTGTTTCTCCTGTGATAGAAGCAATCAGAGAAACATCTAAAAGTTCACGGCTATCAAGAGGCGGTAAAATAGAGGGTAAACGTTGGGCTAACATAGATTTTCCTGCACCAGGAGGGCCTACAAACAAAAGGTTATGCCGTCCAGCAGCGCAAACTTCTAATGCACGTTTGGCAGTTTTTTGTCCTTTAATTTCGCAAAGATCTGGAAGCTCGGTTTGAATTGTATACTGGCGTGGTTGTGGACGTTTTTGAATTTGGGTTCCTTTAAAATGATTGACCATGGTAAGAAGAGACTCGGGGGCGAGAATATTTATTTCTTCATTTGCCCATGCTGCTTCAGGTCCACATGCATGGGGGCAAATGAGCCCTTTATCAAGGGATAAAGCTGTCATTGCAGCTGGTAAAACACCGTTGACAGCTGTGATAGAACCATCCAACGATAATTCGCCTAAGATAACGTAGTCTTGGGCAACTTCGGGAGGAAGAATTCCCATAGTAAGTATTAAGCCTACAGCAATTGGCAAATCATAGTGTGATCCTTCTTTAGGTAGATCTGCTGGTGCAAGATTAATGGTCACGCGTTTATTGGGAAGTGAAAGCCCACAAGCATGAAGGGATGCTTGTACACGTTCACGACTTTCTGCAATTGCCTTATCGGCTAATCCAACAATAGCCATTCCTATTTTACCAGGGGAAATCATAACCTGTACATCGACAGGTACTGCTTCTAGACCGCGAAAAGCAACAGTTGTAACACGCGCGATCATCAATTTATTTTCCCCCTTTAGCTTAGAAGAGACAATCATATCTGTTCATAAAAATCAAGAAGCTTCTCTATGGTTTTTTGGAGCGAGAGATCTATATACGTGTGCAAGCTTTTTAGTGTAATTGGGAAGAATAATTTGCACAAATTTAACCATGATTATATGCGGTTAAATAAAACATTTATAATGAGTTAAATGAATATGATAGGAAAAAAGGAGCGAGGCTGTTTATGTTACACAGCAATGCTGGATTTTTTTAATATTAGGGGAAGAGCATGTTATACTTCACAAGAAAAGAATGTGAATTAAGTGTATGGAATATCTAGGGTAAGGTATATTTATCTTTCTTGTTCGATGTTATTTATAGTATAAAGTGATGTAAAGTGTATTGAAGGTATCTGATTTGATGGTATACCAGATGGGCGATTTTTTTAAATCAGGGACCATACGCCATGTATTGATAGTTCTATGCTTCATTTGTGTTTTTCCACAACCACTTGCAGCGTTTGAGTTATTTGGTATCCCTCTTTTTGGTCAAAAGAAAGCAAATTCCTCTTCAAATAATAACAACGGTACAGAGAAATTTTATAAAGTTGATGTCGTTGCACCATTGGGTGCGCCATCAGAAGGTATTAAAATAGTTAAAGCTGTCTCTTCTCTTATTGCTGATCAAGATAAAGCGTTTAGTTCTTCTGGTTTGTTAGCGAAAGCTCGTTCAGATTATCGGGCAATTCTCTCTGCTCTTTATGCTGATGGACGTTACGGTGGTATTATTAGTATTCAGATTAATGGATTAGAAGTTGCTGATTTGAGTCCGGTAACTCAACTTCCAGCAAAATCTAATATTGTTATTACCATTAATGCTGGTCCCCAATATGTTTTTGGTGTTGCTGGTATCGATAAAGTTGCTCCATTCGTAAAATATAAGACCAATAGAATGCCTACAATTGAAGAATTGGGTTATAAGATTGGAACTATTGCCAAATCTGAAACCATTTTGAAAGCAGAACGATGGGCGGTTGAAGGGTGGCGTAGACAAGGTTATGCTAAAGCTCAAGTTATGAAGAGTGAGGTAGTTGCTGATCATGCTACACGTTTCATTGATGCGCAGATTACCGTTGATCCTGGACAACAAGCTTATTATGGCCCTTTAAGGGTGCGTAATGTTAGTAAGAAGCCAAGTGTAGATTCAGCCTATATCGCATGGATGACGGGATTGAAGGCGGGACAAAAATACGACTCTGATGCATTGGCCAAGGCAAGTGAAAGACTTGCACGACTTAATATCTTTCGTGCAGTGAATATACGTGAAGCTGATACAATAAACCCTGATGGGAGTTTACCGCTTATGCTCGTTCTAGAAGAGCGTAAACCACGTCGTTTTGGTGTAGGTGGTAGCTATTCAACATTAGATGGTGCAGGTTTTGAAGCTTATTGGATGCATAACAATCTTTTGGGCCATGCAGAACATTTTAAAATTGAAACGAAAATAAGCGGTATTGGCAGCAAAAAAGAAAAATCGTATAATCTAAAGAATTTTGATTATCTTCTCGGCGGTATATTTATAAAGCCTGGTATATTCACTCCTGATACAGACTTTAGGACAGAACTAAAAATACAGCAGGAAGTTCTAGATAATTATATGACAAAAGCCATCAGGGGAAAGTTGGGCATAACGCATATCTTTAATGGTAATCTATCGGGACAAGTTGCTATGGAAGTTTCCAATGGTTTTTCACGTGATATCTATTTTGGGAGTCGTAATTTTACAACAATTGGGTTACCAAGTAGTCTCGTTTACGATAGTCGTAATAATAAGTTTAATGCGACAAAAGGTTTGTATGGTGAAGTGTTTATTAAACCTTTTTATGAAATGCGTTCTCACAACTTTATAACAAAAATGACTTTAGAAGGTCGTTCTTACTGGCCGCTAGATGAAAAAGAACATTTTGTTTTTGCAGCGCGAGCAAAGCTTGGTACAATTTTTGGGAGCGATACAGCACAAATACCTTCAGATACACTCTTTTTTGCTGGTGGTGGTGGATCTGTTCGTGGTTATGCTTATCGCAATATTGGTATTAAAACAGAGAATGATGTTGTTGTTGGTGGGCGAGCGCTTATTGAGGGTACAACAGAATTACGTTTTTCTTTAAATGATAAAATAGGGCTTGTCAGTTTTCTCGATGGAGGATTGGTAGGGGAAAAGGCGCGATTTGATTTTTCTCAAAAAATTAAATGGGGAGCCGGTATTGGAGGACGCTATATGACAGGTCTTGGACCTTTGCGCGTTGACTTGGCTTTTCCTCTTAAGAGAGAGAAAGGCGATCCTCGCATCGGTTTTTATGTGGGAATAGGACAAGCATTTTAATGAAAAAAACTATACGTTTATCGGCTTTCTTATCTGGATTTTTGTTTTTTTTGGTGAGTGTTTTTGTTTTTGCACAAAGAGGCAATTCATCTTCTAGAGAAATGACTGTGGATGATCGTTCATGGTTTATCTCTTTGATTGAACGCGGACTTTCAGCCCCTAATCGCCAAGTTCGGTTATATAATGTACAAGGAGCACTGTCTTCTCAGACATCAATTGAGACTATTACCGTGAGTGATAAAAAAGGTGTATGGCTTAAAATTACCAATGCTAAAATGGATTGGAATCGTTTAGCTTTGCTGAGGGGGCGCATGAATATTAACCAACTTTCGTTGGAAAAGGTTACAATTTTACGTAAACCACAAGACAATTTTTCTTTTATATCTTTGCTTAAAGCTAGGAAGTTTTCTTTACCAAAATTGCCACTTGCCATTTCTATCGATACGTTTACCGCACAACATGTGATGCTTGACCAGGAACTTTTGGGTTTTTTTGCTGATGGTTCCTTAAAAGGAAATCTAACTTTAGCAAACGGTGTTTTTAATGCTTATTTAGCGGCTCATCGTCTAGATGCACCAGGATCTTTTTCTGTTTTAACAAAGATATCCAAGAGCGACCGTACTGCTAAAATTGATATTTCGGTTGATGAACCGCAAAATGGTATTTTTGCGAATGTTTTTAAAATTGAAAAGCGTCCAGCATTAAATTTTACCATTAAAGGTAATGGTACTTTTGATGATTTGGCTATCAAACTTTCTTTAGAAGTGGATCACCATCCTATTTTAGATGGCGATGTTATTCTTGCAAGTGTTGCAGAAGGACACAGTCTTTCTGCTAAAATCGTAGGTACACTTAGCTCTTTAATGCCTCCTCAATATCGCAGCCTCTTTGAATCTGATGTCACGTTGAAAGCAGAGGCAAGAATGACAGAAAGAGGCGTGATGCACCTTGATCATATGATGATTGAGGGTAAAGCACTGAATGTTGCGGCCAATGCAGAAGTAACAGCAGATGGATTTTTGCGGCAGCTTTTTGTTGATGGCAAAATGGCTCTTGATAAGGAAAATAGAGCGACGCGTCTAACAACAACAGAAGGTCCAATGCATATTGATAATCTTGCTTTAAATATTGACTATGGCCGCGAAGGGCAACAATCATGGAATGGTCAGCTTGTATTAAATCATTTGCGCAATAAAAATATTCATATTCACGATGCAATTTTTGTTATGGGAGGGGTGAGCGAGAATCTTGATAATCCAGCCTCTCGTCACGTAGGTGTTCAGATTAAGGGAACGCTTCGAGGAATTGAAAATAGTAATGGTGCGTTGATAGACGGTCTAGGACAAACAGTTGATGTCCATCTAGATACAGATATTGTTTCTAGAAACCCTGTTTTGATACATGATTTTAGTGTTACTGGTCAGGGGTTTTCTGCTTGGTTAAAAGGGAAAATAGATCGTTTTATTTTTAAAGGCGATCTTGGTTTAAAAGCTCAAACACTCGCTCCTTTTAGTTTGTTAGCGAAACAATCACTCTCTGGGAGTGCAGATATTAAAGCCAAGGGAACTATTGACTTGATTGACAGCGTTTTTGATTTCGAATTATCAGGGATGACCGATAATATGCAAATAGATAAAGAACCTTTCAATCGTTTATTTAAAGGAAAATATACTCTTTCAGGCGGTGTTGCTCACAACAAGACGGGTTTAATTTTGCGTCATTTGGATTTGAAAAGCCAATATGCAAATATAAAGGCAGATGGTACTTTTTCAAGTGAGAGCGCTAAGATGGATTTGTATGCTCAAATATCTGATCTCTCCAGATTAGATCCGAGAGTAAAGGGTGCGCTCACGGTCCATAGTACCGCAAGAGGGCGCGATAATCTTATAAAATTTAGCACGCAGGCTCATATTGCTGAAGCGTTTTTAATGGGGAAGAAACTTCAAAATACAACATTTACGATGCAAACACTTATGGATAATACATTACCGGTACCTTCTTTGACGAGTTCGGTAAAGGGTGAAGGAACTTTTGCTAAAAAACCGTTGTATTTATCTGCTTCTTTTAAGGATTCTAATCACATTCGAAAACTTGAAAATATCGATATTAAAGGGGGAAGCGCAAAGATAACGGGTGATCTTTCTCAAACGGAAGGTCTGGTGAAAGGAGCTATGCATATTGATGCTGATGATATTTCAGATCTTGCTGCGTTATTTTTGCAGGAAGGTAGCGGAAAGGTAAAAGGAGATTTTATTTTTGATGAACAAAATGGCAAACAAAAAGCCAATCTAAAGGCACATATTAGCCGTTTAAGCTTTGCAAAGAATAAAATTAAAAAATTAGAAGTCAAAGCAGATATCTTTGATCCTTTTGGTATGACACAGCTTGAGGGTTTTATCAATGCGGAGCATATCCAAACCCCTATAATGATGGTTAATCGTTTAAATGGCCAAGCCAATAGAAATAATGGCCAAACAGCTTTTACTGTTCAAGCGATGTTACAGAATAATACGAATGCACAGTTTTCTGGACATCTGATGATGACAGAACTTCCAGAAGGTATAAAACGAGAAGTACAGATTGAAACTATAGATGTTAAGCAATCCAATTTTCATCTGACATTACCTAAATCAGCTACGGTTGTTTTTGATAAAGATGGAATGACGGTCAATGAATTAGGAGTTGCGATTAATGGCGGTAGAATTACACTTGCAGGAAATGTTCAAGATACTCTTAATCTAAAGCTTACAATGAATACGCTTCCTGTTGCTTTGGTTAATCTATGGAAATCTGATCTTGGAGCAGTTGGTACTGTAACAGGGCAAGTTATGATTCGAGGCCATTTAAAAAAACCTGATATAGCCTACGATATAAAAGGTGAAGGACTGACAACCATTGCTCTTCAAGATAAGAAAATAATGCCTTTTGTGCTCTCTGCTACAGGTAAAGCCGTAGATAAAAATCTCACTTTGAATGCAAATTTAACAGGGGAGGGAGTACAAGCACAAGCTGAGGGAAGTGTATCTCTAGATAAAAACACACTTGATCTCCATGTTAATTTGCAAGATTTTCCTGCACGTTTAGTTAATAGTTTTATTGAGAGGCAAGCACTTGAAGGAACGATTGTTGGCAAGGTCGATATTGGCGGGACAATGAAGGATCCATCTGCTGATTTTGAGCTTTCCAGTCAAAGCTTGACCGCTATGACACATAAAGGACCGCTGTTGATCAATATGAATGCTCGTGGTTCTTATAAAAAATCGATTTTTCATCTTGAGAAAGTGCTAGCCGCTGGAGATAAAGGATTAGATCTTTCTATCAATGGACCTCTTTCTCTCAATGATTCAGAAACAAAATTGAACGTTAAGGGAACAATACCTCTTGCTTTTATTGATTTATTGTTAGCTAAGCGTGGTGCACATATAACGGGTATAGCAAGCATTGATACAATTATAAAGGGAACATTATCACAGCCACAATTGATGGGAAATTTTTCTATAGCCAATGGTAATTTTTTTGATTCAAAAACAAATTTAGGATTGAACAATGTAACAATTGAAGGCAAACTAAATGGTGACCATATTCTTATAGAGAAAGCGTTGGCTTTTTCGTCCGAGGGAGGAAATCTATCCGCTTCAGGCCGTATTTCTAATGGCCTACAACCAGATTTGGTGTTTCACCTCAATCATGCCAATTATAATGATGGTTCTATGATTCTTGCAACATTGTCAGGAAAAATGACAATGACGGGTCATTTTTTGGATAACCTTGTTATTGGTGGTGATATCGTAGTTGAAAAAGCTGAAGTTTTGGTTCCTGATCATTTTCAAAACGCGAAATTTCTTGATATTAAAAATAAGAATTTAACAAAATCAATTAAAAAAACACTTGAACGTGCTGAAGTTAAAAGCTCTAGTCAAAGCCGTGGCGTCTCTCAAGAATCTTCCTCTGTTGTGCTATCAAATATGCAAATTAGTGCGCAAAATCAATTTTTTGTACGTGGACGAGGGTTAGACACAGAACTGGGAGGACGCATCAACATAGCAGGTCCATTGAATGATGTTCATCCTGTTGGGGAATTTCAGATGATTCGTGGGCGTTTTGATATTCTTTCCCAGCGTCTTAATTTCGAACAGGGACAAGCGAGTTTCAGTGGTAATCTTAATCCTACCGTTTATTTTGTGGCAAACAAGGAGAGTGGTGATATTCGCGTCACTGTTACGGTAAGTGGAACAATTGATGACATTGATGTTCATTTTTCTTCACAACCTAATTTGCCGCAAGATGAGGTTTTAGCGCGTTTAATTTTTAATCGCTCTTTGAGCGAATTATCACCGTTTCAGATTGCACAGCTTGCAGCTGCGGCGGCTGATCTTGCTGGTGCTTCTAATACCTCCTTATTGAACACTCTACGGTCTAAAATTGGTCTTGATGATCTTGATGTTGTCGTTGATGAGAAAGGCAAGACAGGCTTACGCGTTGGTCGCTATATACACAACAACATTTATTTAGGCTTTGAAGCTGGATCTGATGGAATGACAAAAGGAACAATCAATTTAGATATTTCCCGTCACCTCAAAGCTAAAGGTGCTATAGGAAATGAAAAGAATTCTAGTGTTGGCTTATTTTATGAAAAAGACTATTAGAGAGTGAAGCTCTGAAGTCCAATTACTCAGTTTTTATACTTTATTCTCTAAGTCATAGGAAACCTGAGGAGTAAACCAAAAATTCCATAAAAGAAAAAGCTTTTTATCGAATTATAAGAAAACACGTTTGAGGTATTTTATTTTTTTAACACGTTTTCTAAGGAGAAATCATCTCTCACGGAGACGCAGCATGTCATTGTATTATTGATTTGTGTATTTTTTACATTTACTAGTTGTTTTAATCTCATCTCATGATGTTACTTATGCATGAAGAGGAGAATGCAAAATCTATTGGGCACCACTATTTATTTTCACGCTTATAAAATATAAGCTAACACCATTATTTTATTTGTTAGCCTCCAACGTTACAACTGCTTCTACATTGAGAAAAGTCATGAGAGTCATATTCATTTTTTTCCTAAACGTTTTTTATCTGCTTTTTGATTCTCTTGTAACTTACAAGCAAATCGATTTTTTTGATTTTGAATGCAAGAATTTGCAATGAGAGGATCTTACGGTCTTGGTGTTCTCATTCAAGAAAAAAAGGATCTATTATAAATCACAATATGTTTTCTTATTTAAGCGATAAGGCATCATAGGTAGTTCTATAGCTCTTTTCTTATTTTAACATTTCTTCTCATGCTAAGCTTATCTCATAACTTGCACTATAATCTATAACGAACGATAAAGGGATGAATGCCGAAAAAAGGTGTTGATCATCACAGTTTCATGACTATAATTATTAGCAAGTTCTTTTCTTGATGTGAGCCTCCTTTTCGAAAATTAGTTAGAATGTTTATGGGGTATTGGCTTTCGCTCTTTTAGATAAAAGAAAACCTAATCATTGAACCTTTATTTTAAAATGAGATGAATTCTTTTAACAAAGCGGTAGATAAGATTTTTATTTTTCACGTGAATCCTAAAAACTTTTTAAACAAATCCTAAACTTTTACAAGTTGCTCCTATTAATGCGATACTTTTCCAGAATAACCTTCTCGCTCTTTATGAGGGAATGTGATCCGCGCTCCATTTTTTATATCATCTTATTGCGATGTATAGACATCTAGGATGTTTGCTTTTCGAATTGGATGTGATGAAGTTTTTTGTAAAAACCATTTTCCTTTTCCAGTAATTCTTTTTGGGTACCTTGTTCAACGAGTTTTCCATTTTGTATGACAGCGATTTTATCGGCGCGAGTGATCGTTGAAAGGCGATGAGCGATGATGATGGTCGTGCGCCCTTTGGTGAGATGATGAAGGGCTTCATTAATTTGAGCTTCAGTCTGTGAGTCTAAAGCGCTTGTTGCTTCATCAAAAATCAGAATTTCACCATCATGAAGCATTGCTCTAGCGATAGCGAGTCGTTGTTTTTGTCCCCCTGAAAGATTACAACCATTATCGCCTATCTGCGTATCGTAACCATTAGGGAGCTCCATAATAAAGTCATGAGCATTTGCTGTTTTTGCTGCTGTAATAATATCATCATCACTCGCTCCTTCTTTTCCAAGCCCAATATTATATTTAACGCTTCCTTGAAAGAGGAAAGTATCCTGCCCCACATAAGATATTAGGTTTCGAAGAGAACGGAAAGTCGTATAACGGATGTCTTGATCGTTGATCAATATACGTCCCTGTGTGGGATCATAAAGGCGCATAATTAAATTAATAAGAGTTGATTTTCCTGTTCCGGAAGGTCCTACTAATGCGGTCATTTTCCTAGGTTCTATTTCTAGATTGATGTTTTTCAACACCGTTTTGTTCTCTGTATATGCAAAAGAAACATTTTCAAAACGGATGCCCCCTTGTTTTTTATCCAGATCTTTAGCTTCTTTATGTTCTACAATCGTGAGAGGATGATCGAGTAATTCGTACATTGTACGGATATTAACCAAGCCACCTTCGATTTTGACACGTATATTTGCCAATCTTTTTGCTGGTTCGTAAGCAAGAAGCAGAGCGACAATAAAGGACATGAATTCACCTTGAACACCTGCTCGTTGGGTGGCAAGATAGCCAGAAAAGCAAATAATACCCGCAATAGCAACACCAGCAAGTGTTTCCATAATCGGATTTGTAATAGCTTGAAGCGTTGCAATAGTGTTTGCTTGTTTTTCAACATTACAAATGGCTTTTTCCATCCGTTTTTTCATGAGTTCTTCTAATGAGAAAGCCTTGATAACTCGAATACCAATAGAACTTTCTTGCACAAATTTGATAATTTCACCAATTGAAATGAGTTCTTTTTCCACAAGGCTACGAACATGTTTTAAAGCCATGCGGACTCCTAAAAAAGCTAGTGGTCCCACTATTAAAGTAATGGCGATCAAAATAAAATTTTGAATCAACATGACAAGTAACAGGCCAATAACCGAAAGCAAATCACGTACAAAAGTTGTGATAATTATATCAGTGATATTACGTATAGCTATCGCGTTATGGGTTACGTGGACAAGAAGAGTAGATGAAGTGTTCTTGTGATAAAAAGAGATTCCCTGTTCCATAAGGCGTGCGTAAATTTTGCGCCGCTGTTCAGCAACGATGCTGTTACCTGCTTTACTCAAAAAGTAAGTTTGGGAAAAAGTCGCCACTCCTTTGACAATAAAAATGAAAGCAATGATACTAGAAATCAAAACAATCATACTAAAATTTTGCGCATCAATAATGGAGTTGACAACGTCACGCATAATCCATGCGCTAGCTGCAGTTGTAAAGGCAATAATGATCATAGAAAAAATAGCTGCGCTATACCAACGCGCATGCTTATGGAAATTTTCTCGCAAAAGACGAATAATAAGATGTTTATCAGAAGTAGAAATCTTTTTTTTGATCATGAAGCGCTTCTATATTTTATTGTTATTTTATGCAAGATTGAAGCACTCTTATTAAAGATATTTAATCTTTAATATAAAAACTAGTCTGTTAAATAAAAATTTTAACACATATTAGACACTCATTTAAAAGCATCACCACACTGCTCTGCGATGCTTTTAAATCATATCCGATGCATTCAACTTTAGATGATTTTCATTCTAGACATAATTCCAATGAAAATTATTTAGCAGCTATTACCATCATCATTTGACGTCCTTCGAGTTTTGGCTCAGATTCGATTTTGGCAATTTCACTTGTATCTTCTTTAACACGTTGAAGAAGCTTTAATCCAAGATCTTGGTGCGCCATTTCACGACCACGAAAACGCAAAGTAATCTTCACTTTATCGCCATTACCAATAAAGCGATGAATAGCTTTAAGTTTTACGACATAATCATGAACATCAACATTTGGGCGCATCTTAATCTCTTTGATTTCGATAACTTTTTGTTTTTTACGTGTTTCAGCCGCTTTTTTTTGGGTCTGATATTTCAATTTGCCCAAATCAATAATTTTACACACGGGCGGTTCCGCATTTGGTACGATTTCAACTAAATCAAGCCCTGCTTCTGCAGCCATAGCAAGTGCTTCTTGTATTGTAACGATTCCCTGGTGTTGTCCTTCATCATTGATAAGTTGGACGCGAGGCACCCTAATATCCTGATTTGAACGCGGCCCATCTTTCTGGGTAGGTGTCATTTTAAATGGTCTACGAATGGTTTATGCTCCTTAATTTTGATTTATCTACAACGTAATTTAATATACAATTACACACAGAAAGACAACAAGAATTCGTGTTTTTTTCATATTTGATTTATGACTTTAAGGTTTAATTTGGAAGTGAAAATTCTTCTTTTATTGGTAAAAGTGTTTTATAGAGGAAAAGGATGATGGAAAGTAATATTCCTTGTCAATTTTTTTCATTTGAAGACACTGCTCTTGCAGTACGGTATCGCAAAGGGCGTGGCTCTCTTGGTTTGGTTTGGCTTCCTGGTTATCAGTCTGATATGTTAGGAAGCAAAGCGGTGTTTGTTGATAGTTTTGCTCAGAAGAACAATCTGTCATGTTTACGTTTTGATTACTCTGGCCATGGAGAGTCGGGAGGTGATTTTTTTCAAGGAACGATTTCACGTTGGGTTAAAGAGAGTTTAGCCATTTTTGAAACCTATTGTGAGGGACCGCAAATTTTGATTGGTTCCTCTATGGGAGGGTGGATAGCTCTAAAGCTTGCTATGATGCTAGCACGAAAAAATAAAAGGCTTGCTAGTATGGTGTTAATTGCTCCAGCTCCTGATTTTACGCAAACATTGGTAGAACCAGCGTTAGGCCCAGAAGAATGGAAAATTTTGGAAGAAAAGGGGTATATTGAGCGACCTGCCGTTGGAGATGCGGAGCCGATGCCTTTTACAAAAGCGTTAATTGAAGATGGACGAGACAATTGTGTCATGAAGGGATGCATTGATGTTGGGTGTCCAGTCCATATTCTACAAGGGATGGAAGATGAGGATATACCTTATCAACATACTTTGACTTTACTAAATCATTTGCCATTACATGATGTAACATTGACCCTCGTTCGTGATGCAGATCATCGCTTTTCGCGTTCACAAGATTTGGATTTTCTGGAATCGGTACTGACGTCATTGATTGACCGAATTAATGGGAAAGAAGGATAAAATTCATTGATGATGGATATATAATGTATAACCGTTTATGAACAGCATTTTATTTTCTCTAGTCACGTTGTGCCTCTTTCATATCTAATTTATGATTTTAAGGTTTAATTTGGAAGTAGAAATTTTTCTTTTATGAGTAAAAGTGTTTTATAGAGGAAAAAAATGATGAATGGTGATATTCCTTACCAATTTTTTTCATTTGAAGACACTGCTCTTGCAGTACGGTATCGTAAAGGCGATGGGCCTCTTGGTTTGGTTTGGCTTCATGGCTATCTATCCGACATGTCAGGAGATAAACCGATGTTTGTTGATAGTTTTGCTCAGAAGAACAATCTGTCATGTTTACGTTTTGATTACTCTGGCCATGGAGAATCGGGGGGTGATTTTTTTCAAGGAACCATATCACGTTGGGTTAAAGAGAGTTTAGCGGTTTTTGAAACTTATTGTGAGGGGCCACAAATTCTGATTGGCAACTCTATGGGGGGATGGATCGCTCTAAAGCTTGCTATGATGTTAGCACAAAAAAATAAAAGGCTTGCTGGTATGGTCTTGATTGCACCAGCTCCTGATTTTACACAAACACTGATAGAATCAGGGTTGGGGCGAAAGGAGTGGAAAATTTTAGAAGAAACAGAGCATATTGAACGATCTGCAATTAGTTATACAGAACCAGTTCCCTTTACAAAAGTATTTATTGAAGATGGCAGAGACAACTGTGTCATGAAGGGATGCATTGATGTTGGATGTCCAATCCATATTTTACAAGGGATGGAAGATGTTGAAATACCCTATCAGCATACTTTGACTTTACTGAATCATTTGCCTTTCCATGATGTAACATTGACACTTGTTCGTGATGCAGATCATCGCTTTTCGCGTTCACAAGATTTGGATTGCCTTGAATCGGTACTGAAGTCATTGATTGACCGAATTAATAGGGAAGAAGGGTAAAATTCATTGATGATAAAGATATAATGTATGATCGTTTATGAACAGCATTTTATTTTTTCTGATCGCGTTGTGCCTTTACAGGTACGTGAACATAGGGGTGCACGCCGTCTCACATTGCGTGTCGATGCGAGCGGGCAGAGAATTTGTGTAACAACACCACCAGCGATAAGCCTTTGTTCAGTTCAAAGTTTTATTGAAAAGCACCGTTCTTGGATTGAAGCACGTCTTACGCGTGTAAAAATTTCTCATGAAAATTCTTATCTCAAAGAGGGGGCAACGGTTCCTTTATTAGGTGTTGCGCATACCATAAGGCATAAGGCAGGGCGTGGGGTAACGGAAATCATTGCAGGGGATGCGAGACAAGAACCTCAAATTATTGTTTATGGTCAATTAGAATATTTGCCAAGGCGTATTGCTGATATTTTAAAAAAACAGGCTGCTCTCACGATAACGCCATTGGTTACAGATTATGCGCACAAAGTAGAGCGTAAAGTGAAGTCAGTTTGTTATAAAGATACTAAAAGTCGTTGGGGATCTTGTTCGATAGACAGGCGCCTTTCTTTCTCTTGGCGTCTTATTATGGCACCAAAAGAAATTGTTGAATATGTCGTTGCACATGAAGTTGCTCACCTTATTGAGATGAATCATGGACCAAAATTTTGGGCTCTTTGTGAAAAACTTTGTCCAGAAAGTCAAAAATATCGCACTTGGTTGAAAGAAAATGGTCGTACGCTTCAAGCGATTAATTTTCATTCACATAAATTGGATGAGTTTGGAAATATAAAAAATTTTGAAGAGAATCCGGTTGATGGAACCTTTTATTGAGCTTTCCATTATGGAAGTGCTTCATCGTATGATGAGGGATTCATTGAGGCCTCAGCACGATTGTCTTCCCCTGCTTCGTTTGCTGAGTGCCTTCAATGTTTTTGCTTTATCTTTTGTATAATTCAGTTTAATACTCTTGGATAATTTTTAAGTTCAGATTGGGAAAGCGCTTATGCCTGTCCTTACAGATCCGCTTCAGCTCTTACAAGCACTTATTCGTTGTCCTTCTGTTACACCTCATGAAGCGGGCATCTTATCAACTTTGGAGCAATTTTTACAGAAGATGGGGCTTCGTGTTGAACGCCCTGTTTTTGCAGATAAAAATACAGAAGATGTTGAAAATCTTTATGCAAAGATCGGAAGAAGCGGGCCGCATCTTATGTTTGCTGGTCATACTGATGTTGTACCACCAGGCGCGTTGGAAAATTGGACGCACCCTCCTTTTGAAGCTGTCATAGATCAGGGAAAACTATACGGGCGAGGCGCTGTTGATATGAAAGGCGGGATTGCTTGTTTTGTGGCGGCATTGGCTCGAGTCCTTGAGAAACAGTCTCTTAAAGGAACAGTAAGTCTTCTGATTACTGGTGATGAAGAAGGTCCAGCAATTAACGGTACGGTTAAACTTCTCAAGTGGGCAGAACAAAAAGGTGAAAAATGGACTGCAGCGCTTGTGGGAGAACCGACAAGCGTAAAAACTGTTGGTGATGTGATAAAGATTGGCCGCCGAGGATCAATTTCTGGTATCATTACCGTTAAAGGGCGCCAAGGGCATGTTGCATTTCCCGAGCGAGCAGCCAATCCATTACCTTTAGTTGGTAAGCTTATTCAAGCATTGACACAAACTGCTTTAGATAAGGGGACAAAAAATTTTCAACCAAGTAATTTGGAATTGACAACGATTGATACAGGTAATTGTGTAGCGAATGTTATTCCAGCACAAGCAACAGTTCGTTTTAATATACGCTATAATGATCTCTGGACAAAAGAAACACTTATGACAGAAATTGAAAAGCGCCTTACTTCAGTACAATCAAACAACAATTGTAATCAATACCCCTCCTATCAGCTTGAATGGATTCCAAGTTTGGGAGATGTTTTTTTGACCCAAAATGATAAACTCGTTAAAACTTTATCAAATGCTATTAAAAGTATAACAGGGAGTCTACCAGAATGTTCAACTTCGGGGGGAACTTCAGACGCGCGATTTATTAAAGATTATTGCCCTGTGGTTGAATTCGGTTTGCCGGGGCAAACCATGCATATGGTGGATGAGTGTGTAACTCTTGAAGCGTTGGAAACTCTCACTTCTATTTATGAACAGTTCATTGTTGATTTTTTTGCGCAGATAAAGTGATTGTCTTTTAAAGAATCTGCCTTTTAAATTGAAACTCGTAAATACTATTCAATAAGTGATATAACAGCAGGTTAAAATCATAGGAATTCTAGTTTGCCAATTGGCTAATAATATGGTCAAGAAGGATGTGTCCTTTGCTTGTCACTTTTAAGCGCTGGTTTCCTGACATTTCTATAAGTCCTTGTTGTTGTAAATCGATAAGCTTTTCCATTGGTAAGCTCTTGGGGTTTAAGGTTTCATAACGCGAAAGATCTAAACCTTCGCAAAGACGCAAGCCCATGAGGAGCATTTCATTTGCTTGTTGTAAAGGGGTCAATTGTTCTGTCTCAATACAGCCATGTCCAGTAGTTTCTACCAATTCAAGCCAATGTTCGGGATATTTCTCATTTATTGTGACATAACGTTTACAATTTACAATTTCAGAGGGAGGCACTTTTGAAGAGGCAGAGGAGTGATCCGGTGCCTGTTCAATAAAGCGTCCATGGGCTCCTGGACCAAAGCCTGCATATTCATGATAACGCCAATAGAGAAGATTGTGTGCTGATTCGGCACCGGGAATTGCATGATTTGAGATCTCATAGGCTGGAAGTCCATGTGTAGCAGTGATTTCTTGGGTAAGATGATACAGGTCTGCTGCAAGTTCTGAAGCGGGGAGAATAAGTCTTCCTGCGGCATGAAGCCGTTTAAAAGCGGTTCCATCCTCGATAGTGAGTTGGTAAAGAGAAAGATGATCCGCTGCCAAATCAAGCGCTTGAAACAGTTCACATTTCCATTGTTCTAATGTTTGTTCAGGGCGGGCATAAATGAGATCAAAGGATAAACGTGGAAAGATTTCTCGCGCTAAAGCAATAGCGTGAAGAGCCTGCTTCACATCATGAAGACGACCAAGTTGTCGCAATGCTTTGTCATTGAGTGCTTGTACCCCTAGAGATAAGCGGTTAACACCTGCTGCACGATATCCACGAAAA
Source organism: Bartonella sp. P12B (assembly GCF_055796185.1). Classification (NCBI taxonomy): domain Bacteria; kingdom Pseudomonadati; phylum Pseudomonadota; class Alphaproteobacteria; order Hyphomicrobiales; family Bartonellaceae; genus Bartonella; species Bartonella sp. P12B. The sequence goes on along the minus strand of NZ_JBTTDI010000001.1, from coordinate 108,541 downwards.
CGTTCTGCTTCCACACTTGATGGATTGGCTTCCAGTGTGATTTCAACTTTATCATCGATCGTCCATTTTCTTGCAAGTGCTTGCAATAAGGCATCCACGGTTTGAGGTGTCATAAGAGAAGGTGTGCCGCCACCAATAAAAATACTGGTAACATGCCGTGGACCTATTTTATGATATTGCGTTTCTATTTCGCGTTCAAAGGCGGTTACAAAACGTGGTTGATCAACACCATGGACACGCACATGTGAATTAAAATCACAATAAGGACATTTAGTTGCGCAAAAGGGCCAATGAATATAAATGCCAAAAAATTCATTCATGAGAGTGACAAAAGGTTTTCTGCTAATAGTTTAAAAGCACGTGCACGATGCGAGAGAGGGGCTTTATCATTGAGTTTCCAGCCATGTTTTTGCTCCGTTGACATTTCTCCAAAGGTATTTTCATACCCATCTGGTAAAAAAATAGGATCAAAACCAAAACCTTTATCTCCACGTGGTGGCCAAAGAAATGTGCCTTCAACATTGCCTTGGAAATAGTCCGCATAGCCATCAGGCCATGCAATGCAAACGACCGATATAAATCGACATTTTCGTTGGCTTTTTTCAAGCGCTCCAATTTTTTGGAGTTCATCTTCTATTTTTTGCATAGCTTTTGAAAAATTACGTACACCATCGGGTTGAAGAGCGAGGTCAGCTGTATAAACACCTGGTGCGCCACCCAATGCATCTACTTCCAAGCCTGAATCATCAGAGAGAGCAGGAAGACCTGTCTTTTTTGCTGCTGCAAAGGCTTTGATATAGGCATTTTCTTCAAAGGTTGTTCCTGTTTCTTTTGGTTCTGGCAATCCGAGCTCTTGTGCTGATTGTATCGTTAGTCCGAAGGGGGTAACCAAAGTGGCAATTTCATGCAATTTTCCAGGGTTATGTGTCGCAATGACAAGTTTTTTGGCTGCTACTATGCTTCTCATAGACATTTTTCTCCAGAAATAAAAGGGGAGCTCATTTTGTGCTAAAAACCTAAAAATCAGCTTAAATACTCAGTATATATACATTTTGCTGGATTTTATGCGATACGTTTTTTGTTTATTCATTGATATTTCATTTAGATGAAAATCTTTCGTATTGTACGGAAACATTAATTGAAAAAGACTTATAGTATGGCTCTTTGTTTGATGATAGCATTTTTTATGATAAAAGATACACTAGGCTTTTGTACTACTTTGGACTATTTGACCAAACCTTGGCAAAACTTATATAAGAGAGAAGTGTTTTTGAAGTAGTGAAACAATTGTGATGAAATATAAACCTATTGACGATGAACTAAAATATCTTGATGAGCGTTCGCGTGATATTTTTCGTCATATTGTTGAAGCTTATCTTAATGATGGAGAGCCTGTAGGATCACGAAATCTTTCGCGTCTTTTACAACAAACTTTATCTCCTGCGACGATTCGCAATGTGATGAGTGATCTTGAGCATCTTGGTTTGATTTATGCACCTCATGTCTCTGCGGGACGAATGCCAACACAATCAGGATTACGATTTTTTGTTGATGCGTTTATGGAAGCAGGTGATTTGCCAAACGAAGAGCGGGAAAGTATTGAAACGCAAGTCAAGGAGGCTGGTCATGCACAATCAGTTGAACATTTTCTCATCCAAGCAAGCCGAGTTCTTTCAGATCTTTCACGTGGAGCAGGGCTTGTTCTCGCAACAAAATATGAAGGAACATTGAAGCATATTGAATTTGTACGCCTTGATAGAGAACACGCTCTTGCTGTTTTAGTGACTCAACAAGGTGAGGTTGAAAATCGTATTGTGCATTTACCAGAAGGGGTTACTCATGCACAATTGACAGAAGCAACGAACTTCCTTAATGCTCATATTCAGGGACTCACATTGAGTGAAGCTAAGGGAGAGATCGCACGTTTGTGCTCAGAAACACGAGCTGCGCTCGACCATTTATCTCATCATCTTGTTGAAACGGGGTTAGCTCTTTGGGGAGGAGAAGACGCCGATCATAAAATACATCTTATTGTTCGCGGGCGTAGTAATTTGCTTGAAGATGTGAAAGCAGAAGAAGATTTAGAGCGGTTAAGACATCTGTTTGATGATCTTGAAACGCGTGAGAGTATGGCGCAGCTTCTCGATTTAACGGATGAAGGTTCTGGGGTTCGCATTTTTATTGGTTCAGAAAATAAGTTGTTTTCGCTTTCTGGTTCTTCTTTAGTGGTTGCACCTTATCGCGACTCAAAACAAAGAGTCATTGGTGCTTTAGGAGTTATTGGGCCCACAAGGCTTAATTATGCGAGGATTGTACCCATGGTTGATTATACGGCTCAACTTATATCACAACTGTTGCGTTAAAATGACTAGGTGGAATATTTGTACTCTAAACGCTTATTCTCTTTAAGATGCGTAAATACCTCTTGATTTTTGTCTGTAAAATTTCGATATCGGGAATAATAAATCTTATGAAGGAATGGAATTTCTATGTCTGATGAAAAAAACAAATTTACTGACGCTTCATTTGAAAATTGCGATTTGAAGAACCCTGCTGATCGTGATGTGCTCAAACAAGCAGCTGATGCATTTTTAAAAACGCATGATACAGAAGCTCACGCAGAGGTTGAAGAGGAAAAAGAGGAGTTTATCGATCCTTTGGTTGCTTTGCAGGATGAAAACAAAGAGTTGAAAGATCAGCTTTTGCGTCTTGCTGCAGATATGGAAAATCTTCGACGTCGTACTGCGCGTGATGTAGCGGATGCAAAGGCTTATTCGATTGCTAGTTTCGCACGTGATATGTTATCTGTTTCTGATAATCTTAATCGGGCTTTGGAGGCTATACCAGAAGGGGCAAAGGAGAATGATGCTGGTTTGAAAACGTTAGCTGAGGGCGTGGAAATGACTGAGCGTGCAATGATAGCAGCGTTAGAGCGTCATGGTGTGAAGAAGATTCATCCAGAAGGGCAAAAGTTTGACCCTCACTTTCATCAAGCAATGTTTGAGATCTCTAACTCTGATGTTCCAGATAATACCGTTCAGCAAGTTGTTCAGGCAGGTTACGTTATTGGTGAACGTGTTTTGCGTCCGGCTATAGTGGGTGTGGCCAAAGGAGGAGCGAAAGAAATTTCTGTCGAGTCTGATTCAGCTTAAAACATATCAATAATAGTACTACCGACGCAGAAATATTAGTGTTACACACAACCCGAACTCGTGAAGCATTGTATAGGAGAGGGCGGTAAAGGGTGTTTAAAACACCCTTTTATTTTTGAAGTGACCAGCTTTTTTTCACAATATACGGGGTATCGCTTGAAGGGGATGGCGATAACAATAAAGCAAAGTGATCAACCTCAAAAGAAGGAACTGAAAAATCACCTCGAGAGGAAAGATAGGGAGGGAGGTCTTCAGGTTTAATATCGAGCAATCGCGCAAGAGTAATATGTGGAGTAAATTGTTTTTCATCAGGTGTTAACTTCAAGCTGCTTCGAATGGATTGCATTTTTTCGTGTAAAAGGTTGAGAGTTACACAAGGCTCAATACGAACAACGAGAGAATGGGGAGCATTTTCTGAACCAAAAATTTCAAAACCTCTTGGTTGTAGCACAAAAGGAGGGAGTTTTATTGTGTTAAAGGCACGAATCAGCGCATCTGCTACGGAGCTCTCAACTTCGCCAAAAAAAGATAAAGTGATATGAAAATTTTGTGGGTTAATCCACTGTGCATTCGGTAAGCCATTTTGCAGTGATATGAGCGCTTCTGTTGTTTGTTGAGGAATCTGAAGAGCACTAAAAAGACGTTGCATGGTGTATCTCCTTACAATAAAAAATGTTACCCACCGCAAGCATAACGTTGGATTGAGAAAATAAGGCTATGATGGTGGGAAAGAATGTCTAAAAAATGTTTACAATAATAATAAATCGGATTCGTAGATCCATATTAGCCTGAAGAAAATGATTAAGAAGTCAACAAAATCCATATTTGCATGCCTTTTTTCATAAAGGATTCAATGAAAGAGCGTTGTGTTTTCATTATCAAACAGTTTAAAAAGAAGAAAATTAAGAGAAGCCTAATTGTTAAGAACATTTTTCCACTAGCTTAAAAGGTTTAAAATTTAGCATATTGAGTAAAGGGTGAATGTTTCTCTTTTTTGTAATTTAATGATACATTTTACATATGATAATAATCATTCAAAGTAGTTAAATATTGTTGGAAAAGAATACGAATACAAATATTGTGTACAACAAAATTGTTACAAGCTACACTTATGATGACCATAATATTGATCTATAATAAATGTGAACTTTAGTATTTTGAAGAGAAAAATAAGTAAGCCAAGCAATAAAATGATGGAAAAGAGTTTCTTATCTCGGGGATAATCATCATACTTTTTGGGGTAAGAAATTTTAGTTTTCTTCGCCAAATTTATTGTTTACCAGCTTTTCAAGAGCATTGAGAGCATCCGTTGCTTCTGGTCCTGAAACGCGAATGGTGAGGTTGCAACCGGATGAAGCAGCTAACATCATCAGTCCCATAATTGATGAACCGCCAACGATTTTGCCATCTTTTTCAACTTCAACAACGGCATTAAAATTGTCAACAGTTTGGACAAATTTTGCCGAAGCACGCGCATGTAACCCACGTTTATTACAAATATTGAGATGACGACTTAGTTGAGAGGGGAGAGGGTTTTTGGAAAGCATCAGTGTTTAATTATCCGCTATAAAATTATACTGGTACATTAATATATTTACGCCCCGCTTCTTGTGCTATTCTTAAAGCTTCTGATAATGAAATATCAGGACATTGTCGAATCGAAATAAGTTTAATGAGCATAGGCAAATTAACTCCTGCAATCATTTCAACACGTCCCTTTTCAATAGCAGGAATAGCCATATTTGAGGGTGTTGCACCGAACACATCTGTTAATATAATCACGCCATGGTTTGTATCTGTAGAGGAAATTGCGGCTATAATATCACTTCGGCGCTGATCTAGGTCATCATCGGGATAGACACATATTGTTGCAAATTTTTCTTGCGTTCCAACAACATGTTCTACAGCATGTAGAAATTCGACAGCTAGCTCACCGTGCGTTATAAGCACGAGTCCAATCATTTACACAAACTCCTATTAACGACTAAAGATCCAACCATATTGGCATGAAATGCATTTTACAAGGCTTTGTCCTGCTGCCAAGAAAAATTTGCAAAAAAAAGGCAAAAATAATAATTTTTTCTTATTTTAAAAAAATTAGACAGATTTACACCATATTTTTCTAAAAAAGAATGCTTCAATAGCCTGACAAATAGCTGTGCAATCGGCTTCGTGAAGACTTGGAAGTTTTAGAAGAGGAATATGTAGATTGGCAAATTGAAAAGTCTGCTTTGTGGAAAAGCGTTCATATTCAGGTCCTAGAAGAATAACGCAATCAATAGCTGTTTGTTTTTGAAATTCTATCGCATAAAGACCAGCGCCGCGTATTTCAATCCCTCCCTGCAAACCTTCAGGAGTGTGTCCATAAAGTTTTCCATTTTCCACGCCGAGTATTGTATAATCATCACTGATAAGTTTTGCTTCACGCTTTGACCACTCAGCGCGGTCGAGCAAAGAAAGAGTGAGGGTTGATTTTCCTGAGCCCGATGGACCTATAATTAATAACCCCTTTCCTCCCAGTTGAAGGCAATTGGCGTGTAATATTTCATTTTTTGTTTTCATACCTTTTGATTTGGATAAAATATTTATTTAGCTAAGGGAAGCATAATAATAAAACGTGCACCAGTTTTATTCTTTTCGGGGTTAGAATCATTAATATTTTCAGCTGTAATTGTTCCATTGTGAGCTTCGATAATTTGCCGACTAATAGAAAGTCCGAGTCCTGAGTTTTGCCCAAAAGTGTCTTCGTTTGGTCGATCCGTATAGAAACGTTCAAAAATACGTTCAATCTTCTCTGAACGAATACCAGGGCCATTGTCTTCAATAGTTAAAAGAAGGGTTGAAGCATGACTTTTCATAATTATAGAAATTTTACCACTATCGTGAGGTATAAAGGAACGCGCGTTTTCAATGAGATTGGAAATAACTTGTCCTAAACGGAGTTCATGTCCCCACACAAGATAGGCTTTTCCATAAGGACGTGGGATGATTTTAAGGCTTATATTAATGACTTGCGTATTACGATATACTTCCTGAACAGCATGAACAAGACTTTCCAAAAGCAATGTCATATCAACGATCTGTGCAGTTTCTCGAGCAAGCTCTGCATCTAACCGAGAGGCGTCAGAAATATCAGTAATTAAACGGTCAAGACGGCGTACATCATGTTGAATAATTTCAAGTAATTGTTCCTGTGTTTCTTCATTTTTAGCGAGAGGGAGCGTTTCAACAGCACTCCGCAGTGAGGTAAGCGGATTTTTTAATTCGTGACTTACATCGGCTGCAAAACGTTCGATGGCTTCAATACGCATATAAAGGGCATTGGTCATATTACGAATAGAGGCTGAAAGATGACCAATTTCATCTTCACGCATTGAAAAATCAGGGATTTCTACACGCTTGTTATTTCCATTACGCACACGGTTGGCAGACGCAGATAATTTGCTTAAGGGATGTGCAATGGTGTGGGCTAAAAAGAGGGAAAGTACAAAAAGCACGCTACTTACAACGGCAAAGACTTTAACGATAACCAGTCTTTCACCCTTTACAATATCATCAATATCTGAATTGACAGTTGAAAGAAGAAGCGCACCTACCACTGTACGATAGCGGTGAACAGGCACAGCAACAGAAACAATTAATTTACCTTGTCTGTTGCGCCGTTTGGCGGTAGTAAGAGTTCCATTTAATGCTCGGTATAATTCAGGGTGAGTGATATCACTATTTTTTTCTTGCTCTTGATCAATCGCAAATCCTTTTCCATAAAAGATATTTAAAAACCATGAAGAGAAGCGTTCCCACATGTTTTGTTCAGTTTTGAGTGGGGGTAAATCATAGCTAAAAACTTCACCACTAGAATAAAGAACACGCGAATCAAGAAGTAAAGTAGCATCACGATCATAAATACGTGCCCTTGTCGTTTTGGGTGTGATGAGATATCGTAACAGAAGGGCAACACGTTCAGAATTAATAGGAAAGTCCCAAGAGTCTGTTGATTGAGGTGCGGGTGTAATACTTTCTCCAGCCTGTAATTCTAAAAGCTTTTTAGGTTCAATAAAAATAGAATCCGTATCTACCGTTGCAGAAGCAGCAATGGCTCCAGCGATGAGTTTTCCTTGGGTACATAAACTTTTGATTTGTGCTTCAATCAAACCATCACGAAATTGATTAAGGTATAAAATTCCTGTCACCAGAACGGCAAGGGCAGCAATATTTAATATAACAATGCGACGTGTAAGACTGGAAAAAAGCAACTGTTTTAGAAGACGTCGTCCCCGAAGGTACAAATAAACAAACAGAGAAGACAGTGTTGCTCTAGTGTTTGGTGTTGTTTTTTGCAAACTTTCCAGTTGAGTATTTTTTGTCATCGATTTGATCGCCGTTTAGACTTATGCGACAAAAGAGTTTTATACTTCGTGGAAACGATAGCCTACACCATAAAGTGTTTCAATCATTGCAAAATCATCATCCACTTGTTTAAACTTTTTACGCAGACGTTTAATGTGACTATCGATGGTGCGATCATCTACATAGACTTGATCACTATAAGCAGCATCCATCAAAGCATCACGACTTTTTACAACTCCTGGTCTTTGTGCTAAAGTCTGTAGAATCAAAAATTCTGTAACTGTCAAGGTAACAGGTTTATCCTTCCATGTACAGGTATGACGCTCTTGATCCATCACCAGATCTCCGCGTTTAAGAGAAGAGGTAGAAGAAGCTCCTGTTGCAAGCGGTTGGTTACGTGCACTGGAACGACGCAAAATAGCTTTTACGCGCTCAATGAGAAGACGTTGAGAGAAGGGTTTGGTAATAAAATCGTCCGCACCCATTTTAAGACCAAACAGCTCATCAATTTCATCGTCTTTAGAGGTAAGAAAAATAACTGGAATGTCAGATTTTTGACGCAATCGACGCAAAAGCTCCATTCCATCCATACGAGGCATTTTAATATCAAAAATCGCTAAATGTGGTGGATGGAGTGTTAAACCTTTGAGTGCAGATGCTCCATCTGTATAGCTTTCAACTCGATAGCCTTCTGTCTCAAGCGCAAAAGATAAAGATGTCAAAATATTGCGGTCATCATCAACAAGTACAATCGTTTGTGTGATTGTTGGTGTATCTTTCATGGCTTCTTAGACCTTTCTATTGCTGCAGTAGCAAACTACCCACGCTATTTATATGGGAGTTCACATTTTTTTTGCAAAACAAATATGATACAAATTGTAGCAGGGTAAAGAACCTTTCATCATTATGATAAAAGCTTGTTTTGCTTTCATAATTTTATAATGTTTTTGTGTGTGTTAGGATCCATTTTTTTGAAAGAAAATTTTTATACAAATGTTTTTTATCAAATTTGTTATTGTCTTATGTCCCATAATTAAACAGATTTGTTTTTAATTGTTGAAGTTTAGAAAATCCACCTATTTGTTTTAAAAGCAAAGAGGTGTGAAGCTGTATATACAAAAATTTTCTTGACAGGATAAGGAGGACATAATGGGATTTTTTAATTTTATAAAAACAGTTGGTGAAAAGTTAGGTATTGGGGATCATGAACCAGAAGAAAAAGATTTTAAAGCTGCCTTTGATAATTTTCAACTTAATACAGATAAAGTAAATATTCAGGTTGAAAACGGTAAAGCTATTTTAAGCGGTGAGGTTCCAGATAGGGAAACATTTGAGAAAGCACTTTTGGTTGTTGGTAATTCACAGGGTATCTCTTCTGTTGATCTTGACCAATTAAAGATTGCGAATACCGCATCAGTGAAAGCTTCTCGCTTTTATGAGGTGAAGTCTGGTGATAATCTTTGGAAAATTGCGGAAGAAGTTTATGGAAAAGGGCAAGGGGATAAAAATACATTTATTTTTGAAGCAAATAAGCCAATGCTAAAATCTCCTGATAAAATTTATCCTGGGCAAGTTTTACGCATTCCTGAAATTGACAGAACTTAATTCAAAGAGAGGATTAAGTTATTTTACTCCTTTACAGTATTTTAACGAGAGTATTTTTTACGACGTCGCGTAAAAAATTAAGGAGCGTGAAGAGAGCTTTCACGCTTCTAATTATCTTGTGTTTCATTATGCGTTAAACGCTAATGAAAGAGCTTAGCGCGTAGAATCTCTTTTGGAAGGTGACTTATCATTCAGAGCATTTACGGAAAATTCAATGTCAATAGTTCCGGCTTTTTCAAAGGTCAATTTTGCGCCAATTTTATCTCCTGGCTTGAATGGTTGTGAAAGCCCCATGAACATAATATGATCACCACCGGGTTTAAGGGAGACCTCACCATCGCCCGGAATTTCAACACCATTGTGCATTTTTTCCATGTGCATAATATCATTAACAACAGCCATGGAGTGGATTTCTGTTGTCTGTACTCCATTTGTCGAAACAGAAACCAAACGATCAGGAGTATCGCTGTGATTAATGATATAGAGATAACCGCTGCTTATTTTTATACCTTTAGGTGTTGCCCGCGCCCAAGGATGAAGGATTTCTATCTCTCCAATCTTATATTGTTGGGCAGTTGCAGGTAGGGCTACAAAAGCAAAGAAAAAAGCCCACATGACATTTTTGAGTGGGTATTGTGCAAGAGTTGAATTCTTACACGTGAGATCCCTTATTCTTCCGACAATAGATATTACCATTGATTTACCCTCCTTAATGAGATTTACTTTTATCTATTTTTAGAGAGTTTTTATTCAAAATAAAAGAGAATTGCTCGAGTTATACGAATTTGAATGTAAGAAAGAAGGGATAAGATTCGTGGCTTTAAAGGAAGGCGATGAATTTAAGGTAATAGTGCGCTTAAAAGCAAAGTGGAATCCTTAATATATTTGCAGATTTAATATGTAGATAAAAAGAAGGTTATGTTAGATGTATTAAAAGTATGGTATCCTAAAAAGAATATTGAATCACTCACTGAACGGCTAGAAGTAAAGTTGTTGGTTGAGGGTAGATTAGCAGAACTCCTTACAAATTATGCATTTAGTACGATAAGGTTTCATTCTATAAAGAAACATTGCATCTTTGGTCTCATAAAGAGAGAGCGGTTATTATAGAGGTTTGGCTATGGAAGGCCATGATTGTCGTATAAATCATTTGCGTCTGAGCAATATTTAAAAAATTTTCTCTATGAGAAATAAAAGGGAAAGATCTATTATTATCTTTTATTTTTTCAAGTGCTATTAAAGTGATATATTTATGAGCATTAGTTTAAGTAAGACATACTAAAAAGTCTGTCTTACTTAAATAAAGGTATTTGCACGTCATTAAAATGCTTATTTTTAGAGAAAAATTTTATTTTAAGAATGTTTCTCTCATTATTCCCTTGTAGCGATAAGAGCCTGTTCTTATATACGGAGCAGAAAGGCTGTTGCGACTTGCAGTTTATTGTTTGTGTAACTTTAAAGTGAGGTGCGAGCTTTTAAGTTTTATGAGGAGCTGTCTTAGAAAGATGCTTGATGAAGGTTGAGGTAGCTTGCTGAATGGAGATTATAATATGGCAAAAGTAATTGGTATTGATTTGGGGACGACAAACTCTTGTGTCGCTGTTATGGATGGTAAAAATGCAAAGGTTATTGAGAATTCAGAAGGAGCCCGTACAACACCTTCTGTTGTTGCCTTTACAGATGGTGGAGAGCGACTTGTTGGGCAACCTGCTAAACGGCAAGCGGTTACGAATCCTGAAGGGACGGTTTTTGCAGTTAAACGCTTAATTGGCCGTCGTTTTGATGACCCCATGGTTGAAAAAGATAAAGCACTTGTGCCTTATAAAATTGTTAAAGGCGATAATGGTGATGCTTGGGTGGAAGAAGGGGGTAAAAAATATTCTCCATCACAAATTTCAGCGATGATTTTACAAAAGATGAAAGAAACCGCAGAGTCTTATCTTGGTGAAAAAGTTGAGCAAGCGGTTATTACTGTTCCTGCGTATTTCAATGATGCACAACGTCAAGCTACCAAAGATGCAGGTAAAATTGCAGGGCTTGAAGTTTTGCGGATCATCAATGAGCCAACAGCTGCTGCTTTAGCCTATGGTTTGGATAAAAAAGACGGCAAAACTATTGCTGTTTACGATCTTGGTGGCGGTACATTTGATATTTCTGTGCTTGAAATCGGAGACGGTGTTTTTGAAGTTAAGTCGACCAATGGAGACACTTTTTTAGGTGGTGAAGATTTTGATATGCGCCTCGTTGGTTATTTTGCCGATGAATTCAAGAAAGAACAAGGGATTGATCTAAAAAATGATAAATTAGCGTTGCAGCGTTTAAAAGAAGCAGCAGAAAAAGCAAAAATTGAGCTTTCTTCTTCACAACAAACAGAAATTAATTTGCCATTTATCACCGCAGATCAATCTGGTCCAAAACATTTAACGATGAAATTGACGAGGGCAAAATTTGAATCCCTAGTTGATGATCTGGTTCAGCGGACTATCGAGCCTTGTAAAGCTGCATTAAAAGATGCCGGATTAAAAGCGGGTGAAATTGACGAAGTTGTTTTAGTCGGCGGCATGACACGTATGCCAAAGATACAAGAAGTTGTGCAAAAATTTTTCGGCAAGGATCCACATAAAGGTGTTAATCCCGATGAAGTTGTAGCAATGGGAGCGGCTATCCAAGGTGGGGTATTGCAGGGTGATGTGAAAGATGTTTTGCTCTTGGATGTAACGCCTTTATCCTTGGGGATTGAAACGTTGGGTGGGGTCTTTACACGACTTATTGAACGCAATACCACTATCCCAACTAAAAAGTCACAGGTTTTTTCGACAGCTGATGATAATCAAAATGCAGTGACTATACGTGTTTTCCAAGGTGAACGGGAAATGGCTAATGATAATAAATTATTAGCTCAATTTGATCTTGTTGGTATTCCACCAGCACCACGTGGTATACCTCAGATTGAAGTTACTTTTGATATTGATGCAAATGGTATTGTCAATGTTTCGGCTAAAGATAAAGGAACTGGTAAAGAACATCAAATTCGTATTCAAGCATCAGGTGGTTTAAGTGACGCTGACATCGAAAAAATGGTAAAAGATGCAGAAGAACACGCCGCTGAGGATAAAAAGCGCCGTGAAGGTGTAGAAGCTAAAAATCAAGCTGAAGCTCTTATCCATTCAACTGAGAAATCGCTGAAGGAATATGGTGATAAGGTATCAGCTGAAGATAAAGAACAGATTGAAACTGCAATATCTGATTTAAAATCTGTGCTTGAGAGCACTGACACTGAAGAAGTGACAGCAAAAATGCAAAAACTAGCAGAAGTGAGTATGAAGCTTGGGCAGGCTATGTATGAAGCTTCGCAAGCAGCAACAGATAAAACTGAAACTGATACAAAAGATGATGATGTTGTTGATGCTGATTTTGAAGAAATTAATGATAAGAAGAAGTAATGTAGGCAAATGTGGTGACCTCTTGATAAACCCGGCCTTTGAAATATAAGGTTGGGCTTTATCATTTGGGATGAGTTGCAACTTTTTTGCTAAAAATATAAATTAAAAGCAAATATTATCCACGAAGATGGATGACAGGAAATTATCAGGAATACATGATGAAAGTAGATTATTATGAAATTCTTGGCGTAACTCGCGAATGTGATGATAAAAAATTAAAATCTGCTTTTCGTAAGTTGGCAATGCAATATCATCCTGATCGCAACGCAGGGGATAAAGAAGCAGAGCGGAAATTTAAAGAAATTGGTGAAGCTTATGAAGTTCTGAAAGATCCTCAAAAGCGTGCTGCTTATGATCGATTTGGTCATGCAGCTTTTGAAAACAGTGGCCGAGAGGGAGCAAATCCCTTTAGTGGTTTTGCTGCGGGTGGTGGGTTCTCGGATATTTTTGAAGATTTTTTTGGTGAAATTATGGGGGGCATGCACCGTAAACGCAATGATGGCCGCGAGCGTGGTGCAGATCTGAGTTATAATATGGAAGTGACCTTGGAAGAGGCCTTTTCAGGAAAAACCGCACAAATTAATATCCCTAGTTCGGTTACTTGTGATGTTTGTGAAGGAACAGGCGCGAAAAAGGGCTCTAAGCCACAAGTTTGTGGAACATGTCATGGAGCAGGTCGTGTGCGTGCCGCACAAGGTTTTTTTTCTGTAGAACGAACATGTCCTTCATGTCATGGGCGTGGTGAAACTATTACGGATCCATGTCCAAAATGTCAGGGGACGAGACGGGTAGAGAAAAAACGTTCATTGAGTGTGAATGTTCCCGCTGGCATTGAAGATGGTACACGTATTCGTCTTTCTGGTGAAGGAGATGCTGGTATTCGTGGTGGTCCTAGCGGTGATCTTTATATTTTTCTTTCTATTAAACCGCATGAGTTTTTTCAGCGAGAAGGGGCGGATCTTCATTGTCGTGTTCCTATTTCGATGGTAACAGCTGCTTTAGGGGGTCAATTTGAGGTTTCCGACCTTGATGGTGTTAAAACGCGTGTTAAAGTTCCAGAAGGGACACAAAATGGGCGTCAGTTCCGCCTTAAAGGAAAAGGAATGCCCATGTTGCGTCGTCAACAAGTAAGGGGAGATCTTTATATTCATATCACTATTGAAACACCGCAAAAATTAACACAAGAGCAACGCGAATTATTGCAAAAATTTGAGAAGCTTTCAAATCATGAAAATTCACCACAATCGCACGGTTTTTTTTCACGCATGAAAGAATTTTTTGAAAATATCTCGGGGCAAAACTAATAAATATGCATGATAGTTTTGGGAAAGATGAGCATTTTTTCTTTCTTGAAGAAAGTAGGTTTGGATATTTTTAAGATGCTTTCCTGTTGTTATCTGCATATGGCTTCTGCTACTAGAACCATGATGAACAGAAGAGACAATTGAATGATTTTACAGCTCTCTTCAGGGAATTTCTTATGATTTTAGGGTTAAAAACTATATTATGCTACAGATTTTCTGGTGTAATGTTTGGAATAAGCTGATATTATCATTTGCTTGTTAGCTTCCACTATTGCTCTTACATTGAGATGTATCATAAGAAACTTTTTAGTGCTTTTTAAACTGTTTTATCTACATACCTATACCATTTGTAATCTGTAAATGAATAGTTGTTATTGATTCATCATAAAAAGGAGTTAGAAATGGAGGGGATATTCTTGTATGAGAAGTTTTTATTTCTGTTGAAAATGGTGAATTATCATTATAAATCAAGGTATTATTTTTTCCATAACATCTATAGTGATGGATCATAGAGTTGATATTTCTTGCTTTCAATTCCTAGAAAAAGATGCACTTTTAGATCTAAATAATTGACTGAAATAGGATATATCTACGACCGGATTATTTCTTATTTAGCTATATTAATTTCTCTACTATAAAAATTCTTTATTTTCGTTTCATAAAATCAGTGATTGTATATATTTATATTCATTGTTAAAGATTCATGGGGTAAAATCAGTGAGTTGATTGTACGGCGTGGTTTTGAAATTATTCTGAATTCTGTTTCCAAATTTTATATATAAGGTCATCAAGCAATAACATTTTGCATGCCTATTTTGTTTTTTAGAGGATAATTCTTTTTAAGAAAGCTGTTTTGTCCCATTTCATTATGAATTCTGTGGTAATTGAAAGGAAAATGAACGTTTTTCAGGGGGGGATGGATAGAATAAAACTTGTTTTAAATTTTTTCACTTTTCTAAATTCCATTAAGAGTAAGTAAAAAGTGATGAGGAGGCTTTTTGATGGATGATGTTGAAAGCGATGTTGCGGATATTTTTGAAAAAAAAGCAGCATTTTTATCGTCTGCTCTACCTTATATGCAAAAATATGAAAATGAAACAGTGGTTGTAAAATATGGCGGTCACGCTATGGGTGATGCTACTTTGGGTCAGGCGTTCGCGCGTGATATTGCTTTATTAAAGCAATCAGGAATTAACCCCGTTGTTGTTCATGGTGGGGGACCTCAAATTGCTGAAATTTTGATGAAAATGGGGATTGAATCACGGTTTGAAAACGGTTTACGCGTAACCGATGAGCGTATCGTTGAAGTGGTTGAAATGGTTTTGGCAGGTTCCATAAACAAGGAAATTGTTGCTCTTATTAATGCTGAAGGTGAATGGGCAATAGGATTATGTGGCAAGGATGGCAATATGGTTTTTGCCGAAAAGGCGTATAAAACTGTCATTGATCCCGATTCACATATTGAGCGTGTTTTAGACTTGGGATTTGTTGGTGAACCTGTTGAAGTTGATCGCACATTGTTGGATCTTTTAGCATGTTCTGAAATGATACCAGTTCTTGCTCCTGTAGCTCCAGGTCGTGATGGCAAAACCTATAATATCAATGCTGATATTTTTGCTGGAGCTATTGCCGGTGCATTAGAAGCCAAGCGCCTTTTATTTCTCACCGATGTTCCTGGTGTCTTGGATAAACACGGTAATCTTTTAAAAGAATTGACAATTTCTGAAGCTGAAAAGTTCATCAGAGATGGAACGATTTCAGGGGGGATGATTCCAAAAGTAGAAACTTGTATAAAGGCTCTCCAAAATGGAGTAGAAGGTGTTGTCATTTTAAACGGCAAAACCCCCCATTCTGTCTTGCTAGAACTATTTACTAAACAAGGGGTTGGAACACTTATTGTTTCATAAGGTAGAGGGAAGAATTGAAGGGAAAGACCTTTTATGATTAATATAAAACAGTTGAAAAATTCTTTATTGAGCAAGCCAGAATTAGCCTTATTTGCTGCGACAATATTGTGGGGTATTACATTTTTAGTGACTCAAATTGCCGTACGCTATAGCGGTCCTCTCTTCTTTGTTGGATTTCGCTTTATTATTGCATCATTGATCTGTGGGGCAATTTTTGGGCGCTCTATGAAGGATATAACTGTTTATGAAGTTTTTGCGGGAATGGCTATTGGTTTAGGGATGTTTTTGGGTTACGCTTTACAAGCTACAGGGCTCCAAACGATTATGAGTAGTCAGTCGGCTTTTATCACGGCGCTTTATGTTCCGATGGTTCCAATATTGCAATGGATTGCTTTTAAAAAGCCGCCCCGTTTAGCCTGTTGGGTTGGTATTATTTTTGCTTTTATTGGTCTTGTCCTTATTTCTGGACAAAATCCAGGAAGTTTTGATTTTTCAAAAGGTGAAATTTTAACTTTGTTAGGTGCTTTAGCAATTGCTGGAGAAATTATACTCATTGGAATTTTTGCCAACAAAGTTGATAGTCGACGCGTAACGATTATACAGTTATTTTTTAGTGGTCTGTTTTCATTTTTTTGTATGCCTTTAATGGGGGAAAGTGTTCCTGAATTTTCATGGATATGGCTGAGTATCGGTGCTGGATTGGCATTGATGAGTGCTATCATTCAATTGGCAATGAATTGGGCACAAAAATCTATTTCGCCTACGCGTGCAACACTTATTTATGCAGGTGAACCGGTATGGGCTGGTATTGTTGGGCGTTTAGCTGGTGAGCTTTTATCCCCTTTAGCTTTATTAGGAGGAGCGCTCATCCTGATTGGAATCGTCGTGGCTGAATTACAACCTTCACAATGGCGTAAAAAAGATAAAGTGATTAAAAAAATTGATTAATTTTTCCTCTCTCTTGTTATGATTTTATTTTATGATGTTTTTATTTTTATTTTTTTATCAAAATAAGGGAGATTCTCTTTTTTACTTTTAAGAAAGAAGAGAAAAAGAATCTTTTAGAAATATATTTTCTTATTGTTTACGAATTGAAAGAGCACTTTGTGAGAATTGTAATCACAAGTCTAACTCTCTATGCATTTCTCACATTATAGAGGTATATGAGTGATTAGAACCAACAAATATGAAAAAGGTAAGAGTATTTAAATGCTTTCAGCTATTTATAGAAAGTTTAGCAAACGAAAGCTTTATTTTTTAGATTATGAAGTGTTGTGTTTTGAGAAGTTTTTTTTATTTATATTCTTTTAAAATGTTTTCGAAGAGGTGCAATTGGTTTTTGCCTTTTGTGCTATTCTTTGCTAAATCGCCCTTATGACAGTAGATCGTAATTATATCCGTAATTTTTCCATCGTGGCGCATATTGATCACGGAAAGTCGACCTTGGCTGATCGTTTGATTCAAATGACAGGAGGACTTGAGATTCGTGAGATGAAAGAGCAAGTGCTCGATTCCATGGATATTGAACGCGAACGTGGGATTACCATTAAGGCCCAGACGGTTCGTTTGCACTATAAAGCAAAGGATGGTGAAACCTATATTTTAAACCTTATTGATACGCCGGGACATGTGGATTTTGCTTATGAAGTTTCGCGGTCACTCGCAGCTTGTGAAGGTTCGTTACTGGTCGTAGATGCGAGCCAAGGGGTAGAAGCACAAACATTAGCGAATGTTTATCAAGCTATTGATAATTCTCATGAATTGGTCGTTGTACTCAATAAAGTTGATCTTCCAGCAGCAGAACCCGAGCGGGTTAAAGAACAAATTGAGGATGTAATTGGCATCGATACTTCTCAAGCCGTAGAAATATCTGCGAAAACAGGTTTGGGTGTTCCTGATGTTTTGGAAGCAATTGTTACACAATTGCCCTCTCCGCGGACTGGTGATGTTCACAAGCCTTTAAAGGCAATGTTGGTTGACAGTTGGTATGATAGTTACCTTGGCGTTATCGTTTTGGTGCGAGTTATTGATGGTGTTTTGAAAAAAGGACAAACCATTCGTATGATGGGGACGGGAGCGAAATATCCAGTTGAACGGGTGGGAGTCTTTACTCCCAAAATGATTCAGATGGATGAATTAGGTCCTGGAGAAATTGGCTTTATAACGGCCTCTATTAAAGAGGTTGCGGATACACGGGTTGGTGACACCATTACAGAAGAGCGCCGTCCTTGTGAAGAGGCTTTGCCGGGTTTTAAGCCGGCGCAACCGGTTGTCTTTTGTGGACTTTTTCCCATTGATGCCGCCGATTTTGATGATTTACGTGCAGCGATGGGTAAATTGCGTTTAAATGATGCGAGTTTTTCCTTTGAAATGGAAACATCAGCGGCTTTAGGATTTGGCTTCCGTTGTGGCTTTTTAGGGCTTCTTCATCTCGAGATTATTCAAGAGCGATTAGAGCGTGAGTTTAATTTAAATTTAATTGCGACAGCACCTTCTGTTGTTTATCGCATGAATATGAATGATGGTTCTGTTAAAGAATTGCATAATCCAGCCGATATGCCTGATATTGTTAAAATTTCTTCCATCGAAGAACCGTGGATTCGGGCTACAATCATGACTCCTGATAACTATCTTGGTTCAATTTTAGAACTTTGCCAAGAACGGCGTGGGGTACAGGTTAGTTTGTCCTATGTTGGAACACGTGCTATGGTTACATACGATTTGCCGTTGAACGAAGTGGTGTTTGATTTTTACGATCGTTTAAAATCAATCTCGAAGGGATATGCTTCTTTTGATTATCAAATGAAGGATTATGCAGAGGGCGATTTGGTTAAAATGTCTATTTTGGTAAATGGAGAGCCTATAGATGCATTGTCGATGCTTGTGCATCGCACTATTGCAGAAAAGCGTGGGCGTTCGTTGTGCGAAAAACTGAAAGACCTTATTCCTCAGCACATGTTTCAGATTCCGATTCAAGCAGCGATAGGTGGTAAAATTATTGCCCGTGAGACAATTCGTGCGTTGCGTAAAGATGTAACGGCTAAATGTTATGGTGGAGATGTGACTCGTAAGCGCAAACTTTTAGAAAAGCAAAAAGAGGGGAAAAAGCGGATGCGCCAATTCGGAAAAGTAGAAATCCCCCAATCAGCTTTTATTCAAGCGCTCAAAATGAGTAAATAATGAAAAAGAGCGTTCTTCTTCATTGATTACGCTTTTGTATTTCGCTGTTTTGTTAAAGTTTTGAGGAATATTTTTTAATCACGTAAAAGATCATTAATAGACGTTTTTTCTCGTGTTTTTTGATCAACACGTTTTACTATGACAGCGCAATAAAGATTCGGACCTGCTTCACCGTTTGGGAGTGGTTTTCCCGGAAGAGAACCTGGAACAACGACAGAGTAAGCTGGTACTTCACCGATAAAAATTTCACCTGTTGTACGATCAATAATTTTCGTCGATTTTCCAATAAAGACTCCCATTCCTAAAACAGCACCTTCACGGATAATACAGCCTTCAACGATTTCAGATCGTGCACCGATAAAACAATGATCTTCAATAATCGTTGGGTTTGCTTGCAGTGGTTCCAAAACACCTCCAATACCAACGCCACCAGAAAGGTGAACATGTTTGCCAATTTGTGCGCAAGATCCAACAGTTGTCCACGTGTCCACCATTGTCCCTTCATCGACAAAGGCACCAAGATTGACAAAGGATGGCATCAAGATGACATTGGAAGCAATATAGGCAGAATGACGGACAATTGCTCCAGGAACACAACGAAAATCAGCTTTTTTAAAGTCGGCTTCTTGCCAACCAGAAAATTTTGAAGGGACTTTATCCCACCAATATGTTTCATTTATTCCACCGGCAATAAGGTGCATAGGATTAAGCCGAAAAGAGAGAAGAACAGCTTTTTTTAACCACTGGTGTACATACCATTGCCCATTTTCTTGACGCTGAGCAACACGGATCTCCCCTTTATCGAGAAGGTTTAATGCATAATCGACACTCTCGCGGATTTCACCTTTTGTCATGGTATTAATAGAATTGCGCTCTTCAAATGCTTTTTCAATAACCATTTCAAGTTGTGTAAGATGAGTCATGATCGCGGTTCCATTAAATAAGTTGAAAGCTTCAAGATTTATTGTCTATGACCTACGCCAAGAAATGTTTTCAGTCAATAAAACGATGAAGAAATAGGAAAGATGCATGAAAAAAGGCTATAAAGAAAAACGAAAAGAAGAAAAAAACAGTTGGTGTTCATTTCTTCATGTGAAGGATGCTCTACAACAGGTCAATAAAGTCTTTAATTCAACGCAAATGTGTTCACCGACTTATCGTTTGGCTTATCTTGACCAAGAGTTTATGATGCGTCCTGAACTACGTTCACAACGTATTGGTCTTGAATTTTTAAAGCCAGAAATAATACTCCAAGAATGTGATATTCAATCAACCGTTGTTTTATTTGGTGGTGCACGTATTCCTGAACCTGGGCAAGAAGCATGGGCAGCAAAAAATGAAACGCAAAAGGAGAATTTGCATGCTATGGCACATTATTACAATGAGGCAAGGGAATTTGCACGTTTGTGCTCATGCTATTCTGCTACGACCGAGTATCGTGAATTTGTGGTTGTCACAGGGGGAGGTCCAGGAGTAATGGAAGCAGGAAATCGCGGCGCTTTTGATGTTGGTGCACCAACAATTGGTTTGAATGTTGTGTTACCCCATGAACAATCACCTAATTCTTATGTGACTCCGCATTTATGTTTTAATTTTCATTATTTAGGGATGCGCAAAATGCATTTTTTAATGCGTGCAAAGGCATTAGCTGTTTTCCCTGGCGGATTTGGAACTTTAGATGAGTTATTTGAAACACTAACTTTAATACAAACGGGACGGATGAAAAAGGTTCCGATTTTGCTATTTGGAAAAGAATTTTGGGACAATGTGATTAATTTTGATTATTTATCTGCGCAAGGTACAATTTCTCCTTCAGATCTCACACTTATAACATTCGTAAATACAGCAGCGGAAGCTTTTGAACAAATCCGTTCTTTTTATAAGCTTTCTTAACCACTTTTAGGGAAAAGCCTTTTACAGGGGAGTTAGTAGTCGACTTGTATCAAATAGAGACCTGAAGGTGGCGCGACCACACCACACCGTGTACGATCTTTAGCATTAAGGGCAGCTTCAAGGTCGCTTACTGTCCAACGTCCAACACCAACTTCCATAAGACTTCCTGCAAATGAACGAATTTGATGCTGAAGAAAAGAGCGCGCCTGTGCATAGAGAAGAATTTCTTCCCCTTCCCTTTGAACATCAAGACGTTCAAGTGTGCGAATAGGGCTTTTGGCTTGACAATGTGCTGAGCGGAAAGTGGTAAAATCATGTCGTCCTACAAGTTTCTGTGCAGCTTCATGCATTACTTCAGCATCGAGGGGTTTTGGCAGCCACCACACGCGTTTGGCGTTTAGAGCTGGTGGAGAGCGGCGATTGAGAATTTTAAAAAGATAATGGCGTCTGATAGCAGAAAATCGCGCATCAAAGCTATCAGGAACGTTTTGTACATTCAAGACAGAAATATTTTCCTTCTGTTTTTGTAAATGGGCATTGAGTGCATCGCGTACAGTATGCGTGTGCCAGTTTTTTTCAAAATCAACATGTGCGACTTGTCCGGTAGCGTGGACACCTGCATCAGTTCGACCCGCTGTCGTAATGGTTACTTGTTGTCCAGAGAAGTAAAAAATAGCCTGCTCGAGGGCACTTTGTATGGTACGAAGCTCTGCTTGGCGTTGCCAACCAGCATAATTTGAGCCATCATATTCAAGGGTGAGTTTAAAACGGGGCATCTTAAAAAACAGCAGAAATATGAGCGCCTCGCAAAAATGTTGCGCTATCAAGAATTTTACCACCAGATTTTTGCAGATGGGTTATTTCAAGACGCCCGTGTCCACAATGGATAATCAAAGAATCTAGTTCTACCCGACCAATTTCAAGAGAAGTTCCTGTTGTTAAACGACTCCCAAGAATTTTTACGCGTTCTTCTTTGTCCCCAATCTTCATGTTGCACCAACAACCAGGAAAGGGAGAGAGTGCGCGGATCTGTCTATGAATAAGTTCTGCAGGCTTTGTCCAATCAATGCGAGTTTCTTCTTTTTTGATTTTAGAGGCATAGGTTATATTTTCCCCTGATTGTGGGGTGAGTATAAGCTGTCCTTTTTCAAGAACTGATAGAGTCTCTACCATAAGTTTTGCGCCTATGCGTGAAAGTTTATTTGAAAGTTCAAAGCTTGTCATATTATCGGTGATAAGGATGGAGTGAGAAAGAGCGATAGGCCCAGTGTCAAGTCCTTCATCCATTTTCATAATCATCATCCCCGTTTCCTTATCACCAGCCATAATTGCTCGCTGAATAGGTGCAGCGCCACGCCAACGTGGTAACAGTGAAGCATGGGCATTAAAACAACCAAAACGGGGGGTTTCAAGAATAGCTTTCGGTAGGAGGAGTCCATAGGCAACAACAACAGCAGCGTCAACAGAAAGTGCTGCAAATTGGGCTTGTTGTTCGGCTGTTTTAAGTGTTTGAGGTGTGAATACAGGAATGGATCTCTCTTGTGCTGCATTTTGAACAGGTGAGGGAACAAGTTTAAGACCGCGACGCCCTGCAGGACGAGGGGGTTGGCTATAAACAGCGACAACATCATGACCGGCATCCAACAAAGCCTGTAAAATGGGAACGGAAAAATCAGGTGTTCCCATAAAACTTAATCGTAATGCCATTACAAAAGTGCTTCCTCTGTATTGTTTTCTTTTGCGCGTTTTTTAAATTTCCGTATTACCATATCACGTTTAAGCTTCGAAATATGGTCAATAAAAAGACATCCATTTAAGTGATCAATTTCATGCTGTAAACAAGTAGCGAGGAGGTCATCTGCTTCAATTCCCGTCTGCTTTCCTTCGCGATCTTGATAGCGGACACACAAGCGTTTGGGACGTTCAACTTCTGCATAATATTCAGGAATGGAAAGGCAACCCTCTTTATAAACATTGCGTTCATCTGAAAGCCATAAAATTTCAGGATTTATAATAACAAGTGGATTTTTTGAGGTTTCATTTCCAGAGATATCTATAACCAACATACGGAGCGGTATGCCAATCTGAATAGCGGCAAGACCAACGCCTTTAGCATGATACATAGTTTCCAACATATCATCAGCAAGCTTTTGGAGAGCTGAATCGATATGCTCGACGGGCTTGGACATTTCCCGTAAAATCGGATCCGGTAAAGTAACTAAAGATTTAATTGGCATAAGTGTAAATTAATCAATGGTTTGTTTTGGGTCAATATAGAATAACAGATTCTTGTACTTTTTTACAGTAAGAACGTTATATTACCTTTTATGGCTGATTCGTTTTCTTCTTTTATGTTCTTTGGTGCTTCTTTTGCCCAATGGCTGATTTTACTTTTATTTGTAATTGTTTGCTTAGCTTTTTGTCTGTTGATACATTCTTCTCGAAAAAAGGCACTTTTGGAAAGTGAACTTGCTGAACGTGCTCGTGAGGCACAAATGCAGATGGATACATTGTTGAAAACACAGGCTGAAATGCAAGGTCGAATGCAGACGATGGCAGAAATTTTTGGTCAAAGACAAGCCGAATTAAATAAATCTATCAGTGAGCAACTCAATGGAATGACCACCAATTTGGGTCAAACTCTTCAGGTCCAGACCAAATCTACCTATGAAAATTTAAATCGTTTACAAGAGCGCTTAGCAGTGATTGATGCGGCACAAAATAATATTCAATCGCTTACAGGACAAGTTGTTCAGTTACAGGCTATTTTAAACAATAAGCAAACGCGTGGTACTTTTGGTCAGGGGAGGATGGAAGCAATTATTGCTGATGCTCTACCAGCGAATGCCTATGTCTTTCAAGCCGTTCTTTCCAATGGAAAACGCCCAGATTGTCTCATTCATATGCCTAATAAGGCACCTTCTCTTGTTGTTGATGCTAAATTTCCTTTGGAAGCTTGGAATGCGATGCGTAAAGCAGCCTCAGCTCAAGAGCGTCAGGAGGCCGAACGCCAATTTCGCACTGATATGGAAGTACATATTCGCGACATTGCGCAGAAATATTTAATTCCTGGAGAAACACATGATACTGCTTTTCTCTTTGTGCCATCAGAGTCGATTTTTGCAACAATTTATGAAGATTTTGAGCCATTGGTACAAAAAGCCAATCGTTCACATGTGATTATTGTATCGCCATCTTTGTTGATGTTATCTGTTCAGGTTGTACAAACCATAATGAAAGATGCGCGAATGCGTGAACAAGCGCATTTGATTCAATCGGAAGTGATAAAATTAATGGAAGATTTTGGACGAATGGATACACGTGTTCGTGCTTTACAGAAACATTTTTCCAAAGCAGGTGAAGATATAGACTCAATTTTAATATCATCTTCCAAAATTATGAAACGGGCTAATCGTATTGAAACTTTTGAATTAAAAGAAAAAGATTCAAAGCCAATACAAATGACTGCTCCTGTTCAGTCGCAAAAATTGTGTTTGGTTGATGAGGAATGAATTAATCTTTTCAATGTCATAAGACTTCTTCATTGATTGGTAATAATTTTTTTGTACCTATAGCTCGTTTTATTTCCCAATGAGAGGAATAGAAAATATGCGACACCTTTTGTTTTTAGGAGCATTGGTGTTTTTGCTGGGGGGATGTGCAACAAGCCGCCCCCTGTATACAAACAATGCATGTGCTATTTTGGCACAGAAAAATGGTTTTTTTGATAATTGGGGGAAAGCTGCTAAACGTGCAGAAATGCGCTACGGAATTCCTATGTCTACTATTCTTGCAACCATTAAGATGGAATCAAATTTTCGTCACAATGCACGCCCGCCACGCACAAAGCTTTTTGGTTTTATTCCATGGAAGCGCCGGTCGACAGCGTATGGCTATTCACAAGCACTTGATAGCACTTGGGCGATGTATCAGCGTTCTGGAGGGAGATCTTTTGCGCGACGGACCAATTTTGCAGATGCTGCTGATTTTGTTGCCTGGTATCATCGTCAAACTATTCAACGCAATGGTGTGAGATTTAATGATGCCTATAGTCTTTATTTAAATTATCATATGGGTCATGGTGCTTATGCGCGCAGTGGAGGTTATGTTTCTACAGCACTTGCACAAGCGGCACAGCGTATGGCAAATCTCTCTCGAAGTTATGAACAGCAATTAAGGACATGTGGATGGCGTTAGAAAAGAATATTCTAAGTTAAAGATTGGCATCGTTTTAAAATGAATACGCATACAGGGGTGCCTATAAGGAAATATGGTTTTTGGGGTTACATTGGAGATATTGAAGGATCTTGAGCCTTTGAATATATTTGAGAATATTCTGGAGAGGATTTTTTTTAAGATCTTTGTTAAAGAAAGGAGCAATATTAAGAAGTAAAAAGTTCAGTATAAAAGCTAAATTAAAATATCGCAAAGAGCACCGCTCAGTAAAGATTTTTCTCAGCAAAATTATACCTTGTATGAAAAAGAAGATACAGATACCGTTTGCTTAAAAAATTGATGCTATGGTAAGTGGAAGAGTGCAAAGTTAAGCACAACGGTACTTTTTGAAAAGAGTGATGCTGTTGAAATTGAAAAAATTTTCTTTCAATTTATGTATAAAAAACTCATTACTGTACTCTATTGAGCATGACCGACTAAGAGAGTTTATGAAGAGACTTCAGCTGCTTTTCATAAAACAGGTTAATGTAGAGTTACAAGTTGCAATTCATGCTCATTCGCACCCGCAAGAGCAAGGGAACGCTCATCAGATAAAATGATCGGATAACCCGTTTCAGCAAAGAGAGCCCATATTGTAATACCTGGGGTCATTGGTGGAAGATCTGGAAATTTTTTTGCCAGATCATCTGTACAAACCCTTTTTAAATAAGCAATCTGCCCCGCATCAAAATGGGTAGTATCTTGCAACAACAAGTTCTGTTTGTGTTCTCCCATTTCATTCTTCCTTTACGCTTTAATTTGTACTACTCATTCTCACTGACTCCGATTGGAATCTGCTTTGTTTGTTTTTTTAATTTTGGTTGGTGTAGGTTAATTGATAAGAGACCATTTTTCAACTCGGCATTTGTAACATGCATTCCCTCTGCGAGAACAAAAGTACGTTGGAATTGCCGTGCCGCTATACCGTGATATAAATATTGATGGTTTTGATTATCTGTTTGCTTACCGTGAATGATTAATTGATTGTCGTCGAGCAAGATATTAAGATTATCAGCTTTAAATCCAGCAACAGCCAGAGTTATACGTATATGATTTGCGTCATCATTTTTGTTTAAACGTTCAATATTATAGGCTGGATAAGTTTCATCAGCTTTACCAATACGTCGCAACGTTTTTTCTATCGTTTCAAATCCTAAAAGAAAGGGATTGGAGAAAGGCGTCACATGTGTCATTGTGAATTTCCTCTTCAAAGCGGCTTTACTTGACCAAACTCTATAAAAAGTGTTTGCTGCATCCCTCTCATATGGCGAGTGTGGGTGATAACTTCAAGAGAAGAAGATGAGAGAGTTCAATGATTCAAAGAACAAGTAAATTGTCAAGGGTGCAAAAATCTTCTGAAATTTCTGAAATATTGTACGAGGAAGAAGAAATTGAAGAAATTTTTCGCCGTTTTTCTGTTCAACGCCCAATACCTAAGAGTGATCTTATCTACACCAATGCTTTTACGCTTTTGGTTGCAGTTATTCTTTCGGCTCAAGCTACAGATAAGAGCGTTAATAAAGCAACAAAAGAATTATTTCATCTTGCTGATCAACCAGAAAAAATGATTGCATTGGGAGAAGAGGAGATTGCACGTCATATTCGTACCATTGGTCTTTGGCGTGCAAAAGCGCGTAATGTTTATGCACTGTGCCGTTTTTTAATTGATCAATATGATGGCCAAGTGCCTAATAGTCGTGAAGCACTTATGACTCTTCCTGGAGTGGGGCGTAAAACGGCCAATGTTGTTTTAAATGTCGTTTTTGGTTATCCTACGCTAGCAGTAGATACGCATATTTTTCGCCTTGGAAACCGCCTCGGTTTAGCGCCTGGCAAAACACCAGATATTGTTGAAGAAAGGTTGTTAAAAATTATACCAGTGTATTATCTTCGTCATGCGCATCATTGGCTCATTTTACATGGACGTTATATTTGCCAAGCGCGTAAAGCACACTGTAGGCAATGCATTATTGCTGATCTGTGTAAAGCCGTAATCAAAACAAATGCCATTCCAGCACCTTTGGTTGAAGTTCAAGGAAACGGTGCTCCGATTTTTTTTTGATATACTCTTGCTATTTTGTCTATACTAGCTTATGAAAATGCTGTTGAAACCGCCCGGCAGGGCATGCCGTGGCTGTTTAAATGCTTTTTCAGGCGTTGGTCCGCTTGAAGAAATAAATTCACTTGAATGAATAAAATGTATGGAGTAGCAAAATGCCCAAGATGAAGACCAAGTCATCCGCTAAGAAGCGGTTTAAAATCACTGCGTCAGGCAAAGTTAAAGTAGCAGCTGCAGGGAAGCGCCATGGCATGATTAAGCGTTCGAATAAATTTATTCGTGATGCACGTGGAACGATGGTTTTATGCGAACAAGATGCTCAGAAAGTTGTTCAGTATTATTTGCCAAATGGTTTATAGACCTTACGCTTTTGATTTTTAGGAGAATATTACATGGCACGTGTAAAAAGAGGTGTGACAGCACACGCTAAACATAAAAAAGTTCTTAAACAGGCTGAAGGTTTTTACGGTCGGCGTAAAAATACTATTCGTGCAGCAAAGGCAGCCGTTGATCGTTCAAAACAATACGCGTATCGTGATCGCAAAAATAGAAAACGGACTTTCCGCGCTTTGTGGATTCAGAGAATTAATGCAGCTGTTCGAGCAGAAGGTTTAACATATGGACGCTTTATTGATGGTTTATCAAAAGCGGGTATTGAGGTTGATCGTAAGGTTCTTTCGGATATAGCAATTCATGAGCAAGCAGCATTTTCTGCTTTAGTCGCTTCCGCAAAGAAGGCTTTGGAATATTTGAAAAATACAACACCTAATGCTTTTGAAGGCGCTGTCAAATAAGCCAGTCGTGTTCTCTTAAAGCATTCATTTATTCGGGATCCCGTACTGGTTATTACGAGTGCGGGTTTTTTTCTATTAAAAAAATAGGCAGAAAATATGAGCGACATTGAGCGTTTGGAACAAGAGATTTGTTCAGCTTTAGAAGCAGCTGGTGATGAACAAGCTCTTGAAGCAGTGCGTATTGCGGCGTTAGGCAAAAAAGGCAGTATTTCTGAAAGATTAAAAGCATTAGGAACAATGGATGCTAGA
Organism: Bartonella sp. P12B; assembly: GCF_055796185.1. Taxonomy (NCBI): domain Bacteria; kingdom Pseudomonadati; phylum Pseudomonadota; class Alphaproteobacteria; order Hyphomicrobiales; family Bartonellaceae; genus Bartonella; species Bartonella sp. P12B. The sequence continues at coordinate 80,393 of NZ_JBTTDI010000001.1, read as the reverse complement.
GAACGCCATAAAGTTGGCCCCGTTCTTAATGGATTAAAAAATCGCGTTTTAGAATTATGGGCACAAAAGCGTGAGCTTCTTAAACGCCAAGTAATGGATGCACGTCTTTCTAGTGAAACAGTTGATATTACTTTGCCTGTGCGTTCTTCACCTATAGAACGAGGGCGCATTCATCCTATTTCACAAGTGATTGAAGAACTTATAGCCATTTATATGAAGATGGGCTTTTCTGTTGCAGAGGGGCCAGATATTGAAACAGATTATTATAATTTTACAGCATTGAATTTTCCTGAAGGTCATCCAGCCCGCGAAATGCATGATACCTTCTTTTTTGATGTTGATAAAACGGGAGAGCGGAAATTATTACGTACCCATACATCACCTGTACAAATTCGTATGATGGAAAAGCAAAAAGCACCGATCCGTATCATTATTCCTGGAAAGACGTACCGCATGGATTCGGATGCAACGCATTCACCAATGTTTCATCAGGTAGAAGGTCTTGTCATTGATAAAACTTCCACCATTGCACATATGATGTGGCTTCATGAGACCTTTTGTAAAGCATTTTTTGAAGTTCCTTCTGTAAAGATGCGCTTTCGTCCTTCTTTTTTTCCTTTTACTGAACCGTCTATGGAAGTTGATATTCAATGTAATCGTTCTGGTTCAGAAGTACGTTTTGGGGAGGGAGAGGATTGGTTAGAAATCTTAGGATGTGGAATGGTACATCCTCATGTATTGAAAAATGTTGGTTTTGATCCTGATGAGTACCAAGGTTTTGCTTGGGGAATGGGCATTGATCGCATTGCCATGTTGAAGTACGGTATGCCGGATTTACGGGCTTTTTTTGATGCTGATCTACGCTGGATAGATCATTATGGCTTTCGCTGCTTTGATATGCCTGCTTTTTCCTCTGGTTTAAGAAATGTGTGATCTTATCATAGCTTTGATATGAGGTTTTAAAATGAAATTTACATTGTCGTGGGTAAAAGATCACTTAGAGACAAAGGCGTCTTTAGATGAAATTTGTGATAAACTAACGGCTATAGGCCTTGAGGTTGATAGTGTTGATGACCGTTCTTCTTTGAAAGGTTTTGTCATTGCAAAAGTTTTAACGGCAATAAAACATCCTGATGCAGATAAACTCCAGATTTTGTCTGTTGATGTGGGGTCTGGTACGCCTGTACAAGTTGTTTGTGGGGCACCCAATGCACGTGCTGGACTTGTTAGTGTTCTTGCATTTCCAGGCACTTATGTCCCTGGACTTGCTGTAACATTATCTGTAGGAAAAATCCGCGGAATTGAGAGTTTTGGGATGATGTGTTCACAAGCAGAGCTTGAATTATCAAGTGAACACGATGGCATTATCGAACTTCCAGAAAATGCACCTATTGGAATGTCATTTGCGGCTTATGCAGGTTTAGATGATCCAATCATTGATATTGGTTTAACACCTAATCGTTCTGATTGCACAGGTGTTTATGGTATTGCGCGTGACCTTGCGGCGACCGGAATTGGACAGTTAAAAGAGTTATCCTTGCCACAGTTTGATACTTTTTTTGAAACACTCCTTGATGTTTCTTTAGATTTTCCAGAAGATTCATCATTATGTTTAGGTTTTGCTTGGCGTGAAGTGTGCAATGTTCAAAATGGTGCATCGCCACAATGGATGCAACAGCGTTTGAATGCAATTGGTTTAAGACCGATTAATGCACTGGTTGATATGACCAATTATATCAGTTTTGATCTTGGTCGTCCACTTCATGTTTTTGATGCAGATAAGATTAAAGGCCATTTGCGTATACGTCTTGGTCGTGAGGGTGAACAGCTTCAGGCACTTAACGGAAAAGTCTATAATTTGAGTGTTAAAGATTGTGTGATTGCCGATGATGAGGGGGTTGTATCGATTGCTGGTATTATGGGTGGTGAAAGAACGAGCTGTGATGAAACGACACGTCGCGTTATTATTGAATCAGCTCTTTGGGATGCACAAAGCATTGCGCAAACAGGTCGCACATTAGGACTGATTAGTGATGCCCGCTATCGGTTTGAACGGGGTGTTGATCCAGCTTTTATGGAAAAAGGGCTTGAGGTTGCAACAGAATTGGTCTTACGTCTTTGTGGTGGTGAAGGTTCAAAAGCGAGAATTATTGGTTATCAGCCCCCAGAAGTCAAACAAATTGCTTTTCCCTTTTCTGAAATTAAACGTTTAACAAATTTACAAATAGAGCGTGAAAAAGTCCTTACTATTTTAACAAAGCTTGGGTTTTGCATTGAAGGGGAAGGAGATGTGGTAACGGTTAAAGTACCAACATGGCGCCCTGATATTGTCGGTAAAGCGGATTTAGTTGAAGAGGTAATGAGAATTTATGGGTTAGATAAAATTGAGCCCATTCCGTTAGAAGATTTCGTAGAAGAAAAAAATCAAGGTTTAACATGTTCGCAACTTCGTTCACGTCTTACTCGTTTGGCTTTGGCACATCGTGGTATGAAGGAGGCTGTGACGTGGTCTTTTATTTCTGAAAAACAGGCGCTTGCTTTTGGAGGGGGGCAAATACAGCTTAAATTGGTCAATCCTATTTCTCCTGATATGTCTGTCATGCGTCCTTCGCTTTTACCTGGTTTGCTTGTAGCAGCACAGCGAAATGCTGATCGTGGTTTTTCAGATCTTGCTTTGTTTGAAGTTTCGAACATTTATGAAGGCGATACACCTGATAAACAACAGCGCGTTGCTGGTGGGATTCGCCGTGGAACAGAGCGATTTGAAGGGGCGGGACGCTTTTGGAGTGGTAATGCAAAAGCCGTTAATGTTTTTGATGCAAAAGCAGATGCATTGGCTGTTTTGGAAGCATGCGGTATGGATATTGAGAAGGTACAGATTGAGATTGGAGCACCCGATTGGTATCATCCTGGTCGTTCAGGGGTTATGAAACTTGGATCAAAGATTATTCTTGGTTTTTTTGGTATTTTTCATCCTGCTACATTAGAAAAATTAGATGTTAATGGTCCTTTATGTGGTTTTGAGGTTTTTCTTGATCGGATTCCAGAATCAAAGAAAAAGGCTATAAAAAGTCGTTCTCCTTTGAAACTGTCGCCTTTTCAAATGGTGCGACGTGATTTTGCATTTGTAGTTGATAAAACGGTTGCGGCCTCTCTCATTGTTCGCGCTGTAGGTGGAGTAGATAAAAAACTAATCCATTCAGTGCAGATTTTTGATGTTTTTGAAGACTTAAACCTTGGCGAGGATAAAAAATCTGTGGCGATAGAAGTTGCTATTCAACCCATTGAACGGACTTTAACTGATGAAGATTTAGAAGAGCTTACTTTGAAAATAGTAGAAAATGTCACCAAAGCAACGGGTGCATCTCTGCGTTGTTGAGTATCTTTCTTTTTTATCGGATTATTTTATAAAGTGGGAGTACTTTTGAGTGCTCCCTTATTTTTTGCATTAAAAGATCTATAAGAATTCTTGAAAAAGGGGCTTCTACATCAAAGCCATTTTCTCTTTCAATCATCAGTCTTTTTTAACAAGAAAGAATATTTCTAAACATTTTTAAAAGTTATTTTTTGGCAGAATCCTTCATTGCAAATGTAAAAAATAACTGTTATTGCTAGATAATAATGCAAATCATTAGCAATAAAAGTTATGAAAGAGAGAAGATTAATGAACGTAAGAACGTTTTTTACCATAATTTGGGGGAGTGTTATTTTTCTCACTCCTAATTTAGCTTTATGTGCTGGTAAATTTAAAGCAGTGACAACCTTCACTATTATTGCTGATATGGCACGGAATGTAGCAGGTGATGCCGCTGATGTTGAATCAATCACCAAACCAGGTGCTGAAATTCATGAATATCAACCGACACCTCGCGACTTAATGCGCGCACAAGGAGCAAATCTTATCTTATGGAATGGATTAGAATTGGAGCTTTGGTTTGAGAAATTTTTTCAAAATATTAAAGATGTTCCAAGTGCTGTTGTTTCTGAAGGTGTTGTGCCGATTAAAATTGGTGAGGGACCTTTCAGTGGTAAGCCGAATCCTCATGCATGGATGTCGCCAACTTCAGCTTTGATTTACGTTGATAATATTCGTGATGCTTTTGTAAAATACGATCCTGAGCATGCTGCTATTTATAAAGAAAATGCCGAAACTTATAAACAAAAGATTCGTGCCACAATTGATCCAATTAGGGCTGAATTGGCAGCAGTACCACAAGACAAACGTTGGCTTGTCACGAGTGAAGGAGCATTTAGTTATTTGGCACGTGATTTTGATCTGAAAGAACTTTATTTATGGCCAATTAATGCTGATCAGCAAGGAACACCGCAGCAAGTTAAGCACGTTATTGATATGGTTCGCAAATACAATATTCAAGCAGTTTTCTCTGAAAGCACTATTTCTCCTGCGCCTGCTAAACAGGTTGCGAGAGAAACAGGGGCTAAATATGGTGGTGTTCTTTATGTTGATTCTTTGAGTGAAAAAAATGGTGAGGTCCCAACCTATATTGATTTATTACGTGTCACGAGTGGGCGGATTAGCAATGCCTTATTAGATGGAGTAAAAGGCCAATGACAGGATCTGGAATATTTGCTCAAGGGGTAACAGTAACTTATCGTAATGGGCACACAGCTTTGCGCGAAGTAAACTTTGACAGCCCAACAGGTTCCATTACGGCACTGGTTGGCGTTAATGGGTCAGGCAAATCAACGTTATTTAAAGCTATTATGGGGTTTGTGCGACCATCAAAAGGAAAAATTCGCATGTTTGGTTTGCCCGTTGACATGGCTTTAAAGCAAAATTTTATTGCTTATGTTCCTCAGAGTGAGGATGTTGATTGGAATTTTCCTGTTCTCGTCGAAGATGTTGTTTTGATGGGACGATATGGACATATGAATTTTTTTCGTTATGCACGGGCACGAGATTATGAAGCTGTCCGTGTTGCATTAGAACGCGTTGATATGTTGGCATTTGCCAAACGTCAAATTGGCGAACTTTCTGGTGGGCAGAAAAAGCGAGTTTTTCTGGCACGTGCTCTTGCACAGCAAGCAAAAGCTATTTTATTAGATGAGCCATTTACAGGAGTCGATGTCACAACAGAAGATAAAATCATTGCTTTATTACAAGACCTCCGTAAAGAAGGAGCTGTGATATTGGTTTCTACCCATAATTTGGGTTCTGTTCGTGAGTTTTGTGATCATACAGTTTTAATAAAGGGAACGGTTTTGGCTTCGGGGTTAACTGAAACTGTCTTTACAAAAGAAAATCTTGAAAAAACTTTTGGTGGATCTTTGCACCATCATATTTTTGATCTTCAAAGTACAAAAAAAAATGATGTTTTTGCAGGGAGTAAACAGCCTCTCGTTCTTGAGAATACTCAAAATATGGAGCATGTTGCATGATTTCTTGGTTGCTTGAACCACTGAGCTATCAATATATGGTTAATGCGATGTGGGTTTCGGGATTAGTGGGGTGTGTTTGTGCCTTTCTTTCTGCTTTTTTGATGTTGAAAGGGTGGTCCTTGATTGGTGATGCCCTTTCCCATTCGATTGTTCCTGGTGTAGCAGGAGCTTATCTTTTAGGATTACCTTTTTCACTTGGAGCTTTTTTTTCTGGTGGGCTTGCCGCAGCAGCAATGCTCTTTTTTAACCACCGTACGAAGCTAAAAGAAGATACCATTATTGGTCTGATTTTTTCTTCCTTTTTTGCTTTTGGATTGTTCCTCAAATCATTAAAACCAATGGCTGTTAATATTGATACGATTGTTTTGGGAAATATTTTAGCAGTGAGTTCATCAGATATTATACAATTGGCTTTTATTGGTTTTCTTTCTTTGTTTATATTGCTTTTGAAATGGAAAGATCTCCTTGTTTCTTTGTTTGATGAAACGCATGCACGTGCCATTGGGTTAAACGTAAAGTTTTTAAAGATTCTCTTTTTCACGCTCCTTGCCGCTTGTACCGTTGCTGCTATGCAAACTGTTGGAGCATTTTTGGTCATCTGTCTTGTTGTGACGCCTGGAGCAACAGCTTATCTTTTAAGTGATCGTTTTGTGAACGTTTTGGTTATTGCAGTTATGATCGGGACATTTACAAGCATATTGGGTGTTTATGTGAGTTATTTTTTAAATGCGCAAACGGGTGGTGTTGTTGTTCTATTCCAAGCATTTTTATTTATGGTAGCTTTTATTTTTGCTCCCAAACACGGGTTTATTGCTGCGCGCTTACGGATAAAAGCGGCACAAAAAGGAATGATATTATCATGATTGATCAGTTACTCCTTCCTTTTCAGTTTTCTTTTATGCTTAAGGGTATGCTCATTGTTTTGATTCTTTCTGTCCCAATGGCGATGCTTTCTTGTTTTCTTATTTTAAAAGGATGGGCGCTTTTGGGTGATGCAATTTCCCATGCGGTTTTTCCCGGTGTTGTGGTTGGTTATATGGCAACACCGTGGGTGATAACATTTTTGACTTCTTTACCATTTGCTTGGTTTCAGCATGTACGTCCAGAAAATGTTACAATGACTTTAATTACTTGCGGTGCTTTTGTCGCGGGTATGATTTGTTCTATTCTAACGGGTTTTTTGGGAAGCAATAGCCGCATCAAACAGGATACAGTGATGGGTGTTGTTTTTTCCTCTATGTTTGGTTTGGGGCTTGTTTTGGCAACGGCTATTTATAGTAGCTTAGATCTGAATCATATTCTCTTTGGCAATCTCTTGGGTGTTAATTGGCTTGATATTACACAGACGGCGATAATTTCTGCTATTGTTACCGGTATTCTAGGAGCGAAGTGGCGTGACTTTATGTTGTATATTTTTGATTCAGTTCAAGGGCGTGCAATGGGGTTACGAATATCGCTGCTCCACTATACTCTTTTAACAATGATTTCTCTTACTATTGTTGCGGCTTTGAAAGCTGTTGGAATTGTTCTGGTTATTTCTTTATTGATAGCACCAGGAGCGATTGCTTATCTTATCACAAAACGATTTTCTTTTATGTTGGTAATCGCTACACTTGTTGCAGCTTTCTCTGGTTTTTTAGGAATTTATTTAAGCTTATTTATTGGCTCTGATTCTGCTTCCACAATTGTATTGATTTTAACACTTATTTTTATCACTATTTTTATGTCACTTTTCTTTCGTCGAACTACAATTCAGGAAATCTAAGTACGACAAAATTTATGCATGGTAGACATGCATTTTTGTATATTGTCTGTCATGCTAGTTTTAACTAGAAGGCGAGGTGCTAGAACGTTTTCCTCCTAATGTCTAGCAGATGAATGCAGTCTGTATTCTCCCCCAAACACTGCATTTATAATTAAAAGGCTGCATTGATTTATTCTGCAGCCTTTTTATTTTTATCTTTTCTGAATTTTTTTCTGATTTCTTGAAAATTTTGCAATGATCATCATATTGCATGAGCTATTTTATGCTTTAGCGGAGGTTATCATAGCAAATATGCTTACAAATAAAGATGTATAGGAGTTATGCCCTAGAGCATTGAGAAGCAAAAAAGTATATACAATAGTTTTGCACAAAGGAACAAAGTATTAAAAGATGAAGAAAAATTTTAAAATATCTAACTCTTTGCGCATTTGCATTTTTATATTAGGGTGGGTTATGGTTATATTAGGTGTCATTGGTATCCTATTACCTGTTATGCCAACCGTACCTTTTTTATTAGTTGCTTCATGGTGTTTTGCTCGTTCATCGCCACGTTTTCATTGTTGGTTGAACAATCACCGTATATTCGGGCCTCCTCTTAAGCAATGGGAAGAAAAAGGCGCGATTTCGACATTTGTTAAAGTTTTTGCAGTGGTGAGTATGGTTGGTGGTTTTTTATCTTTTTTAGTGATGGTGCATCCTGCTTTGTGGTTTGCTCTACTCGTTGCTGCTATTTTGCTGTTTATTGCCGTTTATATTGTGACACGTCCATCGTCATAATGACAGAAACAGGACTTAGGAACCAAACGTTTCTTTCTCTTTAGTTGATTTATGGGAACCAGAGATAAAGATTTTTTTCTCAAAGTTTAAAAATCACGTATCGCTATAAAGAATATACAAAACAATGAGCTTTTTAAAAATGATTTATTCGGTAGAATGATGCGTTTGTGAAGACAATTTTATGAGTAGAGAAAATGGTGTACTGTCATCCCAATGTTTATAAAGCTACTTTGAGGAGCTACAACATATTGATTTACGATGATAATTCACTGTTTTGCATGTTACCATTGCTACACCTATGGGTAATCTACGAAGCTAAGCATCTCGTGTTGCACGAGATGCTTTCTTTATCAAGAGCCTTTATCTTTCTTTACTACTTTCAATCAACAGAGCATGAAAGAGCCCAGTATGTCCTCTTTTTCAGATGCGGGTCAATCAAATGACAGTCCTTCCCAAATCCCAAAGCACGAAGAACGGGATAATGTATTAGATCAACCGAATATCTGTCTTCTCTAATTTTAAAGAATCCTCTCGCCTGAGGAGTAATAATTTCTGCAAGAAGTTGTTTCTCGTTCTCTCCATGCTTCTTACCTTGACTATTAGCTTGTTTTACAAGTTTTTCCGCTATCAGTATCCCACAGCCTCGCGCACTAGCTGTCATTGGAGATAATACTGAAGAAAAGATAGAAAACACTACCGCAGTTAAAATAATATGTTTCATGAGATAAATTTCCTAATAACAAACAAATTTACAAATGCGTTTGCTCTGAAATTAAGGCAAATACACATTATGGCCACATGAAATGCACGTTTTGGTTATAATTGTCAATAAATAAATTATAGTTTTTTGTTTCTCAGATTCAGCCATTAGATTAATATGTTAACCTTTACCATTGTAAGGAGTTTTTGATGAAAAAAGAATATCTACCATCGTACAAACTATTTAGAGCAGCATGGTATTTTTATGGATAATAAAATTTTTATGCTATTGTTTCATACAAATGGGTTTATGATTAAGTCTTTACGGGTCTAGCAACACGTTTTTCGTTCCCAAAGAAATTGAGATACCGTTGTATTTCTTTAGGATCACCGATAGTTTTTTCAGGATTATCTGAGAGTTTTATGGCTGGCTTGCCATTGGCATGTATGACTTTGCAGACAAGGGAAAGAGAATCAAAAGTTGCAATTTCTTGCGGTGCACATCCTGAGAAGTCATTTGTAAGGTCTGTTCCCCATCCAAAACTCATACGCACCTTACCATAGAAGTGATGGTAGGTTTTTTCAATTGTATCGACATCAAGTGCATCAGAAAAAATCAGTAATTTTTCACGTGGATCTTTTCCTTTTTCTTTCCACCATTGTATAATGCGTTTGCCACCCTCAATAGGTGGAGCACTGTCAGGTCTAAAACCTGTCCAATCTGCTACCCAATCTGGAGCATTGCGTAAAAACGCTTCTGTACCAAAGGTATCAGGCAAAACAATGAGAAGATTTCCACCATAATAACGGCTCCAATCTTGCAGAACTTTATAAGGTGCTTTGCACAATTCATTATCATTCTTGGCGAGGGCGGCAATGACCATGGGCAATTCATGTGCATTGGTACCAAGAGCTTCTAAATCTGTATCCATGGCAAGAAGAACGTTGGAAGTTCCAGTAAAAGAATCGCCAATTCCTTCTTTTAATGCCTCAACACACCAGCGTTGCCATAAGAAAGAATGACGACGCCTTGTGCCAAAGTCGGATATTTTAATATCAGGCAATTTTTTAAGACGTTCAACTTTATCCCACATTTTTGCTTTAGCACGTGCATAAAGCACATCAAGAGCAAAACGATCTAAGTTTTTCATAGCAGCACGTGAACGTAATTCACTGATAATAGCAAGAGCAGGAATTTCCCACATAGAGCTATGGGCCCAAGAACCATGAAAATGGAGAATATATTGACCATCTTTACGGGTTAGTTCATATTCTGGTAGTTGAAAGTTTTCAAGCCAATGAAGAAAATCTGGTTCGAAAATTTGTCTACGTCCATAAAATGTATTACCAGCAAGCCAGATCATTTCTTTTTTTGTAAAACGCAAACTAAGGGCATGATCAAGTTGGGCGCGCAATTCACCTTCATCAATATCATCGACAAGATGGATTGTTTTAGAACGGTTTATGAGAGAGAAGGTAACATTGACATTAGGATAAAGCCCCCAAATCATCTGTACCATAAGAAGTTTATAAAAATCCGTATCCAGAAGCGAGCGAATAATGGGATCAAGTTTCCAAGTATGATCATAAACGCGTCTAGCAATATCTGGGTGATTCATAATCCTGTTTCTTTCAGTCTCATAAAATCTAAAATTACTGTCTACCAACACGATCAATATAGAGGATGAAGAGACTATAACAACTCTAAGGTTTTGGGCAAGAATAAAAAGTGTTTTACCTTTTTCGTTTTTTTAAAATTTAACGGTGCGTATAATTTTGTGTTTTCCGGTTTTTTGTAACGGTATACCTGCATAAACATCAGTATATTTTTTATCATCAACACTGAGTATATTTTCAGCCCCCCATTTGACTTTAATGGTATAAACAGCGTCATACAATTTCATTTTTGCTTCATATTCAGGCCAGGAGGAAGGTAAATTTGGATGTAAAAACAATTGATGATCTTGACGCTTAATTCCAAGAATGGCTTGTATTGCAGCATGATAAAACAAACCTGCTGAGCCTGTATACCATGTCCAACCACCTTGTCCACGACGTGGTTCAATAGCGTAAATATCTGCGGCTATAACATAAGGTTCAACACGGTAAATTTCAGGATTTTTTCCGTGGTTAATAGGGTTTATCATAGAAAATAAAGCATAAGCTTTATCACTTTCCCCCATTTCAGCAAGCGCTAAGATGCTCCAAATGGCACCGTGCGTATATTGACCACCATTTTCTCGAATTCCTGGTGGATAACCTTTTATATAGCCAGGTTCAAGGATACTTTTATCAAAAGGAGGCCAGAAAAGACGTATAAGACCACCTTTTTCATCAGACAGCTGCTCAAGCATTGATGCCATTGCTTTTTTTTGACGCTTAAGTGATGCCATTTGAGAAATGACAGCCCAAGATTGAGCAATGGTATCAATTTGGCATTCATCATTTATCTTGGAACCAAGAGGGGTTCCATCATCAAAATAACCGCGTCGATACCAAGCACCATCCCAACCATTTTTTTCTAGGGATTTTTTCAAATGTTTAAGAGATGCACTCCATGTTTGCATATGACTGCTGTCACCACGGTTTTTGGCAATGGGGATAAATGCTTGTAATGTAGTGCCAAGAAACCAGCCAAGCCAAGTGCTTTCGCCTTTTCCTTTAATGCCAACCAAATTCAGACCATCATTCCAATCCCCTCCTAGAATAAGTGGAAGCCCATGTTGTCCACAACGTTTGATGGCAAGATCTAAAGCTAAAGCACAATGTTCATAAAGTGTTGCGACCTTTGAGGATTGTAAAGGCTGAAAATAAGCATCATGTTGTTCAGCAGTTAAAGGAGGGCCTTCAATGAAAGCAATTGGGGTATCAAGAAACTCGTAGTCACCAGTCGTATTGACATAAAGAGCTGTTCCATATGCAAGCCAAACAATATCATCAGAAATGCGTGTGCGAACACCAGCATTGGTGTCTGGTAACCACCAATGCTGTACATCACCTTCGGGAAATTGATGCGCTGCGGCGTTTAACAATTGTTCACGTGCCAGTTGTGGTTTCAGCAATAATAAAGATAAGCTATCTTGCAATTGATCACGAAAGCCAAATGCACCACTCGCTTGATAAAAAGCTGTACGCGCTAGCATGCGACATGCATAGGTCTGATAAGGGAGCCAATGATTGACCATAATATCAAAGGATGGGTCAGGTGTTTTTACTTGAAGAGGAGAAACGAAATCATTCCATTGCTTTTTTTGTTGTGTGAGCAGAATTTCAAAATGACTTGTGCGCACTTGATCTAGGAGTTTTTCAGCCTCTTGCCTGTTTTCAGCACTGCCAAGATAAAAGATTATTTCTTTTGTTTGTCCTGGTAACAGATCAATATCGTAGGCTAATGCTGAGCAAGGATCACATCCTGCTTCAATTTTATTTGAAAGGGCATGAGCCTTGCGGATTGCATGAGGATGCGTAACAGTTCCTGTTGAACCAATAAATTCAGTGCGATCGGTCGTGGTGCTGGTTGGCATTTCTGATGCTGATAAAAATGCTGTTTGTTGAGATTTTTCAATGTGATAGGGATTTTGAATAAAATGTGCACCACGTTTGGGATCATAAGAGGGTAGTATAAAAGGTGCATATTTGGTACGAACATTTCCTAAAACCCATTCAACATAGTTATAGAGGCGTAAACTACGCAATTTTTTTCCTTCATTTTTAAGAATGAGGCGTGAAAGGCGAACAGGTTTTTCTTGATCGAGCGTATGAGTCAGTTCTAACGCAATCTCTGAATGTGTAGATTTAAATGTTGAAAATCCAAAACCATGACAAGCTTCATAAACAACATCTTCATTGCATTCAACGGCAGAAATTGGTGAGAAACGTTTTAAGGACGAGCGATCTACAAGATAAAGTGCCTCTCCTGGGCGGTTAGAAACAGGATCATTTGCCCAAGGAGTTAATTGATAATCGCGACTATTGTGAGCCCAAGTAAAGAGTGTGCCTTCAGAAGAGACATGGAAGCCAAAGCTGTGGTTAGCAATGACATTAATCCATGGATGCGGTGTCGTTGTATGCCCATGAAGACGGATGACATAATGATTGTCATGATTAAAGCCACCGTAACCATTCCAATACTTTAGATCTTTGCCATTCGTAGCAAGAGGCAAGACTTTTTTGGGGCCAATAAGACCAAGAGAAGTAAAGAGATTTTGTTCAGTTGGTGTTGTTATTTGCTTTCTTTTATCACATTTGCTATCATTGAATTTATTATTGAATTCTTGATTGCTATTGCGTACACCCAGATCAGAATCAATATTTTCTATACGTTTGAGTTGTTCAGACAAAGATCCATTTTGCGCATGAAGGATAATACGGGCTGATGCAAGAAGTGTTTTGAAACTTTGTTCATTCATTTGATCACGCCGAAGGGTAAAAATATGTTGGCGTTTATCGGTTTCAATGGTGTTGTGTCGGTAAGATTCGCATACCCATTCAATAGCGTGTTGCGTATCCTGTACATAGGAAAAGGCTTGCTCATTTAAAATAACAAGATCAACAATGAGTCCACGTATACGCCAATATTCATGGGCTTTAAGGAGTTCGCGAAGGACAGTTATATCCGTCTCATTATCTAATCTTAGAAGGCAGATGGGAATATCTCCTGAAATGGACATTGGCCAAAGATCAGACTGTTTGCCGAGAGTTTTTGCTAGTATTTCAGGAGAAAGACGCCATGTGTGGTCTGGATAGATAAGAGGCGTTGCGTATTTTTGATAAGTAATGGCTTCTTTAAGGCTGATGCCACGCTGGTATAGCGAGACTTGTGAGTGTGTCCATGCCATTGAAAACTCTCGTTGAAATACATTAGATTGTTGATAATGTTTAATATAATTATCCAGTTTTTCTTTCGTATGAGCAGCGAAAGTCCAAAAAATGAGTTCAACTTTTTCATAGGCAGGAATTTTTACACGGCAGCGAAGTGAGATGATTGGATCAAGGACGCAGCCTTGACTGTTGCTAAAACGAGCATTTTGATCAAACGCAGCAGGTCGATGAATGGAGCGGCCCCGACCAATAAACAGAGAACGATCAGTTTCAGCTTCTGTTTCTTGGATACTCTTCGTGATATCGCTAACAAAATGGGCGATATGAATTTCAGGATCATGAGGCGAGCGTTTGCGCCTTTTGGCAAAAATTGTTCTTCCTCCCTCAGCTATTTCTGTTTCTATAAACATACGTGAAAAAACAGGATGAGCGCAGTCTGTTTCCATGGTTGCGAGCGCTAGTTCACCATAGGAGGTAACTTCAATAAAACGATCTTTGTTGGTCGTATTTATCAGCTGGAGACGTCGTCCTTCACCATCATTCTCGGATGTAACGAGACATTCAAGCCTTGATTTTACGCCATCAACCATTTTCATATAGTCAGCTTTTTCGTCTGTAAAAATGCTGATTGCTTCTTCTTCAACAACGCGTGTTGGCTCACCGGTAACAGACCACCAACGTCCACTATGCATATCACGTAGAAAAAATAAGAGTCCCTGTTGATCTTCTGTTGCATCAGGCACAAAGCGCGTAATCGCGTAATCATGCCAACGGCTGTAACCTGAACCATTGGCTGTCAACATTGTAGAATAAAAGCCATTGGATAAGAGTAAAGTTGCACGAGGTTTGAGAAGTGGGTTTGTAATAGTACGGGTAGGAGCGTTATCAAATTCTTGAGAGTTGTTGCGGATGGGATTGGCAACTTTTGTGTGAATGACGGGAATTTGATAGGGGGCTCTTTCGTGGAGTAAAAATTGTGTTGCTTCAATGACTGGATCATGATGAAAACGATTGCGCATGCGCCCATCAAAAATGACATTGTTAATAGCAAGAATTGACATGCCATGATGGTGCGCATAATAATTACGTACAATGGCGTATTTTTCTCCTGTCGGGACACGTGAAGGCGTAAAATCAACGGAGTCGTAATAACCATATGTTCCTAAAGCTCCAAGATCACGGAGTCGCTTTAAATTTTTTATGGCATGTTTTGGCATATATTGTGCTGCTAAAAGGCTTGCGTAAGGAGCAATAACTGCATTGCGTGATAAACCACGTTTGAGTCCAAGAGTTGGGTCCCCAAAACTGGCATATTGGTAATTCATTAAATGATCGCGAGCATTAAATGCGGCTTCTGAAATACCCCATGGCAATCTTCTTTCATAACCATATTGTATTTGATGACGAATAATTAATCTATTTGTTTGATCTAGGATCGAACCTTTGGGTTCGTGCATAATGAGAGATGGCATCAGATATTCGAACATGGATCCAGACCATGATAATAACGCACCTTTCCAACCAATTGGGATGAGTAATCGACCAAGATGAAACCAATGTTTGAATTTGATATCACCTTTTGCGATGGCGAAAAGGCTTGAGAGACGAGCTTCTGAAGCCAAAAGATCATAACATCCTTCATCAAGTTTATTTTCCTGAACACTGTAGCCAATGGACAAAAGTTGCCGTTCAGGTTGTTCTAAAAAACCAAATTCCATATTAAAGGCTATTTGTCGTGCACTTATAGCTAAAGTATTTAATTTTTGACGTATTTTTTCTATATCATAATCCCTAGTATTATCATCATGATGAACTTGGCAGTTTTCTAGGAGGCATTTAGCCCAACAGTGTGCGCGGGCAGATTCTACAGTTTGAATTTTTTGATCAAGGTCTTCTATTAAGGACTGAAGAGCACGGGCTTTAAGTGAAAGGTTTGTGATATGAGCAGTGGTTGCTTCTGATTTTTCTATGAAAGCACTAATGGAGTGATAAAGATTAGCGATGTGCTCTTCGATTTGTTGGCGTAAGGGATATAAATTGGGTTGATTATCCGGAATTTCTTTCATAGTTTCTTCAAGAAGAGCATGAATATCCCATAGACCTTCTCGATCGCCTTGAAAAAAAACATGAGGTTTTTCAGCCCATTCACTTAAGGCTGAAGAAAGTGTTACCAAATGGCCGGCGAGATTTCCTGAATCAACGGTTGATATATAAGTTGGCAAGAGAGGTTTGAGTGTATCCGTTGCGTACCAATTGTAGAGGTGTCCACGGAATTTTTCCATTTTTGCAAGAGAGCTTAATGTAGCTTCAATGCGTGTAATTGTTTCTTCAAAGCTAATCCAACCAAAATCACGTGCAGCAATAACAGAAAGAAGATAAACACCAATATTGGTAGGAGATGTGCGTTGAGCAACAAGAGGTTCTGGATCTTCTTGAAAATTATCAGGTGGCAAATAATTGCTTTGTGCATTGACGAAGGTTGCATAATAAAACCATGTACGTCGTGCAATAGAGCGTAGTATTTTTTTATCTTCGGAAGAGATATCAAGGGTATCTTGAAATGTTGAAGGTTGGCTGACAAACCAAGCAATTAAGGGCGAAAAAAACCATGCAAGTCCAAAAGGCAAAGCAATAAAGCTTGCAAAACTCTTAAAAAAAAGAGGGAATGCAACGGCAAGAATACCAATAAGTGATGCTGGCCACATTGTAAGGATATAAAAGCTTAGACTGTTGGGAATTGATTTTGTTGCAGCGAAGGTTTTCCATTCAAGCAGATGTTGTTTTGAAATCATTATGCGATAGAGTGTGCGAAGAATAGCATCAGTCATAAAATAAGCTGAATGGGCAAGAAATGTAATTTTAAGAAATATATTTGCACCCGTAAGGATAATTTTTTTCAAAATTAATTGAAAATATCCGCGTAAAGAATGATCAAGAGTGGATGGAACAAGAGTTTGTAATATGTTTAAAATTGGTGAGATAAAGGGACTAATGAGCAAGAATATTTGCCAGATGATTGCGCTTTTTAATGGTAAAAGAGACCACCCTGTAATGGTTGCGATCATCCATAGAAGTGGTGTGAGAGAACGACGCAAATTATCCTGCATTTTCCAACGTGTCGTAGAACTGATTTTATGAGGGAAAATGAGATAAGGCAAGAGTTGCCAATCACCACGAATCCAACGGTGATGACGCATAACATCAATATTGTAGGAGGTTGGATAATCTTCAATTACTTCTACATTACTTATCAATGCTGTTCGTGCATATCCTCCCTCTAAGAGATCGTGACTAAGAACGGTATTTTCTTTAATTTTTCCTTCAAGCGCGTGTTGAAATGCATCAATATTATAAAGACCTTTACCAATGAAACTTCCTTCTCCCAAAAGATCTTGATAAGTATCAGAAACAGCAAAGACATAAGGGTCAAGTCCACGGCTGGTAGAAAAAACACGTTGCAGAATTGATGTTGCTTTTCCTGTTGTAAGGGAAGGTGTAATACGAGGTTGCAAAACACTATAACCTTTCACAACGTTTCCATTGTGTGGATCGAAAGTTGGCTGGTTGAGTGGATGGTTAAGTTTTCCAACGAGTTTTGTAACACTTTCAGGGGTGAGACGTGTGTCTGAATCCAGTGTCATAACAAAACGGCAATCCATGGGAAGAAGGGGATTTGGGGGATAGAAGCTTGTATTTTTATCGCCTCTTAACAACAGATTGAGTTCATGAAGCTTGCCACGTTTTCGTTCCCATCCCATCCAGCATTTTTCGCTGGTATTATAAAGACGCCGACGGTGTAAAAGAAAAAAGAGGGGGATGTCATCACGATGATAACGGCGATTGAGTTTATCAATTTTTTTTTGTGCATAATGCAGCAGGTCAAGATCATCTTGCGTTTGTTCGAAGGAAGCGTCACCCCAATCCGTTACGAGGGCAAAATGAATGGCTCCTTTCGGGTTAGTAAGATAGTGCACTTCGAGATTACGCACTTGTTCATCAATATCATCACGTGATGTAATGAGGGTAGGTACGACGACTATTGTGCGCGCATGTTCAGGAATACCTGCTTTATATTCGTAACCAATGAGTTGTTTTGATGGAATAACCCATGAAACAACAGTGTTAAAGAGGGCAAAAGCTGCATCCATAGCAGGAAAAAGTGCTAATCCAGTAAAGAAAATAGACATCCATGGAGCTATGCCAGATTTCTGGAACAGAAAATAAATTGTAAACAAAAAAGTGAAGGTTAAAAAAGAGACAGGAATTGCAATAGTTTTTATTTGTAAAGAAGAAAAAACTCGTGCCCATTTTATGAGCAGAGGAGGCGTGTAACCACAAGCTTTTTCAAAAGTATAACGTCCATCGTCGACAAGATACCAACCAACAGAGGAAAGACTATGATGAAAGGATTCTTTAGAAGAAGAGTGTGCCATTTCCACAGCTTTGCGTGCAACTTCTAGTTCACTAAGAGGCGAAAGACGTGCAATTTTTTCGATGACTTGTCGATAGATATTGCGTGAGTGAGAATCAATTTCAGAAAAATCACTATTTTCACGCAAAATAGAGTCCACGGAACTGACAGTCTCAAACCATATTGTCCAGTCAACATCATCAATGGCTTTAAGGGAACGAACAATATTGCCCATAGTTACACCATCTGCTGCTTGGCGGGTATGTTCATCAGCTGTTACAGTTTCTAAGTTACTACTTCGACTCTGTAATTGCTTTTCAAGCCAATTTAATGCGTTTGTTGAATCGACAGATGCGCTCCGTAAACGGTAGAATAAATGCGTTGAAAAGGTTGAATCTACAGTGCATGGTTCATACTGCATTAAAAGAGCATGTAATTTTGTTATATTATCTGCGAGGGAAATTTTATCGGCTGCTTTATGAGCAAGAAGGCGCATCGACCGAGTTTGTTCAATACGCTGTGAGAGACGACAAACATTTTCAATTAACAGCATTTGTATGACAGAAGGGAGTGCCCATAATTCACCGATTTTAAGGGTACAAATCTCTTGAAACCCATTGATCATAGCTGTGAGTGTTTTTTGTGAAAATCCACTATCTGTATGAGCAATATAAAGCCAAGCTAAAGCAAAGATACGTGGTATGTTTATATTTTGTTTATAAGCGGGGAGTTGTTTGATGAATGATTTAGAGAGGCTACGACGGAGTTTTTGTATAGTTTTGTCAATTGTATAATGATTATCAATGAGCCATTGAGCAGATGGAGCAATGGTTTCATCATTCCAAGCAGCAATATCGCTGGTCTGAAAGGCATGGAAAATAAGTTTGCCATTTTCTTTCAATCTTCTGTAAAAATTATTTTCTCCTTTATATTCAGGAAGTAATATTTCTTTTTTAGAGGCGATATCATGACCTAATTTATACAATTCATCTTGCGATTTATAAGTTGAGCGAAGAGGAGAATTGCTTTTAATAAGATGACCGGTTTCAATTTTTTTAGAAAAGAAATAATTCATGAAAGATATTGTACGTGCCATAATATTTTATTGCTATTCAATTACGTGGTTTTTTTACATTTAATAATCTTTGAGCACTTTATCTTAATAATAATTAGTTTATAAGAAAAAATAAAATTTCTATTTCTCTTCTAAGATTATTTATAATTTTTGATGAGATAATTGAAGAAGTGAGCAAACAATTTCTTAAAAAAAAGGTCGCTAGAATGATAAGCGACCTTAGTTTTGACAATTTTTTAATAACTAAACATTAATCTTGTTCTTGTTTTTTCAAAGCTGCACCGAGAATATCACCAAGAGAAGCGCCTGAGTCTGTAGAACCATACTGTGCAACAGCCTCTTTCTCTTCTGCAATTTCTAAAGCTTTTATAGACACTGAAAGTTTACGTGTTTTTTTATCAAATGCGGTGATACGAGCATCAATTCTTTGACCAATTGAAAAACGTTCAGGACGCTGCTCGTCACGATCACGAGCCAAGTCAGCACGGCGAATAGTTGTTTCAAGATTATGGTCAATCAATTTTACATCAATATCGTTCTCATTCACTGCAATAACTTCACATGTTACGACAGCCCCTTTGCGTAGTTCCCCAGCGGCAGCCGCTTCTCCAACTTTATCGCTAGAAAGTTGCTTAATTCCAAGAGAGATACGCTCTTTTTCAACGTCAACATCAAGAACCACGGCTTTAACAACATCACCTTTATTGTAAGTATCAATGACCTGTTCACCCGGACGATTCCAATCAAGATCGGAAAGATGAACCATGCCGTCAACATCGCCTTCAAGTCCAATGAAGAGACCAAATTCTGTTTTGTTTTTGACCTCTCCTTCAATTTGTGAATTGACAGGAAATTTATTAGCAAAAGCGATCCACGGATTTTCAAATGTTTGCTTTAAGCCAAGAGAAATACGTCGTTTAGAAGGATCGATTTCAAGAACAACGACTTCTACTTCTTGTGATGTAGAGAGAAGTTTTCCTGGATGAACATTTTTCTTTGTCCAACTCATCTCGGAAACGTGGATCAGCCCTTCGATTCCTGGTTCTATTTCGACAAAACCACCGTAATCGGTAATATTTGTAACAGCACCAGTAATTTTTGTACCAACGGGATATCGAGCGCTAATAGTTTCCCAAGGATCACTTTCAAGCTGTTTCATGCCAAGAGAGATACGGTGTGTATCTTGATTGATACGAATAATTTGAACTTTAATAGTTTGTCCAATTGTGAGGACTTCAGAGGGGTGGTTAACACGGCGCCAAGCCATATCTGTAACATGTAAGAGTCCATCAATTCCACCAAGATCAACAAAGGCACCATAATC
Source organism: Bartonella sp. P12B (assembly GCF_055796185.1). Taxonomy (NCBI): domain Bacteria; kingdom Pseudomonadati; phylum Pseudomonadota; class Alphaproteobacteria; order Hyphomicrobiales; family Bartonellaceae; genus Bartonella; species Bartonella sp. P12B. The sequence continues at coordinate 60,121 of NZ_JBTTDI010000001.1, read as the reverse complement.
AGTGATATTTTTAACGACACCTTCAACGATTTGGTTTTCTTCAAGATTTTGTACAATTTCTGAACGTTGCTCAGCACGGCTTTCCTCTAAGACAGTACGACGTGAAACGACAATATTACCACGACGACGATCCATCTTTAAAATTTCAAAGGACTGTGAATTGTGCATGAGAGGGGAAACATCACGAATGGGGCGAATATCGACTTGGCTGCGAGGCAAGAAAGCAACAGCGCCATCGAGATCGACTGTAAACCCTCCTTTAACTTGGCTGAAGATAATCCCATCAACGCGTGTACCAGCATTGAATTTTTCTTCTAAACGAATCCAGCTTTCTTCGCGCCGTGCTTTTTCACGTGAGAGAACAGCTTCACCCATCGCATTTTCAATGCGTTCAATATAAACTTCAACTTCATCGCCAACTTTTAAAGAACCATCTTTTCCTTTAGCTCCAAATTCTTTGAGTGGAATGCGTCCTTCGACTTTAAGTCCAGCATCAATAATGGCCATGTCTTTTTCGATTGCAATGACACGACCTTTAACAACGGATCCTTCGGTAAGATCATTGGTTTGAAAGGATTCTGTTAAAAGGGCTTCAAAATCCGCTGTTGTGGGATTGTATTGTGACATAAGAACTCCTGATACATACCTTGGATTTAAAAGGTATAAGCGCTAGGTTAGTGTTAACATAGGGTAACTTCATGCCTTTTTTCTTAATATTTCTTAAATATAAGAAGAAAAATTAGCGCTAGGCTGAAAATCACCTTGACGATTTCATCCAATTATACGCTCTTTTATGATTGGATCAATAAAAGCGCATGCAATTGCAAATGTTGCTTCTATACTCAATTCTGATGTATCAAGCAAGTGGGCGTCTTTTGCCGGTTTTAGCGGACTTTGTTTGCGCATTGTATCACGGTTGTCGCGTTGTTCAAGCTGAGCGAGGATTTCATGATAATCTGCGTGCACGCCTTTTTTTAAAATTTCCTGATAGCGGCGTTTTGCACGTGTTTGAACATTAGCGAGAACGTAAAATTTAATATCAGCATCGGGACACACGACAGTGCCAATATCACGCCCATCAAGCACACTGCCGGGCATAATTTTAGCAAAATGACGTTGCTTGGCAACGAGAATTTCCCGTACAGCAGGGATGAGTGCTATTTTTGAAGCGGCTTCACCAAGTTCATGAGAAGAGAGGAGAGTTGGATTTAAAGTATTAAAATCAAGTTCTATGGCACAGGCAAGAGCACTTTTTTCATTATCGAGAGTCAGTTTTCGTTGTAAAAGTGCAAAAGCAACACCGCGATAAGTGAGACCAGTATCGAGATGTTGAAGGTGATAATGAGCAGCAATTTTTCGTGCTAATGTCCCTTTTCCTGAGGCCGCTGGTCCATCAATTGCAATAACAAAAGGTTTCAAGAGATTTTTCCCCCAAGTTGTTTTATAAAAGGGATAAATTCTGGAAAACTCGTAGCAATCATTCGCTTATCATCGATCGTGACAGATTTTTCTGATACGAGTCCAAAGATTAGAAAACACATGGCAATTCGATGATCAAGATATGTGGTAACATTTCCACCACCCAGTCCTTTTTCAGAGCCTTTTCCATGAACAATGAGAAAATCTCTCCCTTCTTCACATTCTACATGATTAATTTTGAGCCCTTGAGCAAGTGCGGACAAACGATCTGATTCTTTAACACGCAATTCTTCAATGCCTAGCATAACTGTTTTGCCTTCCGCAAAGGCTGCTGCTACCGCTAAAGCTGGATATTCATCAATCATTGAAGGGACTCGTTCTTTGGGTACAGTGATACCTTTTAGTCTTGAGGATATGACTCGCAAATCAGCAACATTTTCTCCTCCTGTTTGGCGTTGGTTCAAAAGCTCAATTTGAGCGCCCATTTCCCATAATGTTTCGATAAGTCCTATTCGAGAAGGGTTTATAAGAACATTTTCAATGATGATATCAGAATTTTCTACAAGAAGGGCAGCGATCAGTGGAAAAGCGGCAGAAGAGGGATCCCCAGGAATATCAATCGCTTGTCCAGTAAGATGTGTTTGGCCATTGAGATGAATAAAGCGTGTCCCTTGAGCATTTGTTTCTATCTCAAGTTCAGCACCAAACGCTTTTAGCATTTTTTCCGTATGATCACGTGTGGGAATCTGTTCAATAACAGTTGTGGTGCCAGCGGTATTAAGTCCAGCAAGAAGGATTGCTGATTTAACTTGGGCAGAAGCCATTGGAATAGGATAGCGAATCGGGTTAGCCGTTTTGGGTCCATAAAGCGTTATAGGAAGATGATCGCCTTTAGTTGCTTCAATTTCAACACCCATTAAACGGAGGGGATCGAGAATACGTCCCATTGGGCGTTTGGAAAGAGAGGCATCCCCGATAAAAGTTGTTTTCATATGATAAGGACCAACCATTCCCATAACGAGGCGAACACCTGTTCCAGCATTGCCAAAATCTAAAGGGTTTTGTGCAGTTAAAAGGCAACCATTTCCTGTTCCTCGTATGATCCAGAGATCATTTTTCTTTTGAATGCAAGCGCCCATAGCTTGCATAGCCTTAGCTGTATTGAGAACGTCATCGCTTTCTAGCAATCCGTGGATATATGTTTCACCACTTGCTAATCCTCCTAATATAAGGGATCTATGGGAGATTGATTTATCTCCTGGTATTTTAATTTTACCAGAGAGATTGGTAGACTTGTAGGCGGTTATAGGTATTGCTTTTTGCATAGAAATTCTATTTAATTTTATCTAAATTTGACTGAATTAAGCATCTTTTAGCACATGCTTTGACAGGCGTCATGAGAAAATCTATGTAGAACGAGGTATTTATCTTTGACAAAGACATTATTTTTCGATTAAGGACCATAAAATTTATTTTAATGGAATTATAGTTAATCAAGAGGGATGGTTCATGGCAAAACAAGAACTTGGAACGAAGCGTACCGATCCAGAAACAGGAAAAAAGTTTTATGATCTTAATCGCGACCCTATTGTATCACCTTATACAGGAATTTCTTACCCGCGCTCTTATTTTGAGGTTGTGGCAGCTGAAGCAAGTAGTGAAGAAGAAGTTGATGCAGAAGAGCTTGATACAGCGCTTGAAAAGTCTGCCTTTATGCTTCTCGAAGAGGATGATGACGATTCTAAAGATGATGATCTTCCTGATTTGGAAGATAGTGATGTGGATCTCGGCGATGACGATGATGCGTTTTTATCTCACGATGAAGACGACAATGATGATGACGTTACTGGTATTATCGGAGGCGGTGTTTCTAACGATGACGATCTTTAAGAGAAGTTAAAAGGGTATTCTTTTTCTTGAATACAAATTCTTCTTGATCTTCGATTTTTCTCGTTCTAGAAAACCCCTCTTAAAGGTGTTTTATCCTTTTTGAAGAGGGTCTATCTTTAATGTGGGGCTATAGCTCAGCTGGGAGAGCGCTTGCATGGCATGCAAGAGGTCAGCGGTTCGATCCCGCTTAGCTCCACCAAAAAGAGACTAATTTTTGTTAGAAAAGCGTCGTCATTTATAACAGGATTTTGCATATTTTAAGAGGATCGATGGTCGTTGGTGCTATTTTTTCCTTGTAATTTTTTAGTGATTCTTGAAGAATGTTTGTTTGCGATTGTTGGTCGTGTTTTTTATTATTTATAGAGCTTTCCTGTAATAAAAACGAAAAAGAAGTGAGTGATATTCATCTGATGCATAAAAAGCACGTTGTTTATCATTGATGATACCCTTCGTAAAAAGTAACAGTGGTAAAATCTTTAGAAAAAGCTTGATGAGATTATGAAAAGTGCTGTCGAATGGGGTTTTATGAATAACTTCGAATTTTGTGGTTTAAATGTCTCAAAAGAGGTATTTTTCTCTTTCTCATGCACCAGCTCTTGTATTTAAGGTTGGCTTGCAGCACAACATAGAAAATGGAATTATTTGAGGGGAAAAAATAATGCCTTCTTACCGTTCAAGAATATCAACTCATGGGCGCAATATGGCAGGGGCCCGCGGTCTTTGGCGTGCAACGGGGATGAAAGATACCGATTTTGGTAAACCCATTATTGCCATTGCGAATTCTTTTACACAATTTGTACCAGGACATGTCCATTTAAAAGATCTCGGGCAGCTTGTAGCTCACGAAATAGCTGTTGCTGGTGGTGTTGCGAAAGAGTTTAACACAATTGCTGTAGATGATGGAATTGCTATGGGGCATGATGGGATGCTTTATTCCTTACCTTCGCGTGAAATTATTGCTGATTCTGTTGAATATATGGTCAATGCTCATTGTGCTGATGCGCTTGTCTGTATTTCCAATTGTGACAAAATTACACCTGGTATGTTAATGGCTTCTTTGCGGTTGAATATTCCAACAATTTTCGTTTCAGGCGGCCCTATGGAAGCAGGTAAGATTAAATGGAAAGGTCAAAATCTTACTGTTGATTTAGTTGATGCAATGATTGCTGCGGCTTCAGAGTATAATTCAGAAGAAGAAGTTGCGGAAATAGAACGCGCTGCTTGTCCTACATGTGGCTCTTGTTCAGGAATGTTTACAGCCAATTCTATGAATTGTTTGACCGAAGCATTAGGGCTTTCTCTTCCTGGAAACGGGTCAATGTTAGCGACCCATGCAGACAGACGGATGCTTTTTGAAGAAGCTGGACGACAGATTGTTGCGCTGGTCAAGCGTTACTATGAAAAGGACGATGAGACAGTTTTGCCGCGTTCTATTGCTTCACGCAAGGCTTTTGAAAATGCAATGACTGTAGATATTTCTATGGGAGGATCAACCAATACTGTCTTACATCTTTTGGCTGCGGCGCAAGAAGGTGAGGTCAATTTTACCATGACAGATATTGATCGCCTTTCGCGTCGTATCCCTGTTTTATGCAAGGTTGCTCCTGCTGTTGCCAATGTGCATATGGAGGACGTTCATCGTGCTGGTGGTATTATGGGGCTTTTAGGAGAATTGGATGCCGCGGGACTCATTGATACATCTACGTATACAGTTCATGCGAAAACAATGAAAGAAGCTCTTGGACACTGGGATGTGAAGCAGTCACATGAGGCAGCTGTTCATGAATTTTATCGTGCAGCTCCAGGAGGCGTTCCAACTCAAACAGCTTTTAGTCAATTTTGTCGCTATGATACCCTCGATCTGGATCGTAAAAATGGTGTGATTCGGGAGTGTGAACATGCTTATTCGCAAGATGGAGGATTGGCAGTCCTTTATGGAAACCTTGCAGAAGATGGCTGTATTGTAAAAACAGCAGGTGTTGATCAGTCGATTTTAACTTTTAAAGGCCCAGCAAGGATTTTTGAGAGCCAAGATTCAGCTGTTGCGGCAATCTTGAACGATAAAATTCAATCAGGTGATATTGTTTTAATCCGTTATGAAGGTCCACGTGGTGGACCTGGGATGCAAGAAATGCTCTATCCAACAAGCTATCTCAAATCTAAAGGATTAGGAAAAGTTTGTGCGCTTATAACAGATGGTCGTTTTTCAGGGGGAAGTTCAGGGCTTTCTATTGGGCATATTTCACCAGAAGCGGCTGAAGGAGGAGCAATTGCTTTGGTGGAAGAGGGGGATATTATAGAAATAAATATTCCTAATCGTACCATTAATATGTTGGTTGATGATGTTGAGATGGTGCATCGTCGTGCTAAAATGGAAGCGAAAGGAAAAACAGCTTGGCAACCCATTGAAGAGCGTAAACGTAAGGTCTCAAAGGCTCTCAAAGCTTATGCAGCAATGACAACTTCAGCTGCTAAAGGAGCGGTTCGTAGCATTTGACTATGGTAAAATTCATCTTGTGAAAGAGAGTTTTTTAGAGATTTGTGCATCTCTTGGGGGATATTGCAAGCAGGCTACTCAATGAGCTTGATGGAGTATTTCAAGCCATTGTGACTATGATTTGAAAATCGCACCGGAGATTGTTTCTTTTCATATAAGAGATTGAATCTTAAGAAAGATTACGCGCAGGCTTTTCCTCTCTATACATTCCTCTGATCAATATACATTGCGCTAAAAAGCAGTAATAATATGAAGAAATAATTCACTTCGTATCAAGAGGGATCATGAAAAAGCACATCACTTAATTTCGTCATAAGGGATGATTTTTTTCAAGTTGTTTGAGGCGATAGAGTGCCTCTAAAGCTTGTTTAGGAGAGAGTTCATCGGGATGGATATTTTTTAAAGCTTCATGAAGTACAGAATGTTTATTTGTTTTGTCATTTACGGGAGATGTCGCTTTAAGGGAAAAGAGTGGAAGATCATCAATTAATTTATGTCCTTTTCCAGCCATTTCACCTTGTTCTAATTGATGAAGTACATCCGTAGCACGTGTAATAACTGCTTCGGGAAGTCCAGCTAGTTTTGCGACTTGTACGCCATAGGATCTATCAGCAGCTCCTTTTGTAACTTCATGAAGAAAAACCACATCACCCTCCCAATTTTTTACTTTCATTGTTACATTATGGAGGCGATCCAGTTTCTGGGTAAGAGCTGTCATTTCATGAAAATGCGTAGCAAGAATAGCACGACAGTGATTAACCTCATGAAGATATTCAACAGCGGCCCAAGCAATAGAAAGCCCATCAAAAGTTGATGTGCCTCGTCCGATTTCATCCAGGATAACAAGGGAATGACTACTAGCATGATTAAGAATCGTTGCTGTTTCAACCATTTCCATCATAAAAGTTGAACGTCCGCGTGCAAGATCATCAGAAGCACCAACACGACTAAACAAGCGATCAACAACACCAATATGAGCTGCCGTAGCTGGAACAAAAGACCCCATTTGTGCCATAATAGCAATAAGAGCATTTTGCCGCAAAAAAGTTGATTTTCCCCCCATATTAGGACCTGTCAAAAGCCAAATTGCTGCATATTGATGATTTTCTTGCTCAGAAAGATCACAGTGATTAGCAACAAATGGTTCTGCTGCTTGTTTTCGTAGTGCTTGCTCTACGACAGGATGGCGCCCTGCTGTAATATGGAAGGTAAGGGATTGATCAATTTTAGGACGACAATATCCTTGTTCTTCAGCAAGATGTGCTAACGCAACGGTGACATCTAAAACAGCAAGTGCTTCAGAGGCTTTACGGATGAAATCAACTTGTTCGGTAATTTCATGAACAAGAGTCTCAAAAATTTCCAATTCGAGTGTGAGTGCATGGTTTGCGGCATGAGCAATACGGCTTTCAAGGTCAGCAAGTTCTGTTGTGGTAAAGCGCATAGCATTTGCCATTGTTTGCCTATGGATAAAACGGGCTTTAGCTTGAGGGCTATTTGTGAGAGCAGACGCTTGTACATTAGTGACTTCAATGAAATAACCTAGAATATTGTTATGCTTTATTTTGAGTGTCTTAATATCTGTTTCTTGAGCATATTGTGCTTGAAGTTCAGCAATAACACGGCGAGATTCATCGCGCAGAGCGCGCATTTCATCAAGCTCTTTATGGTATTGAGGGCGAATAAAACCACCATCACGTTTAAGGAGAGGAAGGTCATCCGCTAACGCTTGTTCTAGATGAAAATGTAAAGCAGTAGGTACATTTGAAAAAGTCTGTTGTACATCACTTATTTCCTGAGGAAGCAATTCATTGTTAAAAAGCTGATGAAGTTCACGAATAATTTCAAAGCCACGTTGGATTGTAGCCATATCACGGGGCCCCCCTCTGCCAAGAGCCAACCGAGAAACTGCGCGTGGCATATCTGGTCCCCCTTTTAAAATCAGCTGTATGGCTTCTGCAAGGGATGGGTTTCGTAGAAAAAAGTCAATTGAATCAAGACGTTTGTCAATAGCAGCCGGTGTGGTGAGAGGAGCAATGAGACGATCGACGAGAAGACGTGATCCTCCTCCTGTTACGGTACGATCAATAGCTTTTAATAAACTACCATCGCGTTGACCAGATGTCGTTCGGATGAGCTCAAGATTCATTCTGGTTGCAGCATCAATGAAAAGGGTAGCGCTTTCATTTTGACGTTCAGGGCGCATGAGAGGAGGGCGATGCGTGATTTGCGTTTTTTCAATATAACGAATGGCAGCAGCGATTGCGGAAAGTTCGGGGCGTGAATAATCGGCAACACCTTCAAGAGTTGAGAGTTTAAAATAACTGCAAATATCGCGTTCAGCGGTGATGACATCAAAGAGACTAATAGGTTGAGGCGAAATGATGCGACCAAGAACATCAAAAAGCGATTTGTAGGATTTATCATGAAAGAAAGAATCAGCAACAATGATTTCTTGTGGATCCACGCGCATAATATCCGCCAACAGTTTTTCATTGCGGCTTTCTGTTACACGAAATATGCCTGTTGAGATATCAATCCAAGAAAGGGCAAATTCCTCTCCGTCGCTAGTTTTTATACGGGCAAGTGTCATCAGGTAATTTGCGCGCGTTGGATCGAGGAGCTTTTCTTCTGTTATGGTTCCAGGTGTGACAAGACGAACAACATCGCGCTGAACAACCGATTTTGATCCACGTTTTTTGGCTTCTGCAGGATCTTCTGTTTGTTCACAAACAGCAACACGATAGCCGCAGGCAATAAGTCTTTGCAAATAATCATCAGCAGTATGAACGGGAACACCACACATAGGAATATCTTCACCTAAATGTTTTCCGCGTGTTGTGAGTGTAATACCTAATGCTTGGGCGGCTTCAACTGCATCATTAAAAAATAATTCATAAAAATCACCCATTCTATAAAAGAGAAGAGAGTCATTATTAACTGCTTTGATTTCTATATATTGCTCCATCATAGGTGTGAGGCGCTGTTGAGGAAGAGCAGATGAGGGGGTAGACTGTGGAATTAAATTATTTTTATGATCGTTTTTTTTATCCATTTTTATGCGCCTGTTTCCTTCAAGTGAGGCTTTGACACCCTTTTTTGTTTACTTCAATGTTTATCTTCATTATCCCTAAATTGAAACACAGACCGGCTCTGTTAAAGAAAGCATAACGGTTTATAACATAGGAATCAAATTTTAAAATCGGGTAATTACGCACATTATAGAGCAGAATTTACACTGTTTTTGGAAAGTTAAATGAAATGAAAAAAAGTGATCAGGATCAGAAAATACCTCAAACGATTTACAGTGCTAGTGAGAGGGAAGCCCTTGATTTTCATAGTCGTGGTCGGCCTGGAAAGCTTGAAATTGTTGCAACAAAGTCTATGGCAACACAGCATGATTTAGCACTTGCTTATTCACCAGGTGTTGCTGTTCCCGTTAAAGCGATTGCTGAAAATCCAGCATTGGCTTATGACTATACAGCAAAGGGCAATCTTGTTGCTGTTATATCCAATGGAACAGCGATCTTAGGTTTGGGCAATTTAGGGGCACTTGCATCTAAGCCGGTGATGGAAGGCAAAGCAGTCCTTTTTAAGCGCTTTGCGGATATTGATTCAATCGATCTGGAAATTGATACAAACGATACGGAAAGTTTTATCAATCTGGTGCGTCATTTGGAACCTTCTTTTGGTGGCATCAATCTTGAAGATATTAAAGCGCCCGAATGTTTTATAATTGAAAGTCGCTTACGTGAGATCATGAATATTCCTGTTTTTCATGATGATCAACACGGTACGGCAATCATTGTCGCTGCTGGTGTCATTAATGCATTGTATTTAACGGGGCGCGATATGCAAAATACGCGGTTAGTTTGTAATGGCGCTGGTTCTGCCGGAATTGCTTGCATTGAATTGATTAAGGCAATGGGGTTTCGTTCTGAAAATATCATATTATGTGATACGAAGGGTGTTGTCTATGAAGAACGCACGGAGGGGATGAATCAGTGGAAATCTGCGCATGCGGTGCGAACGGATAAACGCACTCTTGCTGAAGCAATGGAAGGCGCTGATATGTTTTTCGGAGTTTCTGCTAAAGGGGCAATTACTCCTGAAATGGTAAAGTCTATGGCACCTCAACCAATTATTTTTGCTATGGCCAACCCAGATCCGGAAATTACACCGGAAGAGGTTATGCAAGTGCGTGATGATGCCATTGTAGCAACAGGCCGTTCCGATTATCCAAATCAGATTAACAATGTCCTTTGTTTTCCTTATATCTTTCGTGGTGCGCTTGATGTGCGTGCAACGGTCATCAATGAGGATATGAAAATTGCTGCGGCAAAGGCTCTTGCTCGTTTGGCTCATGAGGATGTACCTGACAGTGTTGCGGAAGCTTATCATGGAAAGCGCTTAAAATTTGGTCCGGATTATATCATTCCTGTTCCCTTTGATCCGCGTTTGTTTACCGTTGTTTCAATGGCGGTTGCAAAAGCGGCAATGGAAAGTGGTGTTGCACAAAAGCATATTGATGACTTAGAAGCTTATGAACGTGATTTAAATGCGAGACGTGATCCCATTTCCTCCATTATGCGTGGTGTTTACAATCATGTTCGTCAAGCGCCAAAACAAATTGTCTTTGCAGAGGGTGAAGAAGAGCAAGTAATGCGGGCTGCTGTTTCCTATGTTCACCAAAAACTAGGACAGGCGATTCTAATTGGTCGTGAAGAACAAGTGAAGGAAACAGCTTCTCTTGCTGGAATTGATCTTGAACGTGAAGGCATTTCTGTTACGAATGCTAAACTCTCTTGTTGCACTGATGCTTATGCAAATTATCTTTATAAAAAAATGCAACGACAAGGTTGGTTATTGCGTGATTGTCACCGCCGTATCAATAATGATCGCAATTATTTTGCTGCTTGCATGGTGGCATTGGGTGATGCTGATGCGATGGTTACAGGAGTAACACGTAATTATGAAACAGCATTGATTGATATACGTCGTGTGATTGGTGAGAAACAAAAAGAACGTTTGATTGGTATCTCCATGGCTATTTGTCGTGGGCGCACTGTTTTTATTGCCGATACAGCTATTTATGAAAACCCCAACGCTGAAGAACTTGCTGATATAGCAGAACAAACAGCCTCTTTTGTTTGTGGATTAGGATATCAACCACGGGTAGCGTTTGTAGCATTTTCTACTTTTGGTTATATGAAAGGACAGATTACACAACATATTCAAGATGCCGTTCATATTTTACATGAACGCAAAGTTAGCTTTGAATTTGATGGAGAAATGAGTGCTGATGTGGCACTTAATTCGAAATTGATGCAGCAATATCCTTTTATGGGATTAAAAGACCCTGCTAATATTTTAGTGATGCCAGGATACCATGCATCTTCTATTGCGAGCAAAATGTTACAAGAGCTTGGTGAAGCAACAATTATTGGTCCTATTTTGATTGGATTAGAAAAATCTGTCCAAATTGTACCGTTTAGTGGAAGCGATACCGATGTTGTTAATATTGCAATGCTAGCCGCTTATCATGCGAAAAAATTGTAAAAAAGAAAGGCCTCTGATATTTCAGGGCCTTTTTGAAAATAAAAAATAATCCTTTAAGAGGGTTGTCTCTCACTTTGATTGTCTTTTTGTTCTTCAGCAAGTCGTTTTTGGAACAGAGCAGCAAAATCAATTGGGTCAATCCATAAAGGCGGAAAACCACCATTTTGCGTGGCGTCAGAGATAATTTGCCGAGCAAATGGAAATAAAAGACGAGGACATTCAATAAAAACGAGAGGCATCACATGTTCTTGTGGAATATTTTCAATATGGAAAACGCCACCGTAAATGAGTTCTACATGAAACAATGTTTCAGTGTCATCATTCGCTTTGACAGAGAGGGTTAAGATGACATCATAATTATCATCACCAATCGGGTTGGCGTTAACATTAATGTTGATATCGATTTGTGGTGCCTTTTCACGTAGACGCAGTGAGCGAGGAGCACTTGGATTTTCGAATGATAAATCTTTTAAATATTGAGTTAATACAGCAAAAACGGGCTCTCCACCGTTATTGTTCATTTCACTTTCGGCCATATTAGCAACCTCTCATCATTATTGTGTATATTTCTGTTTTGGATCTAAAGATCAAGCTGGTTAACACGCTTCGCAAAAGGTTGCAAGGAACCCTCTGTCTTGTCTTGATTGTTTTTTAGGTCGCTTGTAGATTTTTTGGGCATTTTAATGATTATCATCACCTTTACGCCATGGAGAATCTGTGGAATTATGGACTTGATAGTCTTCTTCGTTAAGATCAATTATTTTTTCAGATGTATTTTGCGCGTTGGTCTTGTGCTTAGGATGGGAATTCATTTTTTTGCTAAGGGATGATAAAAAACGCCAAACAACAGAACGGACTGGTTTAATAAGCAGTAATATTCCCAAAAGATCACTTACAAAACCTGGCAGAATAAGTAAAATTGCGCCAAGAATGATGAAAACATCATCAACCATATAATTTTTTAATGTTTGCCCTTGGATAAATTCACGTTGTATGTTTTTTAAAAGGCTAAATCCTTGAATTCTCAACAAAATAATTCCTGCTATTGTTGTGAGAACAACCAAACTTAAAGTTGCTAAAATTCCAATTTCTTTTCCAACAACGATAAAGCCGGCGATTTCAATCAAGAGAGCGCTGAGGAAGAGAACGATAAAAAAGCGAGGGTTTAAAGAGTAAGACTTTATCACACAAAAATTTCCTTCCCAAGTTTTGTGATAGAAAACGACAGAGCTATTTTTGTATAAACACGAAGGAATAAAGGCTATGAAAATGCATGAGAGGCTATAAAAATATTTAAATAGTAGATTCCTTATTTTACATCTTTATTTATAAATGATATTGACTGCAATGTTTATTACAGATCATCTTAGATTTGGAGATTAACAGCGCCCATGGAATTTGACGTTATACTTGTCATAGCTCTTGTTATTATGGTTGTCGTTTTTGTACAACTACGTAATGTATTAGGAAAACGGATTGGTTTTGAAAAGCCTCCCTTCGACCCTTATTCACGTCATTCTAAAAAACAGATTGAATCAGAAACGACAGACCATGTTGTTTCGTTCCCTCATCAGGATAATTCACAAAAGAGCGATTTTAATGAAATTGATGCGATTTCACCAGAGGGAAGTGCACTGAATAAAGGTTTACGCGCACTTCGTCAGAGCGATCCTCAGTTTTCTCCTCAATTTTTTATAAAAGGTGCTCAAGTTGCTTATGAAATGATTGTAACAGCTTTTGCTAAAGGGGATTGTGATCAGCTTAAGAAATTACTTTCTCAGAATGTTTTTGAGAGCTTTAGTGCTGCTATTGAGCAACGCGAAAAAAACAATGAAAAAGTCGAGTTTACTTTTGTTGGAATTAATAAAATTGAGTTTGTCGCAGCAGAAATGCAAGAAAAGGAACAATTTTTAACTGTACGAATTATTAGCGAAATGATTTCTGTAACCTATAATGAGCAGGGAGAGCGTATAGATGGTGATCCTGATGCGATTGTAGAAATTAGGGATATTTGGACTTTTGTTCGCAATAGCCTATCGTCAGATCCAAATTGGAAACTTTTTGCAACAGAAGATGAAAATTAAAATCTCTTTGGTTCATAAGGTCGTAGAAAGAAGCTTTAGAAGAGATTGAAGATTGAAATGCCCACGAATGCATGGAGAGAGAAGAAGGATTTATTAACTTCAAAAGATCGTCTTCTATGGGAGAGTGTGTGTCGTACAATAGTTCCTCTTCATGATAAACTCCATTTTTCTATCGAAAAAAATATTACAAATATCTATCATAAAAAACAGCATGGACCATCAATCCTTTCATTATCTCAGGGAAAACAGCAGAAACCAACAGTGGTTAAAAGAGAAAAGATGGCGATTGCCAAAGCACATAAGGTCCATTTCTTCGATCATGCTATTCATCGTAAAATTGCAAAAGGCCATTATCCACTTGAAGCTCGTCTTGATCTTCATGGTTGTATACAGGAAGAAGCGTATTTTTTCTTAAAAGAATTTCTACAATCATCTCAGCAACGTGGATTGCGTTATGTGCTTGTGATTACAGGGAAAGGTCGATCAGCCGGAAGTGATGGTGCTTTGTATAAATTTGTTCCTCATTGGTTATCAACATCAGCTTTTCGATATTATGTTCATGCATTTGAGCGTGCAGCTCATCAACATGGTGGTGGAGGTGCGCTTTATGTTTGGTTACGCCGTTTTGTGCCAAGCAAAGAGCTATGATGTTGTTCAGATTTTTTTCAAGTCAATATTGATTTTATCAGTTATAGTATTTTACAAGCTATATTTTTGGGAAAAGGTATGAGTGTAAAATTTTATTGTGAGGTCCGTACCATTACGTCTAACCTTTACAAATCGTGATTCTGCTGAAACTATTTTTTATAAGTTGATGATCGTTATCCAAAAAAATATTTGTTGAATGAAGTGATCTGTCTAAAGAATATCCAAAACATTCCATAATTTTTAAGATGTTCAAATTTTTCTTAAGCAATGAGATGTTTATTGACTGACTTTGTTCTTGATTATTGAGATTAGTATAATAGGTTTGGATTGGTGTATGACACAGACTAAGACTGTTATTATACGCTATCCCCATAGGGTTTTTGTTTTTGTATGAGGATAATGCATAAAATCCCCATTTTATATTCATGATAATTGCTTTTCTTACAACGACATTTTTTGATTCTTAAATTAAGAGAACTCGAATAAAAAATATAACTTTATTCATGAATCTCATTCAATTTATAAAGATTATTTATATTTAAAATCAAGAACTTGATGCGCTTATAAAAGGCTTCAAAAACTTGATTGTGTTAAAAGATCCTTCTTGTTGATATGTTACGAGTAAAGGAGAGGTTTTTTCAGAGAGCAAGAAACATATCAACAAGAAGGATCTTTTTTATAAAATAAAAAGTACATGGCGTGTGTGTTAATTTGAATAAGGAGCGTGATTATGTAAGCAATGAATGAAAGAACTATTAATTCTAAGGGAACAAGATACACCATATATTCTAAAGATTGATTTTAGCTGTAGCCAATATGTTCCTCTTTGTGAAGAATATTTGTTATGTTTTATTTTCAGAAAATTCTTGTGGTTTAAAACGATAAGTTGTTGAGCAAAACTCACATGTAACTGAAATATATTCATTTTTAACCATTTCATTGCGTTCCTCAATAGGAAAACCTTCCAGCATTTCTTTAATCTTTTCACGCGAACAAGAGCATTGATCGATGAGAAAAAAGGGATTAAAAACTCTAACACCTTGTTCATGGAAAAGACGAAACAACAGCCGTTTACTGCCAACTTGGGGATCTGTCAATTCTGCACTTTCAATGGTTGCTGTCAATGCTTTGGCTTCTTGCCATTGATTTTCAAGTTGTGTGCGGGTTTTCGTTTCTTCTGGATTTTTATTTGGTTCATATATTTGATGATGAGATGATGCTTTGGGCAAGAGTTGAGTCAAAATTCCTCCTGCTCTCCAGTTTTTCTGTGGTTTTCCTTGTTGATCTCGGTTGATTAGTATAGCGACTGCTAAACGTATATCGGTGGGAATTTGTTCTGACTGATTAAAATAGGTATGGGAAGCTTCTTGTAAATTTGTTCCATCTAATGCCACTATTCCCTGATAAGGTTGCGTATGGGTGCCTTGGTAGATAGTGAAAGCTAAAGTCCCTTTTCCCAAAAGTGTTTCTGAAGATATTTGCTCATTGGCTATTGCTTGTTTTAACTTTTCTTTATCAAAACGCGCATAACCGCGGAGACTGGACGGAGGAGAGAAATCACACACCACCATATTAACCGGTCCATCGGAATGGGTCTGTAAAATAAATTTTCCCTTAAGTTTTAGGGAGGTTCCAAGCAGAACGGTCAAAACTAAAGCTTCTGCGAGAAGATAAGAAACCGGTTCGGGATATTGGTGTCTTGTGAGAATAGAATTTAAAGTCTCTCCAATTTGTACAGCACGCCCACGAATATCAAGTTCTTCGACTTGAAAGGGAAGAACAGTATCATCTTCACTTGAATGGATATTATTGAGAGAGAATGTCTCTGTGGATTGTTCATGCATCATATCTTTGCCTTTTATATGATTTGTTTTGGTAGGCTATTGTGGAGAGAAAAATGGTTCTTGTAAGCACCAAAAAAGAATTGCTTTTTGGGCATGAAGGCGATTTTCAGCTTCATCAAAAACAACGGAATGCGCTCCATCTATTACAGCATCGACAACTTCTTCGCCACGATGAGCAGGAAGGCAATGCATGAAAAGGGCGTCAGGTTTAGCTCGTTTCATTAAAGCGTCGTTAACTTGATAAGGCTGAAAAATAGAATGACTGCGAGCACGAAATTCTTGTCCCATGGAAACCCATGTATCAGTCATAATACAGTCAGCATCTTTAGCTGCTTTTTGAGGATCGTTGGTCAGTGTAATATGCGCCCCCCGTTCACGTGCCCAGTTGACAAATTTTTCTTGTGGTTCATTGCCTTTGGGAGTAGCAATCCGTAGATGAAAATCAAAAAGAGCAGTGGCTTCGATCAAGGAATGAAGCACATTGTTACCATCTCCCATCCACGCAAATATTTTGTTCGCAACAGGCCCACGGTGTTCTTCATAAGTCAGTATATCTGCAAGAATTTGGCAAGGGTGTGTATCATCGGTAAGAGCATTGATAACAGGAATTTGTGCGTATTGTGCCAATTCGAGCATTCGGTCATGGCGTGTTGTTCGTAAGGTAACGATATCCACAAAACGCGATAAAACACGTGCTGTGTCAGCGATAGTTTCACTCTGACCAAGCTGCATCTCTGAACCGGTTAGCATGATTGTATCACCACCCAGTTGGCGCATGCTAATATCGAATGAAAGACGAGTTCGTGTGGACGGTTTTTCAAAAATCATTGCTAATGTTTTACCAATAAAAGGTTTTGCACCTTTCCCTGCTTTAAAGGATGCTTTAAGACTTTTCGCATAATCGATAAGAGTACGTGCTGTCTGAGGGGGTAAAACCGATAAATCGGTGAAATGGCGAAGAGCATTTGTCATGTTTATGGTACTTGCCTTTTTTTATTTGTTTGTGAAAGAGAAGCAATTGCTTTTTCAATACGATATAGGCTTTCGTCTACTTCTTCTTCTTTTATAATAAGGGGAGGTAATAAACGCACTACATTGTTGTTAGCAGCAACACCTAGAACATATTGCTTTTCTAAAGCAGTGACGACAACATTTGCAGGAACAACACATTGGATACCTAGCATAAGGCCAACACCTTGAATTGCGCAGATAATATCAGGATAGATATTGAGAATGTTTGAAAGTCCACTTTTTAGCTTATTGCCCATTTGCTGAACATGGGGAAGAAAATCTGGTTCTAATATGATATCAAGAACACTGTTTCCTACAGCCATCCCAAGAAGATTTCCGCCAAAAGTTGAGCCATGGGTTCCTGGTGTCATACTTTTTGCAGCTTGATCTGTTGCAAGACAAGCTCCCAACGGAAATCCACCACCAAGTCCTTTTGCGAGAGTAAGAATATCAGGTGTAATATCACTCCATTCATAAGCAAAAAGTTTTCCTGTTCGTCCAATCCCTGTTTGAACTTCATCCAGAATGAGTAACAGATTATTATCATCACAGATTTTGCGCAAAAACTTTAAAGTTTCGTGAGAGACTGTTCGTATTCCACCTTCGCCTTGAATAGGTTCAATCAGGATAGCAGCGGTATTCTTATTGATAGCGTTCCGCAAAGCATTTTCATCACAAAAAGGAATTTGAATAAATCCACCAGCTTTTGGTCCAAAGCCTTCAAGATATTTTTCGTGCCCAGTAGCGGCAAGCGTTGCAAGTGTGCGCCCATGAAATGCTCCTTCAAAAGTAATAATTTCAATGCGTGTTGGATGGCCAGAGGTATAATGTGCGTGACGAGCAGTTTTGAAGGCGCATTCAAGTGCTTCAGCACCAGAATTACAGAAAAAAACCTTATCAGCAAAACTGTTTGCACAAAGTCGTTTAGCAAGAGCCTCTTGTTCAGGTGATTGAAAAAGATTGGAAATATGCCAAAGTTTTTCAGCCTGTTTTTTGAGGGTCTCAACCAATTTTGGATGTGCATATCCTAATGCATTAACAGCGATGCCAGATGCCAAATCGAGATAACGCTCACCTTTATCGGAAATAAGCCATACACCCTCACCTTTTTTGAAATGCAAATTACGTCGAGCAAAGCATGTATAAAGTGACTGTATAACGCTATCGCCCATCATTATTTCCTTTATGTTCTACATTTTGCCATATAATAAACAAAACGACGACGCAAATAAAGCAGTGTTGTCGTTTTAGATACGGTGCAATCAGAGTTTCATTTTGGCAAAAAAAATAAAATTTTGTAAGAAGCATTTATTAGGGAAAAATCTTAAGTAAATATGAGGTTTTTTCTCTCTTTATTTGCAAGTTGGGGAAAACATTCTAAATAAACTCTTCAAG
Source organism: Bartonella sp. P12B (assembly GCF_055796185.1). Classification (NCBI taxonomy): domain Bacteria; kingdom Pseudomonadati; phylum Pseudomonadota; class Alphaproteobacteria; order Hyphomicrobiales; family Bartonellaceae; genus Bartonella; species Bartonella sp. P12B. The sequence goes on along the minus strand of NZ_JBTTDI010000001.1, from coordinate 41,774 downwards.
AGGGAAAGGTACTTGTCAGAGAGTTAGTGCCTATTGTAGTTTAAATCAGAAGTAAGGTTGTGTTTCAGTTTGTAAGTTCCATAGGTTGAGTAAATTTTTTTATGCTCGTGTTGGAGTATAAGATTTTTTATTTAAGCATTTGAAGATGCAACGAGATGCATCTCAATGAAGTGATCAGAATGGAGTGCTGATATGGGTTGGACATATGAACGTGTTGAACTTCTTAAGAAGTTTTGGAGTGAAGGGTTAAGTGCAAGTCAGATTGCAGCTCAGTTAGGTGGGGTTAGCAGGAATGCAGTGATTGGTAAAGTACACCGATTAAAGTTACCAGGACGCGGTAAGACAGCACCAGGCGGGGCCCGTGCACAAAAGGCACCTACTGATCCATCATCTCCGCGTATGCGTCGTACTCCATCAGCTGGATTGCCAAAAAATACTGCCTCTAGCAGTGTTGGCGTAACAGATTTAAAGGTGGAACGTGTAGCGGAAGCTGTAATAGAAACGGAGGTACCCTCACAATCAAATGTCGTTGTGCCTATATCACGCCAGCTTAATCTTTTACAATTGAGTGAAAATACATGTAGATGGCCAGTTGGAGATCCTTTATCATCAGATTTCCATTTTTGTGGTGCGGATTCTGGTGAAAATGGTCCTTATTGTGCTTTTCATGCCAAGATAGCATTTCAGCCAATCTCTGAAAGACGACGGATAAGAGTATAATATTGGCAATGTAACGAATATTATATTTATGCTTTCTCATTCAGTTGTTGTTTCAATCTATAATATTCTAGAAGAGAAAATTGCACAGGTGAGGATTTTAATCAAGAGGGAAACGCTTTCCTCAGGGGGATTCAAGTTTCATTTTTACACCTCATTGTGTAATTATGTATTAGTCATTTCCATCTTTATCATCTTGTTGAATTCAGCTTTGCGATTTTAAAGGTATCAACAGCGATATTTTTTAATAAGAGGGATTAGTAAAAATCTCATGTTTTTGTTTTTCATGTTCTTGAATAAAATTTCACCTTTTACAAAGAACGACAACTCACTTATTCATTTTCATACTTATGTTAAAAAATATCGTTTTTCCCTTTCAATTCGATCATTTATGTGTCGTGCGAAATTACATTAAGTACTATGATTTTTAAGCTTGTGAAGGGGGCAATCACAGTACTTTTATATTCTTTCTCAGCTTCCAATGTTATGCCTTCTTTTGTACTAAAAGAGTGCATAAGAAATATATTATTTTTTTCAAATAATTTTTATCATACATTTATCTTCTTTGTGGTATGCAAGTAAGCTTTGGAGGCTTCATTATAGGAGGAGTTGAAGCAAGGAAATTTAACTATTTTCTCTCCTCAAGAGGAGAAAGAAAACGAATTTTTTTATGAAGCAATGTATTGTTGTTAGAGAGCTCTTCTGTCATTATCGCTTTTTCAATTTCTGGCAGGATTTTTTTCTGATAAATTTGCCATGTTAAAGGACCAATATGTTTGGCAATAATAGTGCCTTCCTTATTCAAAAGAAAGGTCTCTGGTGGTCCATATACGCCCCAGTTAATGGCTATATGCCCTGAGGCATCAAAGCCAATGGCTTTAAAAGGATTACCAAAATTTCTCAGAAAGCGTTGTGCATTCTCTTTGCTATCCTTATAATTAATGCCAATAATATCAAAACGTTGATCTTGTGCAAGCTTCATGAGGAGTGCATGCTCTTCACGACAAGATAAGCACCAAGATCCCCAAAAATTGACCAATGTTACGTGTCCTTTAAATTGTTCTAAATTAAGAAGATGATTTTCCTTATCAAGAAGGGGAAGACTGGTTTTGGGGGCGGGTTTTGCAGATAATGTGTTGGGGAGAAGAGAAGTATCATTGGGATGTTTACTGCTCATAAAGTAAAAAAAAAGCATAATGAAAAGAAGTACAAACACAAATGGTCCAAAGAGACCAAATAAAACGAATAAAGATCCACTATTTTTAGGTTTTTGAGAGATGTTTTTCATTCTATTTTTCTTTTCGAAATAACTCTTTTTGGTTCAACTGTTTTAAGATTTTTTTTTGATCGTTACCTTTGTAGAGAATGTATCCAATAAAACATAAAAGAAAGATTGCAGAAAGCATATAGCTTAGAACCACAATTTGCTCATGGTGAAGGGTACCAAGAAACCCGTCAATTTTTTGAGAGAGACTCCCTAAAAGTCCATTATGAATATTGTTTAGGTTGAGCATGATGAAGAGTCCTTATGTTGTGCATGACGGGCTTTTTTAAACTGGAGTATTTGGATATGACGACGATTGATTTCGTTTCGCATAGCCATCAAATAGAGTAAAATAAACATCAAGCTGAAACAAAATATCATTGTTATGAGGGGCCATAACATAGCATGCTCGATTGTTGGTCCTCCTGAACGTAGAAGGGATGCTGATTGATGGAGTGTATTCCACCAGTTAACGGAAAATTTGATAATGGGGATATTCACGAGTCCAACGAGGGTGAGAATTGCTGTAGCGCGTGTAGCTTTTGTTTGGTTATCAAAAGCGCGAGCCAGCATGATAATGGCAAGGTAGATAAAAAGCAGAATTAAAACCGATGTGAGTCGTGCATCCCATACCCACCACGTTCCCCATGTCGGGCGTCCCCAAAGCGCACCTGTCATCAGAGCCAAAGCTGTAAAAATTGCTCCAATTGGCGCACCACATTTAAGCGTTACATCAGCAAGATGATGTTTCCAAATCAAGCTTTCTAAAGCAGCAATACTCATTATTATATAACAAACTGTAGAGAGCCACGCAAATGGCACATGGATATACATAATCTTGACGGTGATACCTTGCTGATAGTCATCAGGAGAATGCATAATCAGAATAAGCCCTAAGATAAGAAGACAGAATATTATACCAGTTAACCAAGGTAAAATGGCTCTGCTTATTTTCATAAAACGAGTTAAACTTGTAGGAAGCGTCCTCGTTTTATAGATGTGAGATGTTTCATTCATGAGGTTTATAATAGGCACAGTTTTACTGTGCGGCAATTCCTTTTACTATTCTGATAAAAGCTTGAACGTTATGGTTGTAATAAAACAGCTAAAAAGACTCAAAAGAAGTGAAAAAGCGATAAGAAGAGCCAAAGAAGTGAGAAAAGAAACATTTGGGTTTATTGGCGCTATAGCAGCTGAAACACCGAAAATCATAATTGGAATAATCCACGGTAAGATGATGATAAAAATGAGAAGAGTACTATGTAGCAATGACGTTGCAAGGGCTGCTCCTATAGCGCCGATAAAAATAATGGCTGGTGTTCCGCATAAGAGGGTAAGTATTGTTGTAAAAGTTATTGTAGCGTCTAAATGGAGCATGAATGCTAAAATAGGCGTAGCAAAAATAAGAGGAAACATTGTTCCTACCCAATGGGCAAGGCATTTAGTAAATATAATCAATGTGAAACTTTGTCTTTGTTCCGAGAGAATAAATTGGTCGAGAGTTCCATCATCGTGATCAGTCTGAAAAAGTTTATTCAGATTAAGAAGTCCTGCGAGAAGAGCTCCAAACCATAATATGCCTGGTCCTATTTGTGCAAGGACTTTAGGATCTGGTCCAATGGCGAAGGGCGTTATCAAAACAACAGCGATGAAAAACAAAAGCCCTGTTAACGAAGAGGCTTGTGGAGCTAAGGCTAATTTAAGATCATGCCAGAATAATGCTTTCATTTTCTTCTCTCTTGGGGAGGTAAGAATTCTTCCAGCGCGATTTTAAGGTTTTCTGGAATACCTAGGGGATGATGGGTTGCAGCGATAATCATACCTCCTTGATTGAGATGACGCTGAAAAATATTTGCAACAAGCATTTGAGCATGATTATCAATTCCTGATATTGGTTCATCTAAAATCCAAATAGGACGATGGGAGAGCAAAAGACGAGCAATGGCTACACGCCTTTTTTGCCCAGTTGATAAAACGTTGAAGGGTAAGTGTTGAAGATCAGAAAGACCGATCTCGGCAAGAGCTTCCTGCGGATAAAGCAAATGTTGTCCATAAAATGCTGACCAAAATTTTAGATTATCGATGACGGATAAAGAAGGCTTCATGGCATTTTGTGGACCAAGATAATGACATGCCGTCCCTACAGGATATGTTTGTTCATACTCTTTAAGAATAATGTTGCCCTCAGCAGCTTTAAGAAGACCAACTATGATTCGCAATAAGGTAGATTTTCCAACTCCGTTTGGGCCTGTAATTATCATAAGTTGCTTGGGAAATAAGCAAAAAGAAAGATTTTCGAACAGAATTTCTTGGTTTCTGTGAGCTGCTAAATCTTTACCTGATAATACCATGTAATTTCTTGCTTTGCTTTTATTTTTTAGAACATTGATTGCATCATAAGATAAAAAATTGCATTATCGCACAAAAAACACGTTTTTTATGCGATTATATCTAGAATAGTTCTAGAAATAGTTCTATAAGCTCTGTGTTACATTAATATCTGGTGTAGAATAGTTTTTGGCGCTGATTTCCGAATTTGCCTGTGGAAAGGCGGAGGGGGAAATGGATAGCGGAGGTGATTGCGTCTGCGCTCAGGCTGCGACCTTGATTCGTAGTTTGTGTTGTTCATTCCGGGAAATTGGATGGTTTGTAGTATGAGGGTGGACAGTCATGACTCAAATTGATAGCTTTAATTGCCGTAGAATTTTAGATGTTGAGGGCAAGCAATATATTTATTACAGTTTGATTGAAGCGGAAAAGAATGGGCTCGATGGTGTTTCTCATTTGCCGTTTTCAATGAAAGTCATTCTCGAAAATTTATTACGTTTTGAAGACGGGCGTTCGGTCAAAAAGGAAGATATTCTAAATGTTGCTAAGTGGTTAAGCGACAAAGGGAGTGCTGGTGCGGAAATTGCCTATCGTCCAGCGCGTGTTCTTATGCAAGATTTCACAGGTGTCCCTGCAGTTGTCGACCTTTCTGCGATGCGCGATGCCATGGTTAAACTTGGAGGGAGCGCTGAAAAAATCAATCCTCTCATTCCTGTTGATCTTGTCATCGACCATTCAATTATCGTTGATTATTTTGGCAATCCTATGGCCTTTAAAGAAAATGTTGAGTGTGAATATGAACGCAATGGTGAACGTTATCGTTTCCTTAAGTGGGGACAGCAAGCTTTTCAAAATTTTCGTGTTGTTCCTCCAGGAACGGGGATTTGCCATCAAGTTAATCTGGAATATTTAGCGCAATGTGTGTGGATGAAGAATGATGAGGCCCATCAGACAGTTTATCCTGATACCTGTGTAGGGACTGATTCGCATACAACTATGGTGAATGGTTTGGGTGTTTTGGGTTGGGGTGTTGGGGGTATTGAAGCAGAAGCAGCAATGTTAGGTCAGCCCATTTCTATGTTGTTACCTGAAGTGATAGGTTTCCGTTTAACAGGTAAACTTAAAGAAGGTGTGACTGCTACTGATTTAGTGTTGATGGTAACACAAATGCTACGCAAGAAGGGCGTGGTTGGTAAATTTGTTGAATTTTTTGGCCCAGGTCTGGAACACATGACACTTGCTGATCGGGCCACAATTGCAAATATGGCACCTGAATATGGCGCAACTTGTGGTTTTTTTCCAATTGACAAAGAAACGGTGCGTTATCTCAATATGACAGGGCGTGATGAAAGTCGGATTGCTCTAGTAGAAGCTTATTCCAAAGCACAAGGGATGTGGCATGATGAAGCAGTAGCCAATCCCGTTTTTAGTGATACAATTGAACTCGATATGGAAAGTGTTGTGCCTTCTATGGCCGGTCCTAAACGTCCTGAAGGACGTATTGCATTAGAAAATGTTGGACAGGGTTTTGAGGGAGCATTGGTCGAGGATTATAAAAAAATTGTTGGGCAAGATGACCGTTATGGGGTTGAGGGTGAGGAATACACGCTTGGTCATGGCGATGTCGTAATTGCTGCGATTACTTCTTGCACGAATACATCAAATCCAAGTGTTCTTATTGCTGCAGGTCTTCTAGCCCGTAATGCTGTAGCGAAAGGTCTTAAGAGCAAACCATGGGTTAAGACTTCTCTTGCACCTGGTTCTCAAGTTGTTGAGGCTTATCTTATCAATTCCGGTTTGCAAAAAGATTTAAATATACTAGGGTTTAACTTAGTAGGTTTTGGGTGCACAACATGTATTGGGAATTCTGGTCCTTTGTCCCCAGCTGTTTCCAAAACAATTAATAATAATAGTTTAATTGCAGCTGCGGTTCTTTCAGGAAATCGTAATTTTGAAGGGCGTGTATCCCCTGATGTGCAAGCGAATTATTTAGCTTCGCCACCATTGGTTGTTGCACATGCTTTGGCAGGAACAGTGCGTAAAGATTTAACCAAGGAACCCCTTGGGATAGGTTCAGATGGTCAACCTGTCTACTTGAGAGACATTTGGCCAACTTCTAAAGAAATACAAGAATTTATCGAAGAAAATGTCACACGTAAGATTTTTGTCGAAAAATATGCGGATGTATTTAAGGGAGATGAATATTGGCAAAAAGTTCAGGTTCCAACGGGTGCTACCTATTCTTGGGATGAGCAATCAACATATGTACGTAATCCCCCATATTTTGAGAATATGCAGAAAATTCCTAATATGTTGTCAGATATTAAGGAGGCGCGAATTTTAGGTCTGTTTGGTGATAAAATCACGACAGATCATATTTCTCCGGCTGGTTCCATTAAAATTGATTCTCCTGCAGGAAAATATTTGACGAATCATGGTGTTAAAGTTGCTGATTTTAACCAATATGGAACACGTCGTGGGAATCATGAAGTGATGATGCGTGGAACTTTTGCCAATATTCGCATTCGCAATTTCATGCTGGGAGAAAATGGTCGTGAAGGAGGGTATACAATTCATTATCCATCGCGGGTAGAGCAAGCAATTTATGATGCGGCAATGGCCTATAAGCAGGAAGGTATTCCACTTGTTGTTTTTGCCGGTATTGAATATGGGAATGGGTCATCGCGTGATTGGGCAGCAAAGGGCACCAATCTTCTTGGTGTAAAAGCCGTGATTGCTCAGTCTTTTGAGCGGATTCATCGTTCTAATCTTGTTGGTATGGGAATTGTTCCCTTTGTTTTTGAAGCGGGTACAAGCTGGCAATCTTTAGGTTTAAAGGGGGATGAGAAGGTAACGATAGAAGAGATTCACAATTTGAAGCCTCGTCAGAAAACGATAGCTACCATTACTTTTCCTGATGGAACCATAAAAATTGTTCCATTATTATGCCGTGTTGATACGGAAGATGAGTTAGATTATTTGCATCATGGTGGAATCTTGCAATATGTTTTGCGAAATCTAGCAGTTTAAATCACATTTGTTCAGAAGATCTTTAAACCTTTAAAGGAAGTGTTCAGAAATTTGGCTTTATCTTTTTATGCTTATCTTTGAAAATTTGATTGACGTTAGCTTGAGGATTGCGTTATAAACCATACGGTTATCAGCTGCTTTATAATTTTATTGCTTAGCTTTATTTAGATTGGTAGAGATTTTGTTTGGACTAATCCTATCTGATGCTTTGAAAGAGAGAGATATTTATGGCGAATACACCTTCTGCGCGAAAGGCCGTGCGCAAAGTTGCAGCACGCACACAGGTTAATAAGGCCCGTCGTTCGCGCGTTCGTACTTTTATGCGTAAGTTTGATGATGCTTTAGCTGGTGGCGATAGGGCTTCTGCAGAAATAGCGTTTAAGAATTTTGAACCTGAAATTATGCGTGCAGTTTCCAAAGGGGTTTTTCATAAAAATGCTGCTGCACGAAAAGTATCACGTTTGGCAAAACGTTTAAAAGCTCTTAGCGTTTAGACTTTTCCATTCTTACTAAAAGAACCAGCATCCGCGTGGGTGCTGGTTTTTTTTGCTTATTTTTTTAAAAAACCAACCTTTTTAGGGAGAGAAATCGGTAACGATTCTCCTTCTTAAAAGGAGAGAAAATGCGTAGATTTTGTATGGTTATCCACAAGCTCTGTGGATTTTTACAGAGTCTTTTTTGTCAAGTATTTTTATTTTTTTTTTTTTATCTGAAAAGATTCTTTAATTATTGGTAAATTTAGAGAAAAAAAATGAATTGAATCAATAATTTTTCTCATTTCTTATTTTTATGATCAGCTTTATGGCGTTTTTTAGGGCCTTTTGATTTCATTTTGACCTCTTGCATTCTACCTCTGCTGTTTTGTATGGTTCTTGTGGAGACTAAAAACATATAGGGGTTACATCAGCTTGTTATCTTGTTCTATGCTAAATGTAAGATGCTTTGAGTTAAGCTATATAGGCTTTCATGGGGGACGGCATGTTTTTTGAGTTTTCTATTAGTCTATTTGCCATTTTAGAAGAGTGGGTCGCATTGTGAGTACAAGTAAATCTTAATTAGTCATCTTTGTTGGTGGGATTGTAATGAGGCTATCCTAGGGGAGGGTAAGTAATCTTATTGGGGTAGGGCGTTTTGCCTTTGCTAATTTGAATGTTAGCTGTTTGGTAGAACAATTTTTTTATTTTTATCAGGATGAAAGATGGTGGATAAGTTGAACTCTAGAGCTAGTTCCTTTAAAAGGGTTTCGGTGAATATCCTGTCGGCAGAGAAAATAATCAAGAGTAATATGACGGATAGGAGTGGGGCAGCTGATATAAATGCCTCTTTAGAGTATCCTATTATATCAGAAGAGGCGGGAGCAGCGGCTTTTGCGCGTGTGATGGCGCAATTAAAGGTGCAGGTTGGTATTGAGGCTTATACAAGTTGGTTTGGACGTGTGAAGCTTGCTGAATATAGCCGTAATCTTGTAAAGCTTTCTGTTCCTACAGCGTTTTTGCGATCATGGATTACCAATCATTATGGCTCTCTTTTGACCAATTTATGGAAGCAAGAGAATTCAGCGATTCTTCGTGTTGAAGTTATCGTTCGCGGTATGAAGCGTGTTTCAAAAGGTGTCGTTTGTAGAACAAGTACAGCTCCTGTTATTTTGGAAGAGCATGTGGAGCTACCTTTTGTTGAAAGTTGCTCTGAACATCCAGTTAAGAGTCTTCAAACTGGTGTTTTAGGTTCACCCCTTGATTCTCGTTATACTTTTGAGAGTTTTGTGGAGGGTTCTTCTAATCGTGTTGCTTTAGCGGCTGCTCGTTCGATTGCTGAAGGGCACAAGAGTGCTTTAAGGTTTAATCCTCTTTTTATTCATGCATCTGTTGGTTTGGGAAAAACACATTTACTTCAAGCTATTGCGGCAGCAGCGTTGAAGCGTTTAACGTCTGCGCGGGTTATTTATTTGACCGCTGAGTATTTTATGTGGCGTTTTGCGACAGCTATTCGTGATAATGATGCTCTTTCTTTTAAAGAGCAGCTTCGTGATATTGATCTTCTTATTATTGATGATATGCAATTTTTGCAAGGAAAGTCGATACAGCATGAATTTTGCCATTTGCTTAATATGTTGCTTGATAGTGCAAAACAAGTTGTTGTTGCGGCGGATCGTCCACCAGCGGAGTTAGAATCGCTAGATCTTCGGGTTCGGTCTCGTCTTCAGGGAGGAGTAGCTCTTGAAATTGAAGCACCAGATTATGAAATGCGTTTAAAAATGCTGCATCAGCGGTTAAAGGTGGCGCAACAAGATGATGGTATGATTTCAATTTCTGATGATATTCTGGAGTATATTGCTAGAACAGTTTTAGGATCGGGACGTGATATTGAAGGGGCATTTAATCAGTTATTGTTTCGTCAGTCTTTTGAATCTGATTTATCTTTAGAACGAATTGATGAATTATTAGGTCATTTGACACGTTCTGGCGAACCTAAACGCATTCGCATTGAAGAAATTCAACGTACGGTTGCGCGTCATTATAATGTTTCTAAACAGGATTTGTTATCTAACCGTCGAACGCGTACAGTTGTGAAACCGCGACAAGTTGCAATGTATTTAGCCAAAGTATTAACGCCTCGCTCATTACCAGAAATTGGACGTCGTTTTGGTGGACGTGATCATACAACAGTTTTACATGCCGTACGCAAAATTGAAGATTTGGTTTGTGGTGACCAAACATTGGCCAAAGAGCTTGAATTGCTTAAGCGGTTGATTGGAGAGCAGGCAGTATAATATTTTACCTCTCTTTAAATGCACTTTCATAGAGAATTAGTAACAATAACTGTCTTTTCTTATCCAGCAGTTACTTGCTATTTTAAAAGAGGAAGAATAAAATTTGGTAGGTGATTCTTAAGGGGATAGGTTATTTTTAATCTAGAGAGTTTTTGTGGTTTTTTGTAAATTTGTAACGGGGATTTTATGCGTATTACAGTTGATCGCAGTCAATTTCTTAAATCTCTAGGGCGTATTCATCGTGTGGTGGAACGTCGTAATACTGTTCCTATTCTATCGAATGTATTGATTGATGCAGACAACGGTAGTGTGCAATTAAAAGCAACGGATCTTGATTTAGAGATTACGGAATCTTTTAAAGTCAATGTTGAACAGAGTGGTGCAATAACTGTTCCGGCACATTTGTTGTATGACATAGTTCGAAAGCTTCCTGATGGCAGTGAAATCATATTATCAGTTGATGAGAATCAAGCGCGTACAATGTCTGTTGTTTCAGGGTGTGCGCATTTTCATCTACAGTGCCTTCCCAAAGTAGATTTTCCAGAGTCACTTCCAGGGCAGTTTGGTTATCATTTTTCTCTACCGGCTTCAGGGTTAAAGCGTTTACTTGATTGTACGCAATTTGCTATTTCTACTGAAGAAACCCGTTATTATCTTAATGGTATTTATTTCCATGTTATTGATGATGGTGTTTTAAAGTTGCGTTTAGTTGCGACTGATGGTCATCGTTTGGCGCAAGTTGAGATGGAAGCTCCTTCAGGTGTTGATGGAATGCCGGGTGTTATTATTCCTCGTAAAACTGTGGGAGAATTGCAAAAGCTTCTTTCGGAAGAAATTGATGGTGATGTGTCTGTAGAGCTTTCAGAGACAAAGATTCGTTTTTCTGTAGGTTCTGTGATTTTGATATCAAAGTTAATTGATGGAACCTTTCCAGATTATCAACGTGTTATTCCTCTTGGAAATGATAAAAAGTTGGTTGTTAATAGGCAGGATTTTTCTTCTGCGGTTGATCGTGTTTCAACAATTTCAAATGATCGTGGGCGTGCGGTGAAGTTAACGATTGAACATGGACAATTGAAGCTTATTGTTAATAGTCCCGATTCAGGAAGTGCGGAAGACCAGTTATCAGCGGCTTATACATCTGCTCCGCTTGAGATAGGTTTTAATTCACGTTATCTTTTGGATATTGCTGGACAACTTTCGAATGATGAAATGGTTTTTATGTTGTCCGATGCTGTAGCTCCAGCTCTAATTCGTGATAATGATAATGCAGATGCACTTTACGTGTTGATGCCGATCCGCGTTTAGGGACAGTTATTTTGCAATACATAGCTGGTCATGTGCACAAAGTGGCAGTGAGGCAGCTAAAGCTTGTACGTTATCGCAATTATGCTTCCTTTAATATTCATTTTTCAGGTCAGCATGTGGTTTTTACCGGCCATAATGGTGCTGGTAAGACGAACCTTTTAGAGGCTTTATCTTTTCTCTCACCTGGTCGTGGTTTACGACGTGCCGCTTATTCTGATATTAGTTTTGCAGATGGCAGGGGTGGAGGATTTGTTGTTTTTGCACGTCTTGAATGTGCTCTTTATGGGGAAGTAAAGATCGGGACATCTTTGGAAGTTGGTGAGAGCAGTCGAAAGGTTCATATTAATGGTGTGAATGAGACAGGTGATTGCTTAACAGATTATTGTCATATTAGTATTCTGACACCTTCTATGGATGGGCTTTTTACAGGTCCTTCACTTGAGCGTCGACGTTTTTTGGATCGTATGGTTTTGGCTATTGATCCTTTACATAGCCGCCGCATAGCAGATTATGATAGGGTTATGCGGGCACGTAACCGTTTGTTCTTAGATGGAAATGAAGATTATGCTTGGTTTGCTGCTTTAGAAAAACAAATGGCAGAATTGGCAACAGCTATTGCTGCGGCGCGTATTGATGTTGTTCGTCTTTTAAATGACATGTTTGCACAAACACCATCACAGATACCTTTTCCGCGTGCTTTTTTGCAAATTGATGGTTTCTTAGAAACAGCTCTTAGTAAGATATCCGCGGTTGAGGTTGAAGAGCAATTTTATAATCGATTACAGCATAATCGGGCAATAGATCGTGCTGCTGGGCGGACATTGGAAGGGCCACATCGCACAGATTTGCAGGTTTTTTATGCTGATAAAAATATGGCTGCAACATCTTGTTCAACAGGAGAGCAAAAAGCCCTTTTAACAGGTTTGGTTTTGTGTCATGCGCGTTTAACAGGCGAGATCTCAGAGAGAGCCCCCATTCTTCTTCTTGATGAAATGGCAGCACACCTTGATCTTCATCGCCGTGCTGCTTTATTTGATATTCTTGATGATTTAGGTGGGCAAACATTTATGACAGGAACAGACCGTCTTTTATTTGATGCCTTAAAAGGACGAGCAGAGTTTTTTGAGATTAAGGATGGAGCTTTATTGAACTAAAAGACATGCTGAATTTTTTATAAAGTAATGGTTGAACGGAAGAGGCTTATTATGTCTACAATTATAACGATTTTAAATGGTCCTAATTTAAATTTTCTTGGGAGACGAGAGCCAGAAATTTACGGAACTGAAACTCTAGAGGATATTGAACAATTTTGCAAAGAATGGGCAATAAGGACTGGTGTAATAGTTCATTTTCATCAAAGTAACTGTGAAGGCCAATTGGTAGAATGGATACAGGCAGCGATTGGGATGAGCGCTGGTTTGATCATCAATCCAGCTGCTTATAGTCATACATCTGTTGCGCTTCTTGATGCATTAAAAATATTTTCAGGTCCCAAAGTAGAGGTTCATTTGTCTAATATTTATCACCGTGAGTCTTTTCGCCAGCATTCCTATACGTCTACGGCTGTAGATGCGGTCATTGCTGGTTGTGGGAGTGATGGATATTGGTTTGCGCTTGAATATATTGTTAAGAGACTTAAATCCTTTTTAAAGGGGTCAAAAATTGTATAATATTGATGAGGCCATTTGAATTTACTTGATAATTGTTTTTAAATAGGTAAGCATATCATTGAGGTTGCGTCGTTTTTGATGCTAACTTCTGATATGTAAAGATGGGGCAGGTGAAATGAGAAACTTTGTTAAACAAATAAAGATGCTCGTAATTTTAGGGGTGGCGTTGCTTTTATCTGGTTGTAGATTTGACGTTATTCATCCAGCAGGATATGTTGCACGGCAACAGCTTATTTTGATTGTTATTTGTGTTGCTGTTATGCTTTGCGTTGTGATTCCAGTGATGGCAAGTGTGGTATATTTGGCCATTAAGTACCGTGCATCGAACAGTGCAGCAGAATATTTACCTGAGTGGGGGCATTCGAATAAAATTGAAGCATTTATGTGGGGCATTCCAATTGCTATTGTAATGGTTTTAGGTTCTTTGACAGCCTATTACACCTATGAGCTTGAACCAGAGAATCCGCTTCCAGTTGAGGTTGTTGGTGAAGGGAAGCCGTTACAAGTAGATGTGGTAGCTCTTGATTGGAAATGGCTTTTTATTTACCCTGAATATAATATTGCTTCGATCAATGAAATTTACGCTCCTAAAGGTCGTCAAGTTTTGTTGCAGTTGACATCAGAAAATTCTGTAAATGCCTTTTGGGTACCAAAGCTAGGGACGGTTCTTTACGCTATGCCGCAGATGAATTCTAAGTTGCATCTGGTGGCGGATGAGCAAGGAATATTCAAAGGAACCTCTGCGAATTATAGTGGTGATGGTTTTGCGAAGATGCGCTTTAAATGGTATTCTGTGTCTCCGCAAGATTTTGATAACTGGATTGCTAAAGCTCGGTCTCATGGACGAGCTCTTGATCGTGCATCTTATCGTCAGCTTTCTATTGCGCCTCGTATGGGTGATATTGCTGCGAAAGAAAAAGATGCTGAAGTCCGTTATTTTGCGCCCATTGAAGAACGGCTTTATTACCGGATTGTAAATCGATGCGTTGATGAAAATACCGTATGTAATGAAGACTTAATGAAGCGTGCTGCGGCTCAGACACTTTGGGGTGCACTTTGTTCTGTTTTTGATCCTGGTGCCATTTAGAGCATCAATAGAGAAAGCGACCTTTGAAAAGAAGGTTTCTTTTAACTGAAATTCATTTGATATGGGTTGAGAAATGTTTGGAAGACTTACAGATCCTACGGCAGGTGCTTTTCATGCACTTGCACATGAGCCGATCGTTTTATACACATGTATTGCGATTGTTTTGGTTGGTTTAATTGCAGTTATTGCTTTAACAGTACTTGGGTGGTGGGGAGTTTTATGGCGAAATTGGATTACAACAGTTGACCATAAACGCATCGGTATTATGTATATCGTTCTTGGTATTATCATGCTTGTTCGTGGTTTTGCCGATGCAATTATGATGCGGACACATCAGGCTATGGCACTTGGGAGTGAAGCGGCGGGATATTTACCACCTGATCATTTTGATCAGATTTTTTCGGCTCATGGCACGATTATGATTTTCTTCATGGCGACGCCGATTTTATTTGGTCTTTTCAATTATCTTATACCGCTTCAAATTGGTGCTCGTGATGTTGCCTTTCCCTTTGCTAATAATTTAGGATTTTGGATTACAGCTGCAGGAGCAATATTGATTAACATATCCCTAGGTGTTGGTAATTTTGGTCGCGGTGGTTGGTTGATGTACCCACCTTTTTCTGAGTTGCAAGGGAGTCCAGATACAGGGGTAGATTATTATTTATGGTCACTTCAGCTTTCTGGTATTGCAACGACGATGGGGGCAATCAATTTTGTTGCAACCATTATTAAAATGCGTGCTCCTGGGATGACAATGATGAAAATGCCTGTTTTTTGTTGGAGCGCTTTTGTTAGCAATGTCCTTATTTTAGTTATTTATCCTGTTTTGACTGTAGCTTTTGCACTTTTGGCATGCGATCGTTATTTGGGTATGAATTTTTTTACCAATGTTGGTGGCGGAAATCCAATGGTATGGATTAACTATGTTTGGATTTTTGGTCATCCTGAAGTTTATGTTTTGGTTGTTCCTGCTTTTGGGATTGTTTCTGAGGTTGTATCGACTTTTTCTTCAAAGCGCCTCTTCGGTTATACTTCAATGGTATGGGCAATGTTGGTTATTTTAATTCTTTCCCTTGTTGTTTGGGGACATCATTTCTTTACAATGGGTGGAGGAGAGGCTGTAAATACTTTCTTTGGTATTGCAACGATGATCATTGCGGTTCCAACAGGAGTTAAAGTTTTTAATTGGTTGCTGACTATGTATAAAGGTCGAATTCGTTTTGAGCCTCCAATGCTTTGGTGTATGGGAATGATCTTTACGTTCGTTGGTGGTGGATTAACCGGCGTTTTGATGTCTATCGTGCCTGCTGATTGGCAGTTTCATAATTCGCTCTTTTTAGTGGCGCATTTTCACCATACAATTATTGGTGGTGTTGTTTTTGCTTATTTAGCAGGACTTGCTTTTTGGTTTCCAAAAGTTTTTGGTTATAAACCAAATCGAATATTGGGTATTGCGTCTTTCTGGTGTTGGTTCATTGGTTTTTACCTTGCTTTTTTTCCAGTTTATGCACTTGGTTTAATGGGAGCTACACGTCGTCTCCAACATTACATGGAACCTAGCTGGCAGCCCATGTTTATAATTGCTGCGTTGGGTGCATTCATTATTTTGCTTGGTATTCTTTGTTTTGTGCTGCAGGTTGTTTTGGCAATTTGGTATGGTATCAAGCATAAGGGACACTTACCGGTAACATTAAATGATTCTTGGGGTGATGGACGTACGCTTGAGTGGTCTATTTCTTCACCTCCTCCTGCTTACAATTTTGCAATAATTCCAGAAGTACAGACGGACGATGCTTATTGGAATATGAAAAAAAATGGTTATCAGCGTCCAACAAATGGGTTTTCAAAAATCCATATGCCTTCAAATACATCAGCAGGGATTATTGCAGGCTTCTTTTCTTTAATCGTTGGTTTTGCTCTCGTTTGGCATATTTGGTGGCTTGTTGCGATCGGATTAATTGGTTTCGTGGCAACGCTTGTGTGTCATTCGTTAACCGGTGATCATCATGGTTACTATATTCCAGTTGAAGAAGTGCAAAAAACTGAGGATGTTTTTACAGCTGTTCTTAAAAAACAAGGAGCAACAGTATGAATACGATGACAATGAATAATGCTCATATTGATGAACATCATCACGACAGTAGCTCAATAATGACATTTGGTTTTTGGGTCTATATTCTTTCGGATTTGATACTGTTCTCGACACTTTTTTCAAGCTTTGCTGTTTTTTCTGCTTCTTATGGTGGAGGAAAACCCGGTAATGAATTTATTGATTTAAAGTTTGTTTTAGTTGAAACTGCTATTTTATTATTCTCATCAATTACTTATGGGTTTGCAATGGTGCAAGCGTATAAACGTAATCTCAGTGGTGTGCGGTTGTGGATGGCTATCACCTTTGTCCTTGGATGTTGCTTTATTGGAATGGAAATTTACGAGTTTCATGAGCTTTTAGGTGAGGTATTTTATTACGATCCTGGTGCTTATGCTGGTATTGATCCTACAACAGGTTTACAGCTTTTTGGACGAGAGGTTCTATCCGCTTACTGGTCAGCATTTTTTGCTTTGGTTGGAACCCATGGTCTTCATGTAAGTGTTGGTCTCCTGTGGATGGTCGTTATGTTTTTTCATCTTCGTCGTAATGGCTTGGATCAGGACAATAAAACGCGTTTGGTGTGCCTTTCAATTTTCTGGCATTTGCTTGATATTGTATGGGTTGGTGTTTTCACTATGGTATATCTATTAGGAGCATTGTAATGAGCGTGCATAACGAAACACATGGACCCAGTACTGGTTCTTATTTAATCGGTTTTATTTTAGCTGTATTTTTTACAATGGGTTCTTTTATTCCTGTAATGTATGGAATGATGGACAGTTGGGCAATTAGCACAAAGGTAATGTACCTTATTGGGATGGCGATTATTCAGATTATAGTGCAAATTGTTTTCTTTTTGCACTTGAATTCTGGTCCAGATGCCAAATGGAATTTAAGTGCTTTGTGGTTTGCAGCTATTTGCGTTTTTATTATTATTGGAGGCACGTGGTGGGCTATTTCTCATTTGAATTATAATATGATGGGTGGTTCAGGGCGTGTTATTGAGCCAAAAATATTAGGTAGTTCTGCATCAGTGTCAGAGCAATTATCAAATACGCAAACTTCTATAGAGCAAGCGTCGGGAGTGAAAATGCCTATGGAACAAGCACCAGGTGTTGAAGTGCCCGTGGGACAAACATCTGTGGAGCAGGCACCAGGTGTTGAGATGCCTGTGGGACAAACGCCTATGGAGCAGGCACCAGGTGTTGAAATGCCTGTAGGGCAAACACCTATGGAGCAGGCACCAGGTGTTGAGATGCCTGTGGGACAAACACCTGTGGAGCAGGCGCCAGGTGTTGAAATGCCTGTAGGGCAAACACCTATGGAGCAGGCACCAGGTGTTGAAATGCCTGTAGGGCAAACACCTATGGAGCAGGCACCAGGTGTTGAGATGCCTGTGGGGCAAACACCTGTGGAACAAGCACCAGGTGTTGAAATGCCTGTGGAGCAGGCACCAAATATGCCACTCCCGTAGAGTAGTGACAAAGAGTAAAAAATTCGTGGGGCCAGTGCTGAAAGCATTGGCTCTTTTTGTATATGTGTGAGTTACAAAACAGTTTTTAGGATATAAAATGGGTAATAGAAAGATGATAAAAACAGGGGTATAGAATCCAGAATTTTGAATACATTTTTATTCTGAAATGAGAAAATCCATAGATAATGTACTGTTACCTTAATTTTTTGATAAACGTGTTGATTATAGATTGTACAAAAATAACATTGATACAATTCAGTACAGAAAATATGAGGAATTAAAAAAAATTTATGTCGTGTGAGGTGAAGCCAAAAAAAGAGAGTTTTCAAATTCGGTGAATTTATATTAAAAATATCTTATTTGAATCTATTTACAATAATAGCTTACAATGCGAATTAAAGGTTTGGAGAATAATTAGAAAATTTAATGAAAGCAATTTCGATAACAGTTATTGGTGCCGGTTCTTTTGGCACTGCTTTGGCTATTGCTCTTGCCCGTAACGGCCGTCGTGTTTTACTTTGGGGATATAATCCTCATCATATCAAAGAATTACAGAAATATCGCTGTAATCGGGCTTTTTTGCCTGATATTCAATTTCCTGAAAATCTATCGCTAGAAGATTCTCTTGAGATCGCAATAAGGGCAAGTCACAATATATTGATTGTTGTTCCAAGTCATGTATTTCGTCAGGTATTGTGTAATATCCATCCTTATTTGGATCAGCACTCACGTATTATTTGGGCAACCAAAGGTTTAGAACATGGTACGGGACGTCTTTTACAAGAAGTTGCTTGTGAGATTTTAGGTGATAAAATTCCTTTAGCTGTCTTTTCTGGACCAACGTTTGCTAAAGAGCTTGCTATTGGCTTGCCTACAGCAGTTACAGTAGCGGCTTCTGATGCTGAATTTAGTGAAGAACTCCAGCAACTTTTTCATTGTAGCAAAAATTTCAGAGTTTATAAAAATTCAGATATGATCGGTGTCCAATTAGGTGGAGCAGTTAAAAATGTTATTGCTATTGGTGCAGGTATATCGGACGGTATGGGATTTGGAGCAAATGCTCGCATAGCTCTTATTACACGAGGATTAGCTGAAATTAGTCGTTTAGGCATTGCTATGGGCGCTGAACTTTCCACATTTATGGGTATGACGGGCTTAGGTGATCTAGTTTTGACATGTACTGATAACCAGTCGCGTAATCGTCGTTTTGGAATGCTGCTTGGAAAAGGAATAAAGAGAGAAGAAGCAGAAAAACAAGTTGGTCAAGTTGTTGAAGGTTATTTAAATACTAAAGAAGTACGTACATTAGCGCAACGTATCGGGGTGGAAATGCCAATTACAGAACAAATTTATCAAGTTCTCTTTTGTGATAAAAGCGTAGTTGAAGCAGCCAATGCATTACTGAGCCGGACACTTAAAAATGAGAGTGATGAGACAGTAAATTTTTAATTATTGAAATAGATAAGAGATATGATGTAGTTACAACAAAAACTTAATAACGAGTTGTCTTGATCATTAACAAAACCATCACTTTAACCAATGATGGGTTTCTATGAGGCAGTTGTTTATGCAGTATAATTTGAGCTGTTTTCTAAGTCATATCTTCTAAAGAGAAGAGATATTTTTTAATTATCTATAGCATTTACGTTCGAAAAAGCACGCAATACACTTTTAAAACGTTACGATGATTACTTTTTACATTTTTCAACAGTATTATGGATAGTTATTCTCCTTGAGATTCTTCACTTTGTTTTAGTTCTTCAAGTGTTGGCATAGACATAATGTTATAGCCTGAATCAACATAATGAATTTCACCAGTAACGCCTGACGATAAATCAGAAAGCAGATAAAGAGCAGATTTTCCAATTTCATGGATGTTTACGGTACGCCGTAGTGGCGCATTACGGCGTTGATATGAGAAGATTGCACGCGCAGATGCAATACCGTTTCCTGCTAATGTCCTAACAGGTCCAGCAGAAATTGCATTCACGCGAATATTTTGAGGGCCAAAATCTGCTGCTAAATAGCGTACCATAGCTTCTAAAGCAGCTTTAGCAACACCCATAATATTGTAATTAGGAACAACTTGCTGTGACGCTCCATAAGTGAGCGTTAAAAGCGCGCCTCCATTGGGCATAAGTTTACCAGCACGTTGGGCAATTTCAGTAAAGGAATAGGCTGAAATAACCATTGTGCGTTTAAAATTTTCGCGTGTTGTTACATCAACGTAACGCCCTTTTAGTTGATTTTTATCTGAAAAACCAATGGCATGAACAATGAAATCGATAGTTCCCCATTCTTTTTCAAGATATTCAAAGACATAATCAACATTTTCAATTTTTTCTACATCGCATTCAAGCAACAATTTGCAACCGAGTTTTTCTGCTAGTGGTTGAACCCGCTTTCCGAAAGCATTTCCTTGATAGGTAAAAGCTAATTCAGCTCCTTCTTGTGCTAGTTGACAGGCAATCCCCCAAGCAATTGAATGGTCATTTGCAACCCCCATAATAAGGCCACGTTTGCCCTCCATCAAACCTTTCATATTATTCTCCATAAGACTATGCTTTTTTTCGATCCGCTAAAAACTTTTGTTTTACACATAGCGTTGGAAAACGAGCGTTGCATTGGTACCACCAAAGCCAAAAGTATTTGATAATACAGTATTAAGTTGTTGGTGATCACGACGTTCACGAACAATAGGCATATTGCTAAAAGCTGGATCAAGCTCTTCAATATGGGCACTCTCGCAAATAAAATTATGATTCATCATTAACAGTGTATAGATTGCTTCTTGAACACCTGCCGCCCCCAAAGAATGACCAGTCAGAGATTTTGTAGCGGAAATTGGTGGACATTGATCACCTTCCCCGAAAATACGACGGATCGCTTCTATTTCAGGAGGGTCACCAACGGGTGTTGCTGTTGCATGGGGGTTTATATAATCAATTTTATTCTTTACCGTTTCAAGTGCCATGCGCATGCATCGTTCTGCTCCTTCACCAGATGGAGAAACCATGTCGTGTCCATCGGATGTTGCACCATATCCCACAATCTCTCCATAGATTTTTGCACCGCGTGCTTTAGCAAGTTCTAGCTCCTCAAGAATCAAAACACCCGCTCCACCAGCAATAACAAATCCATCACGATTGATATCATAGGCACGTGAAGCTTTTTGGGGTGTGTCATTATATTTACTCGACATGGCACCCATAGCATCAAATAAAACAGATAACGTCCAGTCTAGATCTTCGCAGCCTCCAGCAAAGATACGATCTTGCTTGCCATATTGTATCAATTCGTAAGCATTGCCAATACAATGGTTAGAGGTGGCACACGCCGAAGAGATTGAATAGTTCACGCCTTTGATTTTAAAAAAAGTTGCAAGCGTCGCTGATGCGGTAGAACTCATTGCTTTAGGTACAACAAAAGGACCAACGCGCTTCGGGCCTTTTTGGCGTGTAATATCAGCGGCTGCAACGATTGATTGAGTCGAAGGTCCTCCAGAACCCATAATGATACCAGTGCGCTCATTGGATATTTCATGAAGCTCTAAACCCGAATCAACGATTGCTTGATCCATGGCAATGTGATTCCAAGCAGTACCACGTCCGTGAAAGCGCAAAGCACGCCGATCAACCAATTCCTCTATATCAATATCAGGTTTGCCATAAACTCTGCTACGGAAGCCTAATTCGGCATATTGGGGTGCATAAGAAATCCCAGATTTTGCCTCATACAAACTGGTTAAAACAGCTTTAGGGTTATTTCCAATTGCGGAGACAATTCCCATTCCGGTTACAACAACGCGACGCATTCATACCTCCTTGTTTATGTCTCTTCTCATGGAAATAATTTCAGTCTTCTTTAAATAAAGCAACCCGTAAATCACTCGCTTTATAGATGGCTTCTCCATCTGCTTTCACCCATCCGTCTGCTATTCCTAGGACTAAATTTCCACGCCGGATACGTTTAAAATCTATCCCATATTCAAGGAGTTTTGTTTGAGGAGTTACCATGCCTGATAATTTTACTTCCCCTGTTGAGATAGCTCTTCCCTTCCCTGGTTCCCCTAACCAACCGAGAAAAAAACCTGTTAATTGCCACAAACCATCTAAACCAAGACATCCTGGCATAACTGGGTCACCTATAAAGTGACAGTTAAAGAACCATAGGTCTGAAGTAATGTCAAATTCGGCACGAACCATCCCCTTATTGTATTCACCTCCAGTTTCACTAATTTGAGTGATTCGATGAATCATTAACATAGGCGGTGCAGGTAACTGTGCATTACCCTTACCAAACATTTCGCCGCGAGCGCAGCTTAGAAGCTCTTCATAAGTGTAGCGAGACTTTTGTTCAGTCATTGTTACTCCATTTATTTGCATATATTTTTACTTCTGCGCTTTTCTCAACCTACTTTTAGAGCAAATTTTAAGGAGAGGGAAATGATTTTATATCATTTTTAATGACAAAAGCCCTTTTTTATGTATCCTGCGCGGGTGTTATTTAAAAATGGGTAAAAAATTATACCATATTGTTTCTATTTCTTGTATTTTAACCTCCTTCGAATAAAAATACAGTGTGGTTTTAAAATGACAGTGAGCGCAGATAATTTAAGTTTGAATGAAAAGCAACAGCCTGCAAAAGATTGTGAGAAGGTTGTGCGTTATTGTTCTATGCCTATGTTGGAAAAGTGTTTGCGTCAAAATGGTTTACGGCCAACACGCCAGCGGTTACAACTTGCTAATATGATTTTTTCTCAAGGGAATCGTCATATTGCTGCTGAAGAGCTCTATGAAGAAGCAATAGCATTGGGTGTACCTGTATCTTTAGCCACTGTTTATAATACGCTTCATCAATTTACAGAGGCAGGGTTATTACGGATTATTGCAGTAGAGGGTTCGAAAACTTGGTTTGATACCAATACATCTGATCATTATCATTTTTATATAGAAGGCGAAAATCGTATTCTCGATATTCCTTGCAACTTGGAGGAAACTCCAATCATTGCAAATTTGCCTCAACCACCAGAAGGTATGGAAATTTCACATGTTGATTTGATAGTTCGGTTAAAGCCGAAAAATTAACCTGATTGAGTATAGAACAGGAAAAATTCAGCAAGCCGTAAAATTTCAATGTGTTTTGTTTGGAAATTCACTAACCTTTAATTTTTTCATCAGGGTAGATTCCCCATAATTGGGGTTGAGGAAGCCATCCGCGGATGTTATTAATACTTAGTTCACACCAATGTCCATCGCATTGGCGAATGTTAGCGATAACATTAGGTTCTACTTCTGCCACAAGTTCTGCGTCATCTGTTGGTTTTTTGCGGAGCATCAGTCTTTTAGTTTTATCTTTTTGCCATGGGACAGTTATAGCGGTTCGTTTTCCTGATAAAAGTGATTGGTATATCCAACCCTCGTCACCTTCGGCATCACGAATTTTACGCCATTGATCATATTCTTGGATGATTTCAATCGGCAACCCCTGTTTTCTATAGGTAAAGATGATAGAGTAATTGCTTCCCGGTCCGATGCGTACATTAACACGGGTCGGTTTAATGGAAGCAAACCGCGGAAGCGGTAAACCACTTGGACCTAAATTTTGCCCTAAATTTTGATTGATTGTTTGGGCGTGCAAAAAGCGAGGAGAATTAAATCCAAAGACTTCTACCATTAGGATGCTTAATGCGAGTGTTAAAAAGCGAAACCAACGAGGACTTTGCACACTGAAACCTTTTATCTCTTCTCTATATTGCAATCTAAGATCTGGAAAATAGAATTGAAAAATAAATTAAAGCTATGGCATACCTCTAGTTAAAGAGATCTAAACAATGAGAAAATTTTTACGAAAAATGCAATAAATAACACAAAAGCTTGCTTTTCTTAATGTCTATTTTGTTATTTGTAGGGGATTAGTAAATCGATATTCGATCCTCATGCGGTCGTATGCTTGAGATAAATCTTACAACGATTGAATGTGTTGTAAATTACGTCACTTTTTGTATAACAGAAAGGATTAAAATGTGTAGCTATCTACAGGGTTTATTTTTTAAACGGCAGCCATATACACATTACATATTATGATATGATCAAAAAACTGCTTAATGATAGGTTAATAAAAAAGAGACATAGGATTTTAAAAAGCAGTTTTGGAATAGGTTGCAACATACATTTCATGAGGCATTTAAGTGAAAAAACATGCTTATTGAGAGCAAGCCAAGATATAATAAGCGAGTTTAAATTTTGTAGATCGTAAAAAGAGTGCTTCTCAATCTCAATGTTTTTTGCAAGCTTTGTATAGGTTTGGGTAGCGTTATGATCTGATTAATTGGGAATGCTGTAATATGCTAAACCGATAGATTAAGACAGATAAGACTATGTACGCCTATATCAATTTCAGATCATTCTTGGTAGAAGCGGACGACATTGTTTTGCAGTACGGTGATGTGATGCACATGTGGGCATATTAAAAATACAATGATCGTTTATGTCTCATTTCAGCTTTTTTTGTATCAAATCAAGTATAGAGGTGTAAAATTTGACGGAAGATTTAATGCAGAATTCGCTTGTGTAATCTATAAAATGAATTACAGAAGTAATCAGCAGAAAAAGTTATTTTTGAAAAAAACTAATCTTTTAATCAGGCTGGTAGAGGTCAGGAGCCTTTGTCCTTTGAGAAGGGGAAGGACATAACAAGCTGGAACTATCATGATATTTTCTAGCTCCCAGTGGTGTGACAAGTCTTGCATTTAGATGGTTTATCAGAGATATTTTTATTCCTCTCTTCATAGTTTTATCCACACGCAAATCCTCTTATACTTCTGGAAAGGAATGATTTTTTTGATTCAACAAAAACAGATTTGAAATGAGGAAATCTTCAATATTCGAGGGGGGGACAAACTCAAGTTGTGAGTTATCATTATAAATCAAAATGTTATTGTTAAAATAAAAGCTACAAATTCCACCGCTTCATTAAATTAAGTGAAGGAGAGAAATCACTTATTTTATATTATATCATTTATCATGCAATCATGGTACTGTGATAGTAATTTACAGTTAGCAGCTTAATGGATTCAAGAGATGTAAAAGATGCGGAATGTTTGATATCAATAAAAAAATCTTACAAGATTTGTGTGTCAAGAAAAATTACATTGAGCGATAACAAAAAAACGCATCCGATAAATTTTCGTATAACAACGGATATCTTTAAAAATTCTAAGTGATAATTTGCATTCCTATCACTTAAAAAGATAAGAGTTAAAAAGAGGGCAAAGATACTACAAAATACTCTCTTTGAGTCAACTTCTGTTCAGAAAACCATTAGAACAAAAAACAGAGAGAAAAGCATCACAAAGATGCCCCTTAATATTGCACTTACACCATCGTAGTCGCAACTCTAAGAACACTTTAAAGAATATATTATTTTATTGCAGCAGTCCGGCCATTAGTAACAAGGCCTTCTCTTTGTGCACGTTTACGGGCAAGTTTACGTGTACGACGAATAGCTTCAGCTTTTTCACGAGCACGTTTTTCAGATGGTTTTTCATAATATCCACGCATCTTCATTTCTCGGAAAATGCCTTCACGTTGCATCTTCTTCTTCAGCGCACGCAGCGCTTGATCAACATTGTTATCACGAACGAGTACTTGCACGATCTATCCTGCTTTGTTTCAGTGTCATAAATAATAGGCAAAAAGCCCCGCCCTTTTTAAGTTGCATTTAAAAGGACATACGCTAAGGGACATATATCATATAAATAAAGCACTTGTCTAGATCGCTTTTTATAATTCTATTCTTTTCGCTATAAAGTGCTTTTCATAACGCATGATTAAGTTTACGAAGAGAGGCTTATGAAAGTCCCTGTATCTGATCATTCTTGTCAAGATGAATTTTTTCAGCGGCAGGATAATGTGGTAAGCCTGGCATGGTCATGACATCTCCGCAAATAACGACAATAAAGCCAGCCCCTGCCGAGAGGCGAACTTCACGTACAGGAATTTCAAAATCAACAGGAGCACCGTACTGAGTGGGATCAGAAGAAAAGGAATAGGGTGTTTTTGCCATACAAATAGGGTAAGTGCCATAACCTTCTTTTTCCCAAGATTCTAATTGTTTGAGAAGAGGAGCTGGGATGATGGCTCCACGTCCACCATAGAGGTTTGTTATGATGCAATTAATTTTCTGAACGAGTGGGAGGTCATTTTGATACAGAACTTTGAAATGGGAATTTTTTTCTTCAATCAAGGTAATAAGTTCTCGTGCAAGTTCTATTGCGCCCCTTCCCCCTTGTTTCCAATGTGTGCAGACAATAGCTTTGTGTCCGGTTGTCGCAACTATTTTTTGTAACGTCCTTATTTCAGCATCACTATCGGTGTCAAAATGATTAAGGGCAACAATACAAGGAATACCGTAGTGTTCCATGTTTTTGATATGTCGTAAAAGATTAGCTGCTCCCTTTTGTAAAGCAGGGACATTTTCTTCTGACAGATTATTTTTATCCACACCACCATTCATTTTTAATGCGCGAATTGTTGCGACAATTACTGTAGCATCCGGTATAATATCTGCTTGTCGACATTTAATATTGAAGAATTTTTCTGCTCCAAGATCGGCTCCAAATCCTGCTTCTGTGACAACATAATCTGCGAGTTTTAAAGCAGTTTTTGTTGCTATAACTGAATTGCAACCATGAGCAATGTTGGCAAAAGGCCCTCCGTGAACAAAAACTGGGTTATTTTCAATTGTTTGTACAAGATTAGGTTGCATGGCATCTTTTAAAAGAACTGTCATTGCACCTACCGCATTGAGATCAGCAGCTGTTACAGGTGTTTTATCATAACGATAGGCAACAATAATTTTTTTAAGTCTTTGCGAAAGATCCTCCAAATTTTTAGCAAGACAAAAAATAGCCATAATTTCTGATGCAACAGTAATATCAAAACCTGTTTGGCGTGGAAAACCATTGGTTATTCCACCTAATGAAATAACAATATCGCGTAACGCACGATCATTCATATCGAGAATGCGCTTCCAAACAATGCGACGTGGATCAATATTCAGAGTATTTCCCCAGTAGATATGATTATCGATTATTGCAGCAAGAAGATTATGGGCAGCTGTAATGGCGTGAAAATCGCCCGTAAAATGTAAATTCAAGTCATCCATCGGTACAACTTGAGCATAACCACCTCCAGCAGCACCACCTTTTATACCAAAGCAGGGGCCTAAAGACGGTTCTCTTAAGGCAGCTATTGTTTTTTTTCCAATGAGATTGAGGGCATCATTAAGTCCAACGGTTGTTGTTGTTTTTCCTTCTCCAGCAGGTGTTGGATTGATAGCCGTGACGAGAATAAGTTTACCATCCGGATTTTTATTGAGCGATTTTATATATGTAGAAGAAATTTTAGCTTTGTCATGTCCATAAGGAATGAGATTTTCATGTGTGATACCAATTTTTTGTGCAATTTCTGTAATGTGTTGTTTCTGGGCAGTGCGAGCAATTTCAATATCTGTTTTGAGCATGGGAAAATTCTTTACTTAGTTTTTTGACATCAAGGTTTGTATTATAAGCGGATGAAAAAGCTTATAGCATATAGAGAGAAGATAGGGCATTATAAAAGTTGACAGACTGTGCAAGAGGGAGTGTTACACT
Organism: Bartonella sp. P12B; assembly: GCF_055796185.1. Classification (NCBI taxonomy): domain Bacteria; kingdom Pseudomonadati; phylum Pseudomonadota; class Alphaproteobacteria; order Hyphomicrobiales; family Bartonellaceae; genus Bartonella; species Bartonella sp. P12B. The sequence goes on along the minus strand of NZ_JBTTDI010000001.1, from coordinate 14,379 downwards.
GAACTTTTTGATTCTATAAGCAGTTTATTTTATTGATATTTTTTATATTTTGCTAAGAAAGAATGTTAGAGTTCTAGCAATTTTATAGGAAAAGATTTTTTAAAAGAGAATGAAATATTTTTTGCATTTTAAAGAGGTGAAAAAGATCTTCAAAGATTGATCTTTTAAAGGAATGAGCACGCCTAAGATACCAGATGCATCTCAAAATATCTTGGAAGAAAGTTCTGATTTGTAATCAGGAAAAGCAGGCATGGTGCCATCTAGCAACGCTACAAAGCATATAAAATGGTATATCAGAAGAATTTCTGGTCGTAGGTTACTTCATAATAAATTGATTTATTGATATTTTTTAATGGTTAAGGATTTTTAATAAGGTTCAAGAGATTGGGGAGAAACAATAAAGTCCCAGAGGATAATTTTTTAGTATTGGCGGCGGATTTTTTGCAGCCTTGCAAATTATAGAGGCTTATTTAAAAAAAATTTGTATTATTTTTGAACTGATAAATTTTTTACAGGCTCAGTATTAAAAGATCAATTTAAAATGATGAGCAATGACAAGGAAAAATAAATGTTAAATAAATCAAAAATTGACTTATCGTTAGAGAATAATTTTTTTCAAAGGTGTGTTTTTTACCAAAACTGTGTTCCAAAATGAAGGTTGTTGATTTTTCAAATGGGGTGTCTTCTGTTAATTCGACATTTGCTTCAGACACATTCAATATTATATCTGCTAAAAATTTACAAGAAACTATACCTGTAGACCAAGCAAAGTCCATAATTGATTCCTTTAATGTACAGAAATTACCTTTAGCTTGGTGGGTTGGACCTCATTCGTCTCATTATAACGTCGATAAAGTTCTCTTATCTATAGGCTTAGAGCATGTCGAAACAGAGGTAGGAATGGCGGCTTTAGCACAAGATATAGACTCCCATGTTACTTTTATGCTGGATAATTTCAAAATTAAGGAAGTTGAATCACTTCAAGATTTTATAGATTATGGAAATGTTATGGCATCAGTATTTGAGTCTTTTGATGAGGAGGCGATAATATTTTATGAAACAATAGGTGGCTGTTATAAAAAAGATCCTAATGTAGATATGTTCGTTGGTTATATAAATAATAATCCTGTGGCAATATGTTTTTGTATTAAAGCGGATGGAGTTGGTGGGGTGTATGATATTGTCACCAATCCAGATTTTCAGAAAAGAGGTGTTAGAACATTAATGACAAAAGTTGCTATTGAGCATTTAAAAAGAAAGAAATGTCATGTTATTGGTATGCAAGCCTCTCACGAGGGAATTGGCATTTATAAGAAATTGGGTTTTATAAACTTTGGTGAATTCAAAGTTTATTCCAATAAACACATAGTGGTTTAACTATGAACTCTTTTTTTCTAATTGACAAGAAAATTTATTATTTTCAGCAGAACTCAAATATAGTCAACCAATCTATACAATTAAGGAATTTTGGCCAATCCCCTTTAATACGGATATAGAAAAGCTAAAATCAGTTATTGCAAATAGAATTGTTTCAAAAAAGCATCGATTATAGATCCAATTTGAACAAATGAAAATTTTTTTGATATGACTGAAAATTTACTGTTTGTTGCTTGTATTGATGAAGAGTTAGAAGGAAAATTAGCTAAAACTACATTTTCATCATAGTTTTTTAGATGGTTGGTTTGTTAATAAAGTAATAGAAAAATTTCCACTTTATACAATAACCAAGCTGTTAATTCAGTCCTTGAATATATTATATATGCTGATCTCGCGTGCTTCCCTTCAAATGAAAAGCATACTGAAACTCATCTCCCTTTTCTTAAGAACAGTCATCAAGGTTTTCCATGCACTGGTCACTTCGTTCAAATAAACGAAAAAGAGATCGCTAATATTATGGAACATATGTGTTTCATTAAAGCAATTTTATTTTCTACATTAATTGATATAATTATTAATTCATTCAATATTTATTATAATATAGATTTCTCTATACTATTTTGCTCAAGGACTACTGACAATTTAGAAAAGGTAGAAACACCTGTTAACACGCAGTTATTATCATTAAACAAAAAACGAGATAATATTTCCTACATGCCGTTCAAAAATTCTTATTAGAATTATTAAAAACACCTAAATCGTTAAACAATTACCAGAACACTCCAAGAAAATTATATTGGAAATAAGGAATCAAAAAACCACAAAAAGTCCATTATAGATAAAAAAATAAGTTAAAAGAATCAAATGATTCAAAATCTCCGAACTTTTATATAACCTATTTACTTTACTGATATATGGCGCACCCGAAGAGATTCGAACTCCTGACCCCCAGATTCGTAGTCTGGTGCTCTATCCAGCTGAGCTACGGGTGCATATTTTCAAATTTCCATATCATTAAGATAAGGGGTTTCCTAATCTTTTCCTTAAGGAATTGCAAGTGAAACTTGGTGAAAATAGAAATTTTGTCTTTTACTCTTTATTATACACTTAAAAAAAGTCTACAGTTTATTGCTGGTTTCAGTTGGTTTGTGCATGGCGCTTTTTACTGTGAACAGTATAATTCAATATGAACGATAGTTAACTTGACGCTTTAAACTACGCAAGATATTTAGAGTAAGGATGAGATATGTTTTTCGCGGTGGGGAGCAAGAGATACTACCTGCAATTTGATTTTTTCGAAACTCGGATGTGACTGTTGAAAACTGTTTCAAACAAATTTTCAGATTATTGCGTATTATAGTGACAGAGCAAAGGTAGATGTATGGAGTTATCAAAAAAGATTTTTCCACTTATGTTTTTCATTGTCGTTTTGATGGTTACTTATTGGGCTGGAAAGCAGAGTTCAAAGCAACCCATTTCTATAGTGGATAAAACAACAAATGCATCGAATAAAAGTTTAAAGGCATCGAAGGGAAGTCCGCCAACGAATGTTGTTGTTGATTTTGTAAAAGTTCAAGATTTTTATGAACAGTTGAATGCACTTGGAAGTGGAAAAGCATTTTCTGCGGTAGAGTTAACTCCTTGGTCATCAGGTGTTGTTGATAAGCTTTTTGTATCAGCGGGCACAAAAGTAAAAGTGGGTGATGCAATTGCAAAACTTGATTCTCAAAAGGAGGAAATAACGGCTGAAAAAGCAAAAGTTCAACGTGATAATAGTGCATTAACGCTTTCGCGTATTCTTAAATTGCGTTCCAGCAATACAGCAACAGAAGTTCAGGAAATTACGGCACGTTTGGAGTTGGATAATGCAAATTTGGTTTTGCGTGATGCTACTTTAGCACTTGATCGGCGAACAATTCGTGCACCAATAAACGGAGTTGTTGGTATTTTGCCGGTTAATGTAGGTCATGCTGTTACTCCTAACACTATAATAGGTAGTATTGAGAACAGAGAACGTATTTTAGTTGATATATGGGTACCTGAACGGTACACATCGCATATTCATAAAGGAGATGAAGTAACTGCAACATTAACGGCACAGTCGGATAAAACTTTTGTTGGTCATATTTATGCGATTGATAATGTCATTGATCCAGAAAGCCGCACACTTCATGTTCAGGTTGAAATCAAGAATGAAAAAGATATGCTCCTTTCTGGTATGTCTTTTTCTGTTGCATTTCAATTCCATGATGGCGCTTTCCCTGTCGTTAACCCTCTTGCGGTTCAGTGGAACAGTAAAGGGTCATTCGTTTGGCGTGTAAAGGAGGATAAAGTAGAGCCGATTCCCGTATCAATTATTCAGCATAAAGCAGATCAGATATTTGTAGAAGCACCCTTAAAGAACGGTGATCGAGTTGTTATTCAAGGAGTACAGATGCTCCATTCAGGAAGTAGGATTACTTTTGATGATTTAAAGCTGCATCAACAGCAATTATTAGTGCCTCATGAGCAGGATGTATAATGAGTCAGGAATTTAGCACGAAGCAACCTATGGCACAGGGAGAACAAGGCGGTCTCATTGCCTTATTTATTCGCAGACCTGTTTTTACCTTTGTTATAAATGCCATGATCATGATTGCAGGGTTTGCTGCTTGGTTGAATGTTGATGTACGCGAACTGCCAGATGTTGATACTCCTGTAACAACAATTGTGACAGCTTTTGCCGGGGCATCAGCGGAAACAATTGATCGTGAAGTTACGAAACCTATAGAAGATGCTGTTTCTCGTGTGTCAGGTGTTAAAACAATCTCTTCAAGTTCTTCTTTTGGCCGTTCCCGTGTAGAGATTAATTTTAATGTTGGTGTTGATTTGAATGTTGCCGCATCTGACATTCGCGATGCTCTTTCTCGCATTGCGTATTCTTTACCCAGAAATGCTGATACACCTTTGATTATTAAAGCAGATTCGAATGCTGCTGCAATGATGTATTTAGTTGTAACTTCACCAACGATGAGTATTGATGATTTAACAGCAGTTGTAAATGATCAAATTGTTGATGCGCTTTCCGCCGTTGATGGCGTTGGTGATGTGCAGGTTGATAGTGCACGGACGAAGATTTTTCAAATTGATGTCGATCACGCAAAGCTTGCGAGTTATGGATTGACTGTAGCAGATATTTCACGTGTTCTTGCTGATATGACAACGGATGTACCAGTAGGGTCATTACGCAATTCTAAGCAAACTTTAATTGTCCGTGCTACTGCACGTTTAACAACACCAGAAGCTTTTGAACAGGTTGTCTTAAAACCTCATGTGCATCTTGGTGATGTTGCGCATGTTACTTTATCGCCTGATGTAGAGACGGTTATTCTTCGTGTCAATGGGAAGACAGGAATTGGGCTGGGGATTGTGCGTAAAGCACAATCGAACACCCTTAATATTTCTCAAGATGTTCGAGAGGTTTTGAATCATCTCAAAAGTGTTGTTCCTTCTTCTGTACATATGGACATCATTAGTGATGATGCACTTTTTATTAAAAGTGCCCTTCATGAGGTTGAGGTAGCATTGGTCATTGCTGTTCTCAGTGTTATTTTGGTGATTTTTCTTTTTCTAAGAGATATTCGTGTAACGCTTATCCCCGCATTATCTATTCCTGTCGCTTTGATTGGTACAATTGCTGCTATTTACCTTGTCGGATTTTCTTTAAATATTCTCACATTTTTGGGGCTTGTTTTGGCAACAGGGCTTGTGGTGGATGACGCGATTGTTGTTCTTGAAAATATTGTTCGGAGGCGTAATATGGGATTAGGTCCTAGGGCAGCGGCGGTACTAGGAACACGAGAAGTATTTTTTGCTGTTTTAGCAACAACATTAACGTTAGTTGCTGTGTTTGTGCCTATTTCTTTTCTTCCTGGGCAAGTAGGAGGACTTTTTAGAGAGTTTGGTTTTGTATTAGCAATTTCTATTCTTCTTTCTTCGATTGTTGCCTTAACACTTTGCCCTATGTTGGCTTCACGTCTTCTCAAAGGATACGCTGAAAGCGATGAGCAAGCGGCGCGTCATCTTACTTTTTTACATAAGTTAGGTTCTTTTTTTAACAGAGGATATGCTTATAGTTTGCATAAATGTTTGCAAAGACCTTGGACTGTTATTTTTGCTTCGTTTATTTTTGCCTGTCTTTGTGTTGGAGGCTATACGAAATTACAACAGGAGTTGACGCCAGCAGAAGATAGAGCGCTTATATTTTTGGTCATTAATGGACCACAGGGGATTTCAACACAATATCTGAATGAGCAAGTGGAGCAGATTGAAACGAGTTTACAGCCATTGCGTGACTCTGGAGAGATTGCTAATAGTTATTCCATTGCTGGCATCGGTGGTTCATCGAATACTGCTTTTTTGATTTTGTTGCTTTCCTCTTGGGATAAGCGTGTGCGCTCTCAACAAGAGATCGTAGAAGATGTTAATGCTAAGGTTAGGCAGTTTCCAGCGGTTTTCGTGTTTGCTGCACAGGGAAATTCTTTAGGTGTGAGAGGAACTGGACAAGGGTTGCAATTTGCAATTCTTGGCAATGACTATACAAAATTACAACCAATTGCTGATAAACTTGTTACTGCTTTGCAAGCTGATCCTCATTTCATTCGTCCACGGCTTACTGTTGATGCAACGCAACCACAGTTTTTTATTGAAATTAATCGGGAAAAAGCCTCTGAATTAGGGGTTGATATCACCAATTTGGGGAATACATTGCAAGCAATGTTGGATGGTAAAAAAATTGGTTCCGTTTATGTCGATGACCATTCTTATGATGTAAAACTAACTTCGCGTCACAATCCACTTAACAATCCTCACGATTTGGAAAATATTTTTTTAAAAACCAAGAGCAATAAATATGTTCCTTTATCGGTTATTGCAAGCTTGCATGAAAAAGCCATTGCGCCTCAATTAAAACGAGAGAAGCGCATGAGTGCTATTGTTTTAAGCGCAAATCTTGCTCCAGGAGTCGTTTTAGGGAACGCTTATCAGACTGTACAGAAAATTGCTGCTCCTTTATTATCAGGGGGGAATTATATTGTTCCTTTAGGAGAAGCCGCCACTCTTGGTGAAACATCTTCCAATTTTATGATTGTTTTTGGAATCGCCTTTGTGATTATTTTATTAGTTTTGGCTGCACAGTTTGAAAGTTTTATCTCAGGATTTATCATCATGGCGACTGTACCATTAGGGATTGGTTGTGCGGTTATTGCTATGCTGTTGAGTGGAGTTAGTCTAAATATTTACAGTCAAATTGGTTTAATTTTGTTAGTTGGTGTTATGGCCAAAAATGGGATTCTTATTGTTGAGTTTGCAGATCAATTACGAGATCAAGGAAAAAGCGTGCGTGACGCTATTGAAGAAGCGGCGAATATTCGTCTTCGCCCAGTTTGTATGACGATGATTTGTGCTATATTAGGAGGAATTCCTTTGGTTTTAGCTAAAGGTGCTGGAGCAGAAGCACGTGTAGCTTTAGGTTGGGTTATTGTTGGTGGTTTGGGTTTAGCAACTATTTTTACGCTTTATGTCACACCAGTTGTTTATCTATTTTTGGGACGTTTTGTAAGACCAAAAGCAGAAGAATCTATGCGCTTAATAAAGGAACTCAGCCAAGTTGAATGATGTATTTGGTAGAGAAAGGTTTGGAAGTTTTTTTATTTTTGTTTTAAAAATGCCGTTTTCAGGTTTTACCCTTACGCTTTCATACCCTTTTATTTTGTATATGAACAGTAAAAATAGGTTAGTAATAAAGAGATTTTCTCTGTTTCATTACTGTTTGTTGAACAGATTTCATTATCAATAATTGTACGAGTTAAGTTCATGGAAGAGAGTTTGCCGCTTCGAAACGAAAAAGCTTTTGAGGGAATTTTAAAAGCTTTAAGAAGACATGCTACCAAGGATGGGGTCCATGATATCTGTCGACATTTCGAAGGAGATGAACAGCGTTTTTGCCATTTCTCTTTGAGGCTTGATGATCTTCTTTTTGATTTTTCAAAATGTGGTGTGACATTTAAAACATTGCAACTCTTAGATGATTTAGCAATTGCAGCAGATGTATTAGGCAGGCGTGAAGCAATGTTTTTAGGTCAGGCCATTAATACAACTGAAAAGCGCTCTGTTTTGCATATTGCATTACGTTTGTCTGCTGACGAAGTTTTTATGTTAGATGGCCATGATATTGTTCGGGATATTCAGGTTGTTCTTAACAACATGGAAAGATTTTCTGAAAGTGTGCGTGATGGTAGCTATAAGGGAAATAATGGTGAGAAGATAACCGATATTGTCAATATTGGTATTGGAGGTTCTGATCTTGGACCTGCAATGGTCACGCATGCTTTAAAACCTTATCATGATGGTCCGCATTGCCATTTTGTTTCTAATGCTGACAGTGCACATATTTCCGATATTCTCTCTGTTTTGAATCCAGCAACGACGCTGTTTGTTATTGCCTCTAAAACTTTTAAAACGGCTGAAACAATGGCAAATGCTCAAGTTGCACATCAATGGATTTGTTCACATTTAGGGGAGGAAGCTGTTCGCACACATTTCATTGCTGTTTCTAGTGCGCTTGATAAAGTAGCAGAATTTGGCATAGATTTTTCAAGGGTTTTTGGATTTTGGAATTGGGTTGGAGGGCGCTATTCGATTTGGTCTGCTATTGGTCTTGTTGTTATGTTGGCAATAGGTGGTCAGAATTTTCGTCAGTTTCTTCAAGGGGCTCAGCAGATGGACCAACATTTTAGAGCAGCACCTTTGCATAAGAATATTCCTATTCGATTTGCTCTTTTAGGGTTTTGGCATCGCGTCATTTGTGGTTATTCATCACGTGCTATTATTCCTTATGAACAGCGTTTAGCGCGATTTCCAGCTTATTTGCAACAACTTGATATGGAATCGAATGGTAAGCAGGTTTCTTTGACTGGAAAACCCTTAACTTTTTCAAGTGGTCCAGTTATTTGGGGTGATTCAGGGACAAATGGTCAACATGCTTTTTTTCAGCTTTTGCACCAAGGAACAGATGTTATTCCCGTGGAATTTATTTTATTTGTAAAAGGACATGAACACAATTTACATCATATGCATGACATGTTGGTGGCGAATTGTTTGGCACAATCAAAAGCCTTAATGAAAGGACGCAGTGTTGAAGATGCTTGGCGTATCCTTGTAAAAAGTGGAATTGATGAATGTGAAGCAGATAATTTAGCACGTCATAGAAGTTTTAAGGGAAACCGCCCTAGTATTATGGTGGTTCAGGATTTACTAACACCTTTTGCGCTCGGTCGCCTTATTGCACTTTATGAGCATCGTATTTTTGTCGAAGGTATTTTGATGAACATTAATTCATTTGATCAATGGGGTGTGGAGCTTGGTAAAGAATTAGCCAATGAATTGTTACCAATACTGCGTGGAGAAAAAAAAGCTAACAAGCGTGATAGCTCAACATTAGGGTTATTGGCACATATTCAAGCCAAACGTGTAGAATAAATTGTTCTCATGAAGATTACTTGAAGATAATTTGGCGGAGAGAGAGGGATTTGAACCCCCGATAGAGTTGCCCCTATGCCGCATTTCGAGTGCGGTGCTTTCAACCGCTCAGCCATCTCTCCATATATAAAGTGCAATAAAATTTCATATTCTTTAAGCTATATAGCGGGTAGATAACCTTCAATTGTTTTTAGTACAACCCTTTTTTGTTTTTTTATAGGACTTTATTGACAGAGAATAGAAATTCCGTCATATATGAAAACGTAAGCGTGGAGAGATCTGCGCATATTTGTGTTGAGGAGGATGTTTATCCTTCTTTTCAAATCGATTACGACTGATAAAAAGCAGCCTATTTTCCCTTATTGATGAGGCATAAATTAAATAAGAGCTGGAATGAACGGAAGGATGAAAAATGTTCGCAGTCATTAAAACCGGTGGTAAGCAATACCGCGTTATTGCTAACCAAGTGGTGAAAGTTGAAAAAATTATTGGCAATGCGGGTGATGTTGTTGAATTCAAAGATATATTGATGATTGAGCAAGAGGGTAATGCGGTTATTGGTGCGCCTGTTATTGCCGATGCTTTGGTTACTGCTGAGATTATAGAGCAAGTTCGTGGGCGTAAGGTTATCGCATTTAAAAAGCGTCGTCGTCAAAATTCGAAACGCACACGTGGTCATCGTCAAGAGTTGACAACAGTTCGTATATTAGAAATTTTAATGGGTGGCTCAAAGCCTAAAAAAACAGTTGCAAAACCAATTAAAGAGGAAGCCACTGCATTAAAAGAGCAAACAAAAGAAACAGAAGCAGCTGCTTCTGTTAAGAAAACAGCTAAAAAAACTGCTGAAAAAAAGACTGCACCGCAGAAGAAAGCGGCTGTAGCAGCAGAGAGTAAAAAAGATTAAAGGAGAACGTCCATGGCACATAAAAAAGCTGGTGGTTCATCGCGTAATGGTCGCGATTCAGAATCGAAACGTCTTGGCGTTAAAAAATTTGGTGGTGAAGCCGTTATTGCTGGAAATATTATTGTTCGTCAGCGCGGTACACGTTGGCATGCTGGTAACAATGTCGGTATTGGAAAAGATCATACTCTTTTTGCGCTATCAAATGGGACTGTTTCTTTTCAACGGAAAGCAAATAACCGTTCATATGTTTCGGTTATTCCCATGGTAGAAGCACAAAAGTAATTTTTAGTATTCTTTACCAATAAACCGTTGTTTTGTTGAATTTCCATTGTGAGATTAGGGCTCTTAAAGAGGAAAGATAGAGGTGCTATCTTTCCTCTTTTGCGTTGATGATATAGTCTAATTTTGTGATGTACAGGAAATCAAAAAACGAAATCTAGGAAAATCTTCCTCTTAAATAACCAAAAAATTGATGTTATATTCCATTTATACTGAAAGCATGAACGTTATGATGAAATTTTCCGCTCATGTTGCAAAAGATGATGAGTTTGTGGTTATTTTTGATAGTTATAATATTCTTTAAAGAGTTATGAGATGAGTAAGGCTATCGGTTTAGAAGAGAGAGAACAGATAAAAAGATTGTGGTAGTATTCATCAAAGCTATTTTGAAGTCTGTATGTTGGAGGATTTCAGTCTCTAGGGTGAAGTTATGCTATTAAGGGAATTTAAGCGTGATAAGAGAGAAGCGATTGATATGCGAGAAGAGACTTTAAAAGTGTTTTTATCTATCTGTTATAAAACATTATGAAAACAAACTTATAAGTATAAAATCAAAGGTTTGTTAAGCTAAAAGCACTTTTCATTTTGCAGCGTTATTATTTTGCTTTTTAAAATATTTAGAAATTAGGGTTGTGTTTAGGGATTTGTTTATTTTTTGGATATGCATCTTGGGGTGAGTGATCCAATGAAGAGGGTTTTATGGTTTGAATGGTTATTTGAAAAAGAGAATTCTGTAATGTAGTCAAGGTTGTCTCTTGAGGATTTTGTGCTGTGAGATATTTATTACAATGTAATCTTAATGAGAGAGGTTACGTTTGTTCGTTTTTGATCATTTAATAAGGTGAGAGAGAAGGAACAACAGGTTGCTCAATTTTGAGGGAATTAAAATTAGCTAAAGGTGCTGAGATTGGGGATATTCTGTTTTTTATATGAGGAGTAATAACAGGTTATGTCGAATAACTTGAGAGGGTAACACAATAGTTTTTCAATTGATTTGGTGTGCAAAGATTGGGGTGTTTTTCTTTGTGCAATAAAGAGTGCGAGTGATGCCAGTTGGTTGAGGGATCACGGTGGAGGAAATTTACCGTTCAATTATATTCCGTACAACCAAGGAAAATTGCGGTATTATTTATGTTTTGTATGTTGGAAAATACGGCTTTGAAATAAAATTTATCAGAAATATTCATGCTCAAATATGAGGGAGTTTAAATTCATCATGAGATGTGAGAAAGTAGAAGCACTGAATACAGATTTTAACGAGGGTGAAATTTTATCTATAAGGTCTGTACAACTTGCTGCTGCTTTTGATCATAAAAATGATGCGATTCGTGCTGCTGTTGAATTGCTTGTACAGGTTGGTGCGGTTGACAAATGTTATCTGGCAAGCGTACTCCAACGTGAGGCAATCACGAATACGTGGCTTGGGAATGGTATAGCAATTCCTCATGGAATGGTTGAAAGTCGTCATTTGATTATTAGAGATGCTGTTGCTGTTATACAGGTTCCTGCTGGTGTTGAGTGGCGGCAGGGAAAGAAGGCACATTTAGTTATTGCCATTGCTGCTTGTCCAGATCGATATCGAGAGATTTGCAGACAATTAACGCCTCTTTTATTTGATAAGGAACGGCTTGAAGCTCTTTCAATAACGACAGATAAACAACAAATTGTTACAACTCTATTTGGTCAGGATATAAAAATGGGGAAGAATTTGATTGGTGATCTGTCAGTTTACCAAGAATGGACTTTAGATTATCCAAGTGGTCTTCATGCGCGACCAGCTTCTCTTTGGGTTGACTTTGCAAAAAAAGCTCAGAGTTCTATCAGAATTCGCCATGGTCAGTATGCTGTTGAAATGAAAAATTTAGTTGGTTTGTTGCAATTAGGAGCAAAAAACGGTGATGTTCTGATTTTTTCGACGGATGCTGCAGAGGGTGTACAACTTCTTAAGGATGCAATTTCTGTTGCGAAAAAAGTGAGCATAAGTGAAAAATGTATGATGAGAGAAATAGAATCTCACTCTAAAGCTTTTCATAGTTGGTATCCACGCTCTGGGCAAAGAGGTATTTCTGGTGTTGGAGCAAGTTCAGGGTTAGCTCTTGGTAAGATTTTTGTTTTAAAGCAAAATAATATTTCCATAACGGATCAGCCAATTGATTTTGCAATTGGCACTGCATGTCTTGAAAATGCTCTTACAAAAACCAAACATAAGATGGCATCAGTTGTTGCTGAGATTACAGCGCGTATGGGGGCAGATTCAGCTGCGATTTTTTCTGCACAAATGGTTTTTCTTGAAGATGACAATTTGATAGCGCAAGCTTTTCGTTTTATTGCAGAAGGTCATGGTGTCGCGTGGTCTTGGGATAGAGCAGTTCGGCAATTTGCAGATATGTTTTCTAAGGTAGATAATCCTTTATTAGCGGCGCGTGCTGTAAATTTAATTGACGTTGGTCGTCGTGTTCTAGGTGAAATCAATCCATCCTATAGATCATTCTTTTTAAATGATATCCCGCGTGGTATTATTCTTGTTACAGATGATTTATCTCCTTCTGATATAGCTCAGCTTGATTGTACAAAGGTGCAAGGATTAGCAACAGCATGGGGAGGGCCACTGTCTCATACAGCTATTTTAGCGCGTACTCTTGGTATTCCAATGATTGTTGCTATGGGGACTGATGTTTTAGCAATTGAATGTGATGTCCAAGCTATTATTGATGGTGATAATGGGTTCATTTACCTTGATCCTGTTCCTGAAGATGTTGAAGATGTGCAAAGGCAGATAAGTGTTGTCACGCAAAAGCGTGACAGCGAAATACGTGTATTTAGATTACCAGTGCAAACGACAGATGGCCAAAGGATTCGCATCATGGCTAATGTCAATGATACAAATCAAGTTTCTGCTGCCTTAGATTTGGGGGCTGAAGGTGTTGGCCTTATGCGTACAGAATTTTTATTTTTAGATAGTCCACATATTCCAAGTGAAGAAGCACAATTTAATGTTTATAGAGCAATGATTGCAGCGGTTGGGGATAAGCCATTGATTATCCGTGCGCTGGATATTGGTGGAGATAAACAGGTTACACATTTACATTTATCTAAAGAGAACAATCCTTTTTTAGGTGTTCGAGGAATGCGGCTTTTATTACGTCGGCGAGATCTTTTGGTTCCTCAATTACGTGCTTTGTATCGAGCCGCAAAAGAAGGCGGAGATTTATGGATTCTGTTTCCGATGGTTATGTCTGTTTCAGAGATTTTTGCTATGAAAAAAATCATGGAAGAAATTCGCAATGATATTAGTGCACCAAAATTAAAGCTTGGGATTATGGTAGAGGTCCCAGCTGCCGCTATTATGGCAGATATTTTGAGTGCTTATGTTGATTTTTTCTCGATTGGAACGAACGACTTAACGCAGTATACAATGGCTGTTGATCGCCAAAATCCTTATCTTGTCTCTGAAGCTGATAGTCTTGATCCAGCAATTTTACGCATGATTCATTATACTATCCAGGGTGCAGAAAAACATAATTGTTGGGTTAGTGTGTGTGGTGATATGGCTGGAGATCCTTTTGCAGCGATGATTTTAACTGGTTTGGGAATTAACGAACTTTCTATGATCTCCAGTGATATTTCTTCAGTAAAAGCACGTTTGCAAACTCATAGTTTTGCAGATATGAAAATTTTAGCAAGAAAGGCATTACAGTGTGAAACTGCACGAGCTGTCCGCGCTCTTAGCAATGATATAAAATGATGTAGAAACTTTAAGGCAAGGATAATGATTACATTCTGTAATTTGCTAAAGAGAAATCACATTATAAATAATTTTGTTAACATCAATTTTATTATCCTCGTGAAATATGGTGTAATGTTGGTTGACCAAAAGGCTCATGTAATTGCTTATCCTGCCGATTATTAGATATAAATATGGATAGAGGTTCGTGGTATGTTGCCTATCCACGAAAAAGTTACTTTTTAAAAGTAGAGAAATTACCTGTTATTTAGTAATTATCTTGCCTCGTTTTGATAAATAAAGTTGTTTTTTGAATTTTGAGTATGAGTTTAAGCTTGCACGTTATTTCTTTCTGGGTATAGTGCAAGCTTCTGGAGAGGTGGCCGAGTGGTTGAAGGCGCACGCCTGGAACGCGTGTATATGGGAAACCATATCGAGGGTTCGAATCCCTCTCTCTCCGCCATTCAATATTTAACAATAAATGACTTATTGGTTTTCCATATGTTTTTTAAAGGTGCGGGATACGTGAATAAAGGTTAGGGAATAGGATTTTCTAACATTCCTCCGCAACACGAAT